>NZ_JACHDC010000023.1:0-164049 GCF_014200875.1 Paraburkholderia sp. HC6.4b
ATGATAGTGCGGATTGCCCGTGTGAAAGTAGGTAATCGTCAGGCTCCCCCCCAGTCAGAAACCCCACCCGCCGCGGTGGGGTTTTTGCGTTTACGGACGGCTAACAGTCAATCACTATATAAATGAGAGCGTTGGGATCGGAACGGTCAAGCAGCCCTTGACAAAGAGACATTGTTCCCCCATAATCGTCAGTTCTCTGCGGAGGGGTGCCCGAGTGGCTAAAGGGGGCAGACTGTAAATCTGTTGGCTTACGCCTACGTTGGTTCGAATCCAACCTCCTCCACCAGAATGCAAGATGTAGCAGTTGTTGGGAATCCATGATCCTGCGGGTGTAGCTCAATGGTAGAGCAGAAGCCTTCCAAGCTTACGACGAGGGTTCGATTCCCTTCACCCGCTCCAGCAACACAGAGGTAGCGCCCATGTGGCTCAGTGGTAGAGCACTCCCTTGGTAAGGGAGAGGTCGGCAGTTCGATCCTGCCCATGGGCACCAGAAGTAATCGGTGATTGTTTGCGCCCGGCGCAACGTACGGAAAATCCTCTTAGGAGTCGAAAATGGCCAAGGGTAAGTTTGAGCGGACCAAGCCGCACGTGAACGTGGGCACGATCGGTCACGTTGACCACGGCAAGACCACGCTGACGGCAGCGATCACGACGGTCCTGACGCAGAAGTTTGGCGGCGAAGCGAAGGCGTACGACCAGATCGACGCGGCGCCGGAAGAAAAGGCGCGTGGCATTACCATCAACACCGCGCACGTCGAGTACGAAACGGCTAACCGCCACTACGCACACGTCGACTGCCCGGGCCACGCAGACTACGTGAAGAACATGATCACGGGCGCGGCGCAGATGGACGGCGCAATCCTGGTGTGCTCGGCTGCCGACGGCCCGATGCCGCAAACGCGTGAGCACATCCTGCTGGCGCGTCAGGTTGGCGTTCCGTACATCATCGTGTTCCTGAACAAGTGCGACATGGTGGACGACGCCGAGCTGCTGGAACTCGTCGAGATGGAAGTTCGCGAACTTCTGTCGAAGTACGACTTCCCGGGCGATGAGACGCCGATCATCAAGGGTTCGGCCAAGCTGGCGCTGGAAGGCGACAAGGGCGAGCTGGGCGAGGTAGCGATCATGAACCTGGCCGATGCGCTGGACACGTACATCCCGACGCCGGAGCGCGCGGTTGACGGTGCGTTCCTGATGCCGGTGGAAGACGTGTTCTCGATCTCGGGTCGCGGCACGGTGGTGACGGGTCGCGTCGAGCGCGGCGTGATCAAGGTTGGCGAGGAAATCGAGATCGTCGGTATCCGCGCAACGGCCAAGACGACCTGCACGGGCGTGGAAATGTTCCGCAAGCTGCTCGACCAGGGTCAGGCAGGCGACAACGTTGGTATCCTGCTGCGCGGCACGAAGCGTGAAGACGTGGAGCGTGGCCAGGTTCTGGCCAAGCCGGGTTCGATCAACCCGCACACGCACTTCACGGCTGAAGTGTACGTGCTGAGCAAGGACGAAGGCGGCCGTCACACGCCGTTCTTCAACAACTACCGTCCGCAGTTCTACTTCCGTACGACGGACGTGACGGGCTCGATCGAGCTGCCGAAGGACAAGGAAATGGTGATGCCGGGCGACAACGTGTCGATCACGGTGAAACTGATCAACCCGATCGCGATGGAAGAAGGTCTGCGCTTCGCAATTCGCGAAGGTGGCCGTACGGTCGGCGCTGGTGTCGTCGCCAAGATCATCGAGTAACGCCAGAGAGTTCTCGATAATCGGTTGTATCGGGGTTGGCGGTGTCGTCAACCCCAAATGGTTTAGGGGTATAGCTCAACTGGCAGAGCGTCGGTCTCCAAAACCGAAGGTTGGGGGTTCGATTCCCTCTGCCCCTGCCAACTATCGCGCCGTAGTGGCGCTTGTTAAGGTGTTATGGCGAATCCTTCCGTCGAAACTGTAAATACATCCGGCGACAAGTTGATGTTGATCGCAGGTGTGTTGCTGGTCTTGGCCGGGTTCGTGGGGTTCTTCTGGCTTAATGGCCAGGAATGGTACATCCGCGGAGCCGCCTTGGCTGTTGGTGCGATCGCGGGTGTCGCAGTCGGTCTTCTCTCGGCGCCTGGCAAGGGTTTCATCGCTTTCGCCAATGACTCATACAAAGAGGTCCGCAAGGTAGTTTGGCCGAGTCGCAAAGAGGCGACCCAAACAACACTCGTGGTCTTCGGCTTCGTAGTCGTGATGGCTATCTTCCTCTGGGTTTGTGATAAATCCATTGAGTGGGCGATTTTCTCGGCGATTCTGGGTTGGAAATGATATGAGTGATACTCCGGCATCCCCGAGCGGCAAACGTTGGTACGTAGTGCACGCATATTCCGGTATGGAGAAGAGCGTGCAACGAGCGCTTCAGGAGCGCATCGAGCGGGCTGGTATGCAGGATCAGTTCGGCCAGATCCTCGTTCCAACGGAAGAGGTTGTTGAGGTAAAGGGCGGTCACAAATCAGTAACCGAACGTCGTTTCTTCCCGGGCTATGTTTTAGTCGAAATGGAAATGACAGACGAAACGTGGCATCTCGTGAAAAATACGGCGAAGGTGACCGGCTTCGTCGGCGGGGCGCGTAATCGGCCGAGCCCGATCTCCCCTAGGGAAGTTGAAAAGATCATGTCGCAGATGCAGGAGGGCGTGGAGAAGCCGCGTCCGAAGACCCTGTTTGAGGTAGGCGAGATGGTGCGCGTGAAAGAAGGCCCGTTCACAGATTTCAACGGCAGCGTCGAAGAAGTGAACTACGAAAAGTCGCGAGTCCGTGTTTCCGTTACAATCTTCGGCCGCGCAACGCCGGTCGAGTTGGAATTCGGCCAAGTCGAAAAGTTGTAGTCTAGATTTTACGGAACGCACCGCTAGGTGCGTTCCGTATTTCGCGCTTACGGTCCGCGTAATGGCCGTTGAGGAGCGTAACTAGCCAGTTTGTCGGCGAACACGCGCTACTACTCACTGAGCGTCCGCCCGTAAGGCGGCGTTCCACAGAGGTTCTCGAAATGGCAAAGAAAATTATCGGCTTTATCAAGCTGCAGATTCCTGCAGGTAAAGCCAATCCGTCGCCGCCGGTTGGTCCGGCGCTGGGTCAGCGCGGCCTGAACATCATGGAGTTCTGCAAGGCGTTCAACGCGCAGACTCAAGCGATGGAACCGGGTCTGCCGATTCCTGTCGTGATCACGGCATTCGCGGACAAGAGCTTCACGTTCGTTCTGAAGACGCCGCCGGCTACGGTTCTGATCAAGAAGGCAGCGAAGCTCGACAAGGGTTCGAGCAAGCCGCATACCGACAAGGTCGGCAAGATCACCCGCGCTCAAGCTGAAGATATCGCCAAGACCAAGATGCCCGATCTGACGGCTGCTGATCTGGACGCAGCGGTTCGTACGATCGCTGGTAGCGCCCGCTCGATGGGCATCACCGTGGAGGGCGTGTAAATGGCTAAGCTTTCGAAGCGTCTGCAAGCATTTGCAGCCAAAGTGGATCGTCAGAAGCTGTACCCGATCGAAGACGCTCTGTCGCTCGTGAAGGAATGCGCAAGCGCGAAGTTCGACGAGTCGATCGACGTCGCCGTGCAACTCGGCATTGACGCAAAGAAGTCGGATCAAGTGGTTCGCGGCTCGGTCGTGCTGCCCGCTGGTACCGGTAAGTCGGTCCGCGTCGCTGTGTTCGCGCAGGGCGAAAAGGCTGAGCAGGCTCGTGCCGCTGGTGCTGACGTCGTCGGTATGGAAGACCTGGCCGAACAGGTCAAGGCCGGGAACCTGAACTTCGACATCGTGATCGCTTCGCCGGACACGATGCGTATCGTCGGTACGCTCGGGCAGATTCTCGGCCCGCGTGGCCTGATGCCGAACCCGAAGGTTGGCACGGTCACGCCGGACGTCGCGACCGCGGTCAAGAACGCCAAGGCTGGTCAGGTGCAATTCCGTGTCGACAAGGCCGGCATTATCCACGCAACGATCGGCCGCGCTTCGTTTGAACCGGTAGCACTGCGCAACAACCTGAATGCGCTGATCGAAGCGCTGCAGAAGGCGAAGCCGGCAACGAGCAAGGGCGTGTATCTGCGCAAGGTCGCTCTGTCGAGCACGATGGGTGTTGGTGTTCGTGTCGACCAGACGTCGATCGCTGCCCAGTAATGAATTTTCGCCGCTCCGGCGCGAGTTGGGGCGGCTTTTAAGGGCTTTGGGCGGTTGCGAGGTGGCAGTCTGCATCGCGCGACCGGTTGTCAAAGACCGTTGGTGGGCACGCAGCAAGTAGGCGGGCCCTTAATGTAAAGCCAACGCAGATGGCGAACCCGAAAAGGTTTTGTAGTGATGAAGCCGTTGGATGTCTGTAGCGATACGGATTTTTGACGGTCGAAATACTCCTGACTGGTCGGACGCCGTTATTGAATGCGGTACACAAGGCGCACGCTGCGTGTATCGAATCTGGAGGTTAACCGTGCCACTAAACAAAGAAAGCAAGCAGGCCGTCGTCGCTGAGGTTGCCGCGCAAGTCGCGAAAGCTCAGACCGTGGTTCTGGCTGAGTATCGTGGAATCGCGGTTGGCGATCTGACCAAGCTGCGCGCGAAAGCGCGTGAGCAACAGGTTTACCTTCGCGTGTTGAAGAACACGCTGGCGCGTCGCGCCGTCGAGGGTACCCCGTTTGCTCCGCTGGCAGAGCAGATGACTGGCCCCCTGATCTACGGCATCTCGGAAGATGCGATTGCTGCTGCTAAGGTCGTCAATGACTTCAGCAAGAGCAATGACAAGTTGGTCATCAAGGCTGGTTCCTACGAAGGCAAGGTGATGGACAAGGCTGGCGTGCAAGCGCTGGCAAGCATCCCGAGCCGCGAAGAACTGCTCTCTAAGCTGTTGTACGTTATGCAGGCACCTGTTTCTGGCTTCGCGCGCGCTCTGGCCGCGCTGGCAGAAAAGAAGCAAGGCGAAGAAGCCGCTGCGTGATGCACTTCAGTCGAGCGTGATTGATCGCTGGCTGTATCCGAATTCAATTTAGGAGTATTTCAAATGGCAATCGCAAAAGAAGACATCCTCGAAGCCGTAGGCTCGATGTCGGTTCTGGAACTGAACGAGCTGGTCAAGGCGTTCGAAGAAAAGTTTGGCGTCTCGGCAGCTGCTGTTGCAGTGGCTGGCCCGGCAGGTGCAGCCGGCGGCGCTGCTGCTGCTGAAGAGCAGACCGAATTCACGGTCATCTTGGCTGAAACCGGTGCAAACAAGGTTTCGGTCATTAAGGCTGTTCGCGAACTGACGGGTCTCGGCCTGAAGGAAGCGAAGGATCTGGTCGACGGTGCACCGAAGCCCGTTAAGGAAGCGGTGCCCAAGGCTGCTGCTGAAGAAGCCAAGAAGAAGTTGGAAGAAGCCGGCGCGAAGGTTGAAATCAAGTAAGCTTCAACGCGCTGTGCGAAGGCTGGCGGTTTTTCACCGCCGGCCTTTTTGTGCTTTGTGGAGGACGCGTTTTTGCGGGCGTATGCCGGCAGGAATGTGATTCCCAGAAGCCAAAGAAAAACGCCCACGGTAATTTTGACCGGCATTTCTCTTTGTCTTCTGAAGCGACTGCAGAAGGCAAGTTTGGTCGGGTAGCGGGCAACACAGGCATCCGCTGCCGTCAGCCAGCGGTTGGTAGCGGCCAACCACCAAGCTTCTAGGTTCGTTCAAGCCATCGGACGGCCATCGGGTCTCAGTCGGTGAACACTCGGGTTGTCTCATCAAGGTATCCTGCCTCGACAACTATGCCCGCCGTGATTCGGAGATCGTATGCAATATTCCTTCACCGAGAAGAAGCGTATTCGCAAGAGTTTTGCGAAGCGCCCCATCGTTCACCAAGTACCTTTCCTGCTGGCTACCCAGCTTGAATCATTCAGCACGTTTCTGCAAGCAGACACGTCATCTACGCAACGCAAGCCGGAAGGCTTGCAGGCCGCGTTTACTTCCGTTTTTCCGATCGTTTCGCACAACGGCTTCGCGCGCCTTGAGTTCGTCAGCTACATGCTGTCGCCGCCGGCATTCAACATCAAGGAATGCCAGCAGCGCGGTCTGACGTACTGCTCGGCGCTGCGCGCCAAGGTGCGTCTGGTGCTGCTCGACAAAGAATCACCGAGCAAGCCGGTCGTCAAAGAAGTGAAGGAACAGGAAGTGTACATGGGCGAAATCCCGCTCATGACGCCGACCGGTTCGTTCGTCATCAACGGCACGGAACGTGTGATCGTTTCGCAGCTGCACCGTTCGCCGGGTGTTTTCTTCGAACACGACAAGGGCAAGACGCACAGCTCGGGCAAGCTGCTGTTTTCGGCACGTATCATTCCCTACCGTGGCTCGTGGCTCGACTTCGAGTTCGACCCGAAGGACGTGCTGTACTTCCGCGTCGACCGTCGTCGTAAGATGCCGGTTACGATCCTGCTAAAGGCAATCGGCCTGACGCCGGAACAGATCCTCGCAAACTTCTTCGTGTTCGACAATTTCACGCTGATGCCGGAAGGCGCGCAGATGGAATTCGTGCCGGAGCGTTTGCGCGGTGAAGTCGCGCGCTTCGATATCACGGACCGCGATGGCAACGTGATCGTCCAGAAGGACAAGCGGATCAATGCCAAGCACATTCGCGACCTCGATAACGCGAAGACCAAGTTCATCTCGGTGCCGGAAGATTATCTGCTCGGCCGCGTGCTCGCGAAGAACGTGATCGACGGCGATACGGGTGAAGTCATCGCGAACGCCAACGACGAAATTACCGAATCCGTGCTCGAGAAGCTGCGCGAAGCGAAGATCAAGGACATCCAGACGCTCTACACGAACGATCTGGACCAGGGTCCGTACATCTCGTCGACGCTGCGTATCGACGAAACGGCCGACAAGATGGCCGCGCGTATCGCGATCTACCGCATGATGCGTCCGGGCGAGCCGCCAACCGAAGAAGCGGTCGAGGCACTGTTCAACCGTCTGTTCTACAGCGAAGAAGCGTACGACCTGTCGAAGGTGGGTCGTATGAAGTTCAACCGGCGCGTCGGCCGTGATGAAATCGTCGGTCCGATGACGCTGCAGGACGACGACATTCTCGCGACGATCAAGATCCTCGTCGAGTTGCGCAACGGCAAGGGCGAAGTGGACGACATCGACCACCTCGGCAACCGTCGTGTGCGCTGCGTCGGCGAACTCGCTGAGAACCAGTTCCGCGCGGGCCTCGTGCGTGTCGAACGTGCTGTGAAGGAACGCCTCGGCCAGGCCGAAAGCGAAAACTTGATGCCGCACGACCTGATCAACTCGAAGCCGATCTCGTCGGCGATTCGCGAGTTCTTCGGGTCGTCGCAGCTGTCGCAGTTCATGGACCAGACCAATCCGCTGTCGGAAATCACGCACAAGCGTCGTGTTTCTGCACTAGGCCCGGGCGGTCTGACTCGTGAGCGCGCAGGCTTCGAAGTCCGCGACGTGCACCCAACTCACTACGGCCGTGTGTGTCCGATTGAAACGCCGGAAGGTCCGAACATCGGTCTGATCAACTCGCTCGCTCTGTACGCGCACCTGAACGAATACGGCTTCCTCGAAACGCCGTATCGCAAGGTGGCGGACGGCAAGGTGACCGACCAGATTGACTATCTGTCGGCGATCGAAGAAGGCCGTTACGTGATCGCTCAGGCGAACGCGGCGGTGGCCGACGACCGCACGCTGACCGACGAACTCGTGTCGTCGCGTGAAGCGGGCGAAACGCTGATGGTCACGCCGGACCGCATTCAGTACATGGACGTGGCGCCGTCGCAGATCGTGTCGGTCGCAGCTTCGCTGATTCCGTTCCTCGAGCACGACGACGCGAACCGCGCATTGATGGGCTCGAACATGCAGCGTCAGGCCGTCCCGTGTCTGCGTCCGGAAAAGCCGGTCGTCGGTACGGGCATCGAACGCACCGTGGCGGTCGACTCGGGCACGACGGTTCAGGCACTGCGTGGCGGTGTGGTCGATTACGTCGACGCGGGCCGTATCGTGATTCGCGTGAACGACGACGAAGCGGTCGCGGGTGAAGTCGGCGTCGACATCTACAATCTGATCAAGTACACGCGTTCGAACCAGAACACGAACATCAACCAGCGTCCGATCGTGAAGATGGGCGACAAGGTTGCGCGCGGCGACGTGCTGGCTGACGGCGCATCGACCGATCTGGGCGAGCTCGCGCTCGGCCAGAACATGCTGATCGCGTTCATGCCATGGAACGGCTACAACTTCGAAGACTCCATCCTGATTTCGGAGAAGGTCGTTGCGGACGACCGTTACACGTCGATTCACATCGAAGAACTGAACGTCGTTGCACGCGACACGAAGCTCGGACCGGAAGAAATCACGCGCGACATCTCGAATCTCGCCGAAGTGCAGCTTGGCCGTCTCGACGAGTCGGGCATCGTGTACATCGGCGCGGAAGTCGAGGCGGGCGACGTGCTGGTTGGCAAGGTCACGCCGAAGGGCGAAACCCAGCTGACGCCGGAAGAAAAACTGCTGCGCGCGATCTTCGGTGAGAAGGCGTCGGACGTGAAGGACACGTCGCTGCGCGTGCCGTCGGGCATGAGCGGCACTGTGATCGACGTGCAGGTATTCACGCGTGAAGGCATCCAGCGCGACAAGCGCGCGCAACAGATCATCGACGATGAACTGAAGCGCTATCGTCTCGACCTGAACGACCAGCTGCGTATCGTGGAAGGCGATGCGTTCCAGCGTCTCGCACGCATGCTCGAAGGCAAGGTGGTGAACGGCGGTCCGAAGAAGCTCGCGAAGGGCACGAAGATCGACCGCGCTTACCTCGAAGATCTGGACCACTATCACTGGTTCGACATCCGCCTCGCGGATGAAGAAGCAGCGGCCCAGCTCGAAGCGATCAAGAACTCGATCGAAGAGAAGCGTCACCAGTTCGACCTCGCGTTCGAAGAGAAGCGCAAGAAGCTCACGCAAGGCGACGAACTGCCGCCGGGCGTGCTGAAGATGGTCAAGGTGTATCTGGCGGTGAAGCGCCGTCTGCAGCCTGGCGACAAGATGGCAGGCCGTCACGGTAACAAGGGTGTCGTGTCGAAGATCGTGCCGATCGAAGACATGCCGTACATGGCCGACGGCCGTCCGGCTGACGTCGTTCTGAACCCGCTCGGCGTGCCGTCGCGGATGAACGTGGGTCAGGTTCTCGAAGTGCATCTGGGTTGGGCCGCGAAGGGTCTCGGCTGGCGTATCGGCGAAATGCTGCAGCGTCAGGCGAAGATCGCTGAACTGCGCGAATTCCTGATCAAGATCTACAACGAATCGGGCCGCGCCGAAGAGCTGGACAGCTTCAGCGACGACGAAATCCTCGAACTGGCGAAGAACCTGCGCGAAGGCGTGCCGTTCGCAACGCCGGTGTTCGACGGTGCGACGGAAGAAGAAATGTCCCGCGCGCTGGACCTGGCGTTCCCGGACGACATCGCTGAAAACCTCGGCATGACGCCGTCGAAGAACCAGGTGCGTCTGTTCGACGGTCGCACGGGCGAGATGTTCGAACGTACGGTGACGGTCGGCTACATGCACTACCTGAAGCTGCACCACCTGGTCGACGACAAGATGCACGCGCGTTCCACGGGCCCATACTCGCTCGTCACGCAGCAGCCGTTGGGCGGTAAGGCGCAGTTCGGTGGCCAGCGTTTCGGTGAAATGGAAGTGTGGGCGCTCGAAGCGTACGGCGCATCGTACGTGCTGCAGGAAATGCTGACGGTGAAGTCGGACGACGTGACGGGCCGGACCAAGGTTTACGAGAACCTGGTCAAGGGCGATCACGTGATCGATGCCGGCATGCCTGAGTCGTTCAACGTGTTGGTGAAGGAAATCCGGTCGCTGGGTATCGACATCGACCTGGACCGGAACTAATCGGACTACTGGAGAGAAGCGATGAAAGCTTTGCTCGATCTATTCAAGCAAGTCCAACAACCTGAAGTTTTCGACGCGATCAAGATCGGTCTGGCCTCGCCGGACAAGATCCGTTCGTGGTCGTTCGGTGAAGTCAAGAAGCCGGAAACCATCAACTACCGCACGTTCAAGCCGGAGCGCGATGGTCTGTTCTGCGCGAAGATTTTCGGTCCGATCAAGGACTACGAATGCCTTTGCGGCAAGTACAAGCGCCTGAAGCACCGCGGCGTGATCTGCGAGAAGTGCGGCGTCGAAGTGACGCTCGCGAAGGTGCGTCGTGAGCGAATGGGCCACATTGAGCTGGCCTCGCCGGTCGCGCACATCTGGTTCCTGAAGTCGCTGCCGTCGCGTCTGGGCATGGTGCTCGACATGACGCTGCGCGACATCGAGCGCGTGCTGTACTTCGAAGCATACGTGGTGATCGATCCGGGCATGACGCCGCTCAAAGCGCGGCAGATCATGACCGAAGAGGATTACTACAACAAGGTCGAGGAATACGGCGACGAATTCCGTGCCGAAATGGGCGCGGAAGGTATTCGCGAACTGCTGCGCGCGATCAACATCGACGAGCAGGTCGAGCTGCTGCGCACGGAGCTCAAGAACACCGGCTCGGAAGCGAAGATCAAGAAGTACGCGAAGCGCCTGAAAGTGCTCGAGGCGTTCCAGCGTTCGGGCATCAAGCCGGACTGGATGGTCCTCGAAGTGCTGCCGGTGCTGCCGCCGGAACTGCGTCCGCTCGTCCCGCTCGACGGCGGCCGTTTCGCGACGTCGGACCTGAACGACCTGTATCGCCGCGTGATCAACCGTAACAACCGGTTGAAGCGTTTGCTCGAGCTGAAGGCGCCTGAAATCATCGTCCGCAACGAAAAGCGGATGCTGCAGGAAGCCGTCGACTCGCTGCTCGACAACGGCCGTCGCGGCAAGGCGATGACCGGTGCGAACAAGCGTCCGCTGAAGTCGCTCGCGGACATGATCAAGGGTAAGGGCGGTCGCTTCCGTCAGAACCTGCTCGGTAAGCGTGTCGACTACTCGGGCCGTTCGGTGATCGTGGTCGGCCCGACGCTGAAGCTGCATCAGTGCGGTCTGCCGAAGCTGATGGCGCTCGAACTGTTCAAGCCGTTCATCTTCAACAAGCTCGAAGTGATGGGTGTCGCTACCACCATCAAGGCCGCGAAGAAGGAGGTCGAGAACCAGACACCGGTGGTGTGGGACATCCTCGAAGAGGTGATCCGCGAACATCCGGTCATGCTGAACCGTGCGCCGACGCTGCACCGTCTCGGCATCCAGGCTTTCGAGCCGGTGCTGATCGAAGGTAAGGCAATCCAGCTGCACCCGCTCGTTTGCGCGGCGTTCAACGCCGACTTCGACGGTGACCAGATGGCCGTTCACGTGCCGCTGTCGCTCGAAGCGCAGATGGAAGCGCGCACGCTGATGCTCGCGTCGAACAACGTACTGTTCCCGGCTAACGGCGATCCGTCGATCGTGCCGTCGCAGGATATCGTGCTCGGCCTGTACTACGCGACGCGTGAAGCGGTGAACGGCAAGGGCGAAGGCCTGACGTTCACGGGCGTGTCGGAAGTGCTGCGCGCGTACGAGAACAAGGAAGTCGAACTGGCCTCGCGCGTCAACGTTCGGATCACCGAAATGGTCCACAACGAAGACAAGTTGGAAGGCGGGCCGGCGTTCGTACCGAAGATCACGCTGTATGCGACCACGGTTGGCCGCTCGATCCTGTCGGAAATCCTGCCGCCGGGTCTGCCGTTCTCGGTGCTGAACAAGCCGCTGAAGAAGAAGGAAATCTCGCGTCTGATCAACACCGCGTTCCGCAAGTGCGGTCTGCGTGAGACGGTGATTTTCGCCGACCAACTGATGCAGTCGGGCTTCCGTCTGGCAACGCGTGCTGGTATTTCGATTTGCGTCGACGACATGCTCGTACCGCCGCAGAAGGAAACCATCGTTGGCGACGCCGCGAAGAAGGTGAAGGAATACGACCGTCAGTACATGTCGGGTCTCGTCACTGCGCAGGAGCGCTACAACAACGTGGTCGACATCTGGTCGGCGACGTCGGAAGCGGTCGGCAAGGCAATGATGGAGCAGCTGTCGACGGAACCGGTCACGGACCGCGACGGCAACCAGACGCGTCAGGAGTCGTTCAACTCCATCTACATGATGGCGGACTCAGGCGCTCGTGGTTCCGCGGTTCAGATCCGTCAGCTGGCCGGTATGCGCGGTCTGATGGCGAAGCCGGACGGCTCGATCATCGAGACGCCGATTACGGCGAACTTCCGCGAAGGTCTGAACGTGTTGCAGTACTTCATCTCGACCCACGGTGCACGTAAGGGTCTGGCTGATACGGCACTGAAGACCGCGAACTCGGGTTACCTGACGCGTCGTCTCGTCGACGTGACGCAGGATCTGGTCGTCGTCGAGGAAGATTGCGGTACGTCGAACGGCGTGGCGATGAAGGCGCTCGTGGAAGGCGGTGAAGTGGTCGAAGCGCTGCGTGACCGTATCCTGGGTCGCGTGGCCGTGGCTGACATCGTCAACCCGGAATCGCAGGAAACGCTGTTCGAAGCGGGCACACTGCTCGACGAAGACGCGGTCGAAGACATCGAACGCCTCGGCATCGACGAAGTGCGCGTGCGCACGCCGCTGACCTGCGAAACGCGCTACGGTCTGTGCGCGGCCTGCTACGGTCGCGACCTCGGCCGCGGCTCGCTGGTGAACGTCGGCGAAGCGGTCGGCGTGATCGCGGCGCAGTCAATCGGTGAACCGGGCACGCAGCTCACGATGCGTACGTTCCACATCGGTGGCGCGGCGTCGCGTGCGGCGGTGGCATCGTCGGTCGAAGCGAAGTCGAACGGTACGGTGCGTTTCACGTCGACGATGCGTTACGTCACGAATGCGAAGGGCGAGCAGATCGTCATCTCGCGTTCGGGTGAAGCGATGATCACCGACGATCACGGCCGCGAGCGCGAGCGTCACAAGGTGCCGTACGGCGCCACGCTGCTGCAGCTCGACGGTGCGCAGATCAAGGCTGGCACGCAACTGGCCACGTGGGATCCGATGACGCGTCCGATCATCACCGAGTACGGTGGTACGGTGAAGTTCGAGAACGTCGAGGAAGGCGTGACGGTCGCGAAACAGATCGACGACGTGACGGGTCTGTCCACGCTTGTCGTGATCGACGTGAAGCGTCGTGGTTCGCAGGCGTCGAAGACGGTGCGTCCGCAGGTCAAGCTGCTCGATGCGAACGGCGAGGAAGTGAAGATCCCGAACACCGAGCACTCGGTGCAGATCGGCTTCCAGGTCGGCGCTCTGATCACCGTGAAGGACGGTCAGCAGGTGCAGGTCGGCGAAGTGCTCGCACGTATCCCGACCGAATCGCAGAAGACGCGTGACATTACCGGTGGTCTGCCGCGTGTGGCGGAACTGTTCGAAGCACGTTCGCCGAAGGACGCGGGTATCCTGGCGGAAGTCACGGGTACGACGTCGTTCGGTAAGGACACGAAGGGCAAGCAGCGTCTCGTTATCACGGACCTCGAGGGCAACCAGCACGAGTTCCTGATCGCGAAGGAAAAGCAGGTTCTGGTGCACGATGGTCAGGTCGTCAACAAGGGCGAAATGATCGTCGACGGACCGGCGGATCCGCACGACATCCTGCGTCTGCAGGGCGTCGAGGCGCTGTCGCGCTACATCGTGGACGAAGTGCAGGACGTGTACCGTCTGCAAGGCGTGAAGATCAACGACAAGCACATCGAAGTGATCGTGCGTCAGATGCTGCGCCGCGTGCAGATTTCGGACAACGGCGACACGCGTTTCATCCCGGGCGAACAGGTCGAGCGGTCGGACATGCTCGACGAGAACGACCGTATGATCGCGGAAGACAAGCGTCCGGCAACGTACGAAAACGTGCTGCTCGGTATCACGAAGGCGTCGCTGTCGACCGATTCGTTCATCTCCGCGGCGTCGTTCCAGGAAACGACCCGCGTGCTGACCGAAGCGGCGATCATGGGCAAGCGCGACGACCTGCGTGGCCTGAAGGAAAACGTGATCGTCGGCCGCCTGATTCCGGCCGGTACGGGTCTCGCGTTCCACAAGGCGCGCAAGAGCAAGGAACTGGCCGACCGCGAGCGTTTCGATCAGATCGCGGCGGAAGAGTCGTTCGAATTCGGTACGCCGGAAACGCCGGCTGCCGAACAGCAACACTCGGGCGAGTAAGTGCTGGCGGCGCAAGCCGCCTTGCCTCATGAGCCACGAAGGCCGCTCAGTTTCGACTGAGCGGTTTTTTTTTGCTCTTTTTGCACGTGCATGGGTGCGACGTGCCGGAGCAGTCCTAGGCCCGATGGCTAACGTTGTCGCAAAGCGCGGGCGCGGCACGAATGGGTTGGTAAAATCCGTCTCACCGCCTGCGTGCCGTTCCTTTCGCCGTCTCTCTCAAATACATGTCCCGACCGCTCGAAATCCTCAATGAAGTCTTCGGTTATCCCGCGTTCAGAGGGCAGCAGGGCGAAATTGTCGAGCACGTCGCCGACGGTGGCGATTGCCTTGTGCTGATGCCGACGGGCGGCGGCAAATCGCTGTGCTATCAGATCCCGTCGCTGGTGCGGCGCGAATGCGGCTTTGGCGCCGGCATCGTGGTGTCGCCACTGATCGCGCTGATGCAGGATCAGGTGGCCGCGCTGACCGAAGTCGGCGTGCGGGCCGCGTACCTGAACTCAACGTTGTCGAGCGCGGAGGCGGTGGCCACCGAGCGGGCGCTCCGCGACGGCGACATCGATCTGCTCTACGTCGCACCGGAGCGGCTGATGACGCCGCGCTTCCAGGAACTGCTCGAACGCACGCGCATCGGTCTTTTCGCGATCGACGAAGCGCACTGCGTGTCGCAATGGGGACACGATTTCCGGCCCGAATATATTCAGTTGTCGGTGCTGCACGAGCGCTTTCCGAATGTCCCGCGCATCGCGCTGACGGCGACCGCCGACGCGATCACACGCGACGAAATCATCCACCGTCTCGCGCTCGAAGACGCGCGCGTGTTCGTGTCGAGTTTCGATCGGCCGAACATCCGCTATCGCATCGCCGAAAAAGACAACGCGCGCACGCAACTGCTCGACTTCATCCGCGCCGAGCATACGAAAGCCGACGGTACGACCGACGCGGGCGTCGTTTATTGCCTGTCGCGCCGCAAGGTCGAGGAAACCGCGGAGTGGCTGAAGGAAAAGGGCATGCGCGCGCTGCCGTACCACGCCGGCATGGAGTTCGAGGTGCGCCAGAAACATCAGGAGATGTTCCAGCGCGAGGAAGGCATCGTGATGTGCGCGACGATTGCGTTCGGCATGGGCATCGACAAACCC
This sequence comes from Paraburkholderia sp. HC6.4b, assembly GCF_014200875.1. NCBI lineage: Bacteria > Pseudomonadati > Pseudomonadota > Betaproteobacteria > Burkholderiales > Burkholderiaceae > Paraburkholderia > Paraburkholderia sp. HC6.4b. The sequence continues at coordinate 15,271 of NZ_JACHDC010000023.1, forward strand.
GACGTGCGGTTCGTCGCGCATCTGGATTTGCCCAAGAGCGTGGAAGGGTACTACCAGGAGACCGGCCGCGCGGGCCGCGACGGACTGCCGTCGAACGCGTGGATGGCCTACGGGCTCGGCGACGTCGTGCAGCAGCGCAAGATGATCGACGAATCCGAAGCAGACGACGCGCACAAGCGCGTCCAGACCGGCAAGCTCGACGCGCTGCTCGGTTTGTGCGAAACGGCGACTTGCCGGCGGGTGCGCCTGCTCGCGTACTTCGGCGAAACGAGCCAGCCGTGCGGCAACTGCGACAACTGCCTCGAGCCGCCGCCAACCTGGGATGCAACGCGCGAGGCTCAGATGGCGCTGTCGTGCGTGTTTCGCGCGCAGCGTGCGAGCGGCTTTCATTTCGGAGCCGGGCACCTGATAGATATTTTGCGTGGCAACCGCAGCGAAAAAATCCTGCAGCGCGGCCACGAGAAGCTGACCACGTTCGGTATCGGCGCGGCGCTCGGTGAGCCGGAGTGGCGTGCGATCTTTCGTCAACTCGTCGCGTTCGGTTACCTGACGGTCGACCACGAGGGCTTCGGTTCGCTCGTGCTGACGGAGGCGAGCAAGCCGGTGCTCAAGGGCGAGCAGAAGGTGACGATGCGTCGCTACGTCAAGCCGACACGCACGCGTCAATCGTCGGGTCGTACGAGCGAGCGCGCCGATCCGACCATTGGCATGGGCCCTCGCGAGCGGGCCCGCTGGGAGCGCCTACGCATGTGGCGCACAGAAACCGCGAAGAGCGACGGAGTGCCGGCTTATGTGATTTTCCATGACGCGACGCTCGCGGAAATCGCCCGTCTCGGCCCCAATTCAATCGACGATCTGCGCGGGATTCCGGGCATGGGGGCGCGTAAACTGGACCGTTTCGGCTACGAATTGCTGCACGTCGTAGCGGCAGACTGACGTCGTCTGGCTGTTTAGCCGGATTGACAGGGGCGAAACACCGCAACCTGTTGACTCCCTTAGTATTTTCGGAATATTATGCTAGGTTCCGGTTCTTGGAATGCCTACGCGCAACTTCAGTTCGTGCGTGAGCGGGCCAGCCGGAAGTTCGATGCGCGGGCGTTTCTGCTTTGCCCGGAAACCGATGCGTCGATTTTGTTCAATTTCAGGAATAATCAATGCCAACCATCAATCAACTGGTTCGCAAAGGCCGCACGTCGGAAACGACGAAGAGCAAGAGCCCGGCTTTGCAGGACTGCCCCCAGCGTCGCGGCGTGTGCACCCGTGTGTACACCACGACACCGAAGAAGCCGAACTCGGCACTCCGTAAGGTCGCCAAGGTTCGTCTGACGAACGGCTTCGAAGTCATTTCGTACATTGGTGGCGAAGGCCACAACCTGCAGGAACACTCGGTCGTGCTGATTCGCGGCGGCCGTGTGAAGGACTTGCCGGGTGTGCGTTACCACATGGTTCGCGGCTCGCTGGATACCCAGGGCGTCAAGGATCGTAAGCAGGCTCGCTCGAAGTACGGTGCGAAGCGTGCCAAGGCTGGCAAGTAGTTTAGCCGGTCGATCGTAGTTTCAGGTCGCCTGCAAAGGCGGTAATAGCGATGGTGCCGGAATCGCCGGTGCTATCGAGTAAGTGGTCACCCGACCAGGCTGGTTAGTCTTACGGATGAATCGGGTTAGTTGGTGGCCGCGGGGCTGTAAACAGCTCCAACTGAAAAGTAAAGGAAGAAACATGCCGCGTCGTCGCGAAGTCCCCAAGCGGGAAGTGTTGCCGGATCCGAAGTTTGGCAACGTTGATGTAGCAAAATTCATGAACGTGCTGATGCTCTCCGGCAAGAAGTCGGTTGCCGAGCGTATCGTGTACGGCGCTTTCGAACAGATCCAGACCAAGGGTGGCAAGGACCCGCTGGAAGTGTTCACGGTGGCGCTCAACAACGTCAAGCCGGTGGTCGAAGTGAAGAGCCGCCGCGTTGGTGGTGCGAACTATCAGGTTCCGGTCGAAGTGCGCCCGTCGCGTCGTATGGCATTGGCGATGCGTTGGCTGCGTGAAGCCGCGAAGAAGCGCAGCGAGAAGTCGATGGCCCTGCGTCTGGCAGGTGAGCTCTCCGAAGCGGCCGAAGGCCGTGGCGGCGCGATGAAGAAGCGCGACGAAGTTCACCGGATGGCAGAAGCCAACAAGGCGTTCTCGCACTTCCGTTTCTAAGCTTCCCCACCCCGGGTTTAGCGGAAAACGGAAAGAAATTCCGGGCGGGTGCGCTTCAAAGGCGCCTCGCCCGTTTGTGTTACAGCGCGATGGGCATCTCTCGCATCGCGTCATCCCAATAGAGGATCAAAGTGGCTCGCAAGACTCCTATCGAGCGCTACCGTAACATCGGTATTAGCGCTCACATCGACGCCGGCAAAACGACGACGACCGAGCGCATTCTGTTCTACACGGGCGTGAACCACAAGATTGGTGAAGTTCACGACGGCGCTGCCACCATGGACTGGATGGAGCAGGAACAGGAGCGCGGCATCACGATTACTTCCGCTGCTACCACGGCGTTCTGGAAGGGCATGGCGGGCGACCGCGCCGAACACCGCATCAACATCATCGACACCCCGGGTCACGTCGACTTCACGATTGAAGTCGAGCGCTCGATGCGCGTGCTCGACGGCGCGTGCATGGTGTACTGCGCTGTGGGCGGCGTGCAGCCCCAGTCGGAAACCGTGTGGCGTCAGGCTAACAAGTACAAGGTTCCCCGTCTCGCGTTTATCAACAAGATGGACCGTACCGGCGCGAACTTCTTCAAGGTCTACGACCAGCTCAAGCTGCGTCTGAAGGCGAACCCGGTTCCGGTCGTCGTGCCTATCGGCGCGGAAGAGAACTTCACGGGCGTCGTCGATCTGATGAAGATGAAGGCGATCATTTGGGACGACGCGTCCCAAGGCACCAAGTTCTCGTACGAAGACATCCCGGCAGAGCTCGTCGACACATGCAACGAATGGCGTGAAAAGATGGTCGAAGCCGCGGCGGAAGCGAACGAAGACATGATGAACAAGTACCTCGAGTCGGGTGAGCTGACCGAAGAGGAAATCATCAAGGGTCTGCGCGACCGTACGATCGCCTGCGAAATCCAGCCGATGCTGTGCGGCACCGCGTTCAAGAACAAGGGGGTGCAGCGCATGCTGGACGCCGTGCTCGACTTCCTGCCGTCGCCGGTCGACATCCCGCCGGTTACCGGCGAGCTGGAAAACGGTGAAAAGGGTGAGCGCCGCGCTGCTGACGACGAAAAGTTCTCGGCACTGGCATTCAAGATCATGACCGACCCGTTCGTCGGCCAACTGATCTTCTTCCGTGTCTACTCAGGCGTTGTGAATTCGGGCGACACCCTGCTGAACGCGACCAAGGACAAGAAGGAACGTCTGGGCCGTATTCTGCAGATGCACGCGAACCAGCGCGAAGAAATCAAGGAAGTGCGCGCAGGCGACATCGCCGCTGCGGTCGGCCTGAAGGACGCGACCACGGGCGACACGCTGTGCGATCCGACGAGCCCGATCGTGCTCGAGCGCATGGTTTTCCCGGAACCCGTGATTTCGCAGGCTGTTGAGCCGAAGACGAAGCCGGACCAGGAAAAGATGGGTCTGGCCCTGAACCGTCTGGCGCAGGAAGATCCGTCGTTCCGCGTTCAAACGGACGAAGAATCGGGTCAAACCATTATTTCGGGCATGGGCGAGCTCCACCTGGAAATTCTGGTCGACCGGATGAAGCGTGAGTTCGGCGTCGAAGCAACGGTTGGCAAGCCGCAGGTGGCTTACCGCGAAACGATTCGCGGCAAGGCGGAAGACGTTGACGGCAAGTTCGTCAAGCAGTCGGGTGGTCGCGGCCAGTACGGTCACGCGGTCATCACGCTCGAGCCGAACGAGCAAGGCAAGGGCTACGAGTTCCTGGACGAGATCAAGGGCGGTGTGATTCCGCGTGAATACATCCCGGCAGTCGACAAGGGTATCCAGGAAACGCTGAAGGCCGGCGTGCTGGCGGGCTTCCCGGTCGTGGACGTGAAGGTTCACCTGACGTTCGGTTCCTACCACGATGTCGACTCGAACGAAAACGCGTTCCGCATGGCCGGTTCGATGGCGTTCAAGGAAGCGATGCGCAAGGCACAGCCGGTCATCCTCGAACCGATGATGGCTGTCGAAGTCGAAACGCCGGAAGACTACATGGGCAACGTGATGGGTGACCTCTCTGGCCGTCGCGGTATTGTTCAGGGCATGGATGACATGGTTGGCGGCGGCAAGATCGTTCGCGCCGAAGTGCCGCTGTCGGAAATGTTCGGCTACTCGACGTCTCTGCGTTCGCTGACGCAAGGCCGTGCAACGTACACGATGGAGTTCAAGCACTACGCTGAAGCTCCGCGTAACGTGTCGGAAGCGATCATCAACGCGAAGTCGAAGTAATCGCGCGGCAAAGTCATTCAACGATTAACTTTCTGAAAGAAGAGAAACATGGCTAAAGGTAAATTCGAGCGGACCAAGCCGCACGTGAACGTGGGCACGATCGGTCACGTTGACCACGGCAAGACCACGCTGACGGCAGCGATCACGACGGTCCTGACGCAGAAGTTTGGCGGCGAAGCGAAGGCGTACGACCAGATCGACGCGGCGCCGGAAGAAAAGGCGCGTGGCATTACCATCAACACCGCGCACGTCGAGTACGAAACGGCTAACCGCCACTACGCACACGTCGACTGCCCGGGCCACGCAGACTACGTGAAGAACATGATCACGGGCGCGGCGCAGATGGACGGCGCAATCCTGGTGTGCTCGGCTGCCGACGGCCCGATGCCGCAAACGCGTGAGCACATCCTGCTGGCGCGTCAGGTTGGCGTTCCGTACATCATCGTGTTCCTGAACAAGTGCGACATGGTGGACGACGCCGAGCTGCTGGAACTCGTCGAGATGGAAGTTCGCGAACTTCTGTCGAAGTACGACTTCCCGGGCGATGAGACGCCGATCATCAAGGGTTCGGCCAAGCTGGCGCTGGAAGGCGACAAGGGCGAGCTGGGCGAGGTAGCGATCATGAACCTGGCCGATGCGCTGGACACGTACATCCCGACGCCGGAGCGCGCGGTTGACGGTGCGTTCCTNATGCCGGTGGAAGACGTGTTCTCGATCTCGGGTCGCGGCACGGTGGTGACGGGTCGCGTCGAGCGCGGCGTGATCAAGGTTGGCGAGGAAATCGAGATCGTCGGTATCCGCGCAACGGCCAAGACGACCTGCACGGGCGTGGAAATGTTCCGCAAGCTGCTCGACCAGGGTCAGGCAGGCGACAACGTTGGTATCCTGCTGCGCGGCACGAAGCGTGAAGACGTGGAGCGTGGCCAGGTTCTGGCCAAGCCGGGTTCGATCAACCCGCACACGCACTTCACGGCTGAAGTGTACGTGCTGAGCAAGGACGAAGGCGGCCGTCACACGCCGTTCTTCAACAACTACCGTCCGCAGTTCTACTTCCGTACGACGGACGTGACGGGCTCGATCGAGCTGCCGAAGGACAAGGAAATGGTGATGCCGGGCGACAACGTGTCGATCACGGTGAAACTGATCAACCCGATCGCGATGGAAGAAGGTCTGCGCTTCGCAATTCGCGAAGGTGGCCGTACGGTCGGCGCTGGTGTCGTCGCCAAGATCATCGAGTAACATCGACGATTGCTGTAGCAGTCTGTAGCGCCCGGGCTCGGGCACTCGCTCTGCGCGAGCGTCCGAGCCTACGTTCTTTTTCTAATCGGCGGTGCAATATCGCCTCGCTCTTTTCAAGGAATTTGTCATGCAGAACCAGAAAATCCGCATTCGCCTGAAGGCTTTCGACTATCGCCTGATCGACCAATCGGCAGCTGAAATCGTCGATACGGCAAAGCGGACTGGCGCGATTGTTCGTGGTCCCGTACCCCTGCCGACCCGCATTCAACGCTTCGATATCCTGCGTTCGCCGCACGTCAACAAGACCTCGCGTGACCAGCTCGAAATCCGCACCCACCAGCGTCTGATGGACATCGTTGACCCGACGGACAAGACCGTCGACGCGCTCATGAAGCTGGATCTCCCGGCTGGCGTGGACGTTGAAATCAAGCTGCAGTAAGGCTTCCAGCCCTTGCCCGGCCACCCGGGCAACGCTAAGTCATTGATTGCTTGCGGAAAACGAAAAGGCTCGCTATACTGTTCAGCTTTTCGCGCATTTGCGTAAAAAAGTCGGCGTCCTGCAGCATGGTTTCATGCCCGAAGCGGTGCCGGCATTTTGTAAATTAGCCCCGACCAATCGCAGTCGGGAATGGAGAAAACGATGAGCCTTGGACTCGTAGGTCGCAAGGTTGGTATGACCCGTATCTTCACGGCTGAAGGGGATTCAATTCCCGTCACCGTGCTGGACGTGTCCGACAACCGCGTGACGCAGATCAAGACTGTTGAAACCGACGGCTACACGGCCGTGCAGGTTGCCTTCGGTACGCGCCGTGCATCCCGCGTGACGAAGCCGTTGGCAGGTCATCTCGCCAAAGCCGGTGTTCAAGCCGGTGAAATCCTCAAAGAATTCCAGATCGATGCCGCTAAGGCTGCCGAACTGTCGAGCGGCGCCGTGGTTGGTCCCGAGCTGTTCGAAGTGGGCCAGAAGGTCGACGTGCAAGGCGTGTCGATCGGTAAAGGCTACGCCGGTACCATCAAGCGTTATAACTTCTCGTCTGGCCGTGCATCACACGGTAACTCGCGCTCGCACAATGTGCCGGGCTCGATCGGTATGGCGCAGGATCCGGGTCGTGTTTTCCCGGGTAAGCGCATGACCGGTCACATGGGTGATGAGAAGGTAACGGTGCAAAACCTCGAAATCGCTCGTATCGATGCTGACCGCAAGTTGCTGCTGGTCAAGGGCGCCGTTCCGGGTGCGAAGGGTGGCAAGGTATTCGTTACGCCGGCCGTGAAGACGCGTGCCGTGAAAGGAGCGAAATAATGGAACTTAAGCTCCTGAATGCCAATGGTCAGGAAAGTGCAGGCGTTAGCGCGTCGGACGTCGTGTTCGGCCGCGACTACAACGAAGCCCTGATTCACCAGGTGGTGGTTGCGTACCAGGCGAATGCCCGTAGCGGCAACCGCGCGCAGAAGGATCGTGAGCAGGTCAAACACACGACCAAGAAGCCGTGGCGCCAGAAGGGTACGGGCCGCGCCCGTGCCGGTATGTCGTCGAGCCCGCTGTGGCGCGGCGGTGGCCGTATTTTCCCGAATTCGCCGGAAGAAAACTTTTCGCACAAGGTCAACAAGAAGATGCATCGTGCAGGTCTCTGCTCGATCTTCTCGCAGCTGGCCCGCGAAGGCCGCATCTCGGTGGTCGATGAGTTGACGCTCGAAGCGCCGAAGACGAAGCTGCTGGCCGAAAAATTCAAGGCGATGGGTCTCGATTCCGTGCTGGTGATTACCGACACGGTTGACGAAAACCTGTACCTCGCGTCGCGCAACCTCGCCCACGTGGCGGTTGTGGAGCCGCGTTACGCCGACCCGCTGTCGCTGATCTACTTCAAGAAGATCCTGATCACGAAGGCTGCGGTCGCCCAGATCGAGGAGTTGCTGTCATGAGCGAGATTCGCAAGAACGATCATCGTTTGATGCAGGTCCTGCTCGCGCCGGTGGTCTCCGAAAAGGCGACGCTGGTGGCCGACAAGAACGAACAGGTTGTGTTCGAAGTCGCGCCGGATGCCACGAAGCAGGAAGTGAAAGCTGCAGTCGAGCTGCTGTTCAAGGTGGAAGTCGATTCCGTCAACGTGCTGGTCGCGAAGGGCAAAGCCAAGCGCTTTGGTCGCTTCATGGGCAAGCGCAAGGACGTGAAGAAGGCGTACGTCTGCCTGAAGCCCGGCCAGGAAATCAACTTTGAAGCGGAGGCCAAGTAATCATGGCAATCGTGAAAGTTAAGCCGACTTCGCCGGGTCGCCGCGCGATGGTCAAGGTGGTCAACAAGGAACTGCACAAGGGCAAGCCGTTCGCAGCGCTGCTCGACACGCAGTCGTCGACCGCCGGCCGTAACAACAACGGTCACATCACCACGCGTCACAAGGGTGGTGGTCACAAGCATCACTATCGTGTCGTCGACTTCCGTCGCACGAAGGATGGTATTCCCGCAAAGGTCGAGCGTCTCGAGTACGACCCGAACCGTAGCGCGAACATCGCGCTGGTTCTGTACGCAGACGGCGAGCGCCGCTACATCATCGCTCCGAAGGGTATTGCCGTCGGTCAACAGCTGATGTCGGGTTCGGAGGCGCCGATCCGCGCAGGTAACACGCTGCCGATCCGCAACATCCCGGTCGGTACGACGATTCACTGCATCGAAATGCTGCCGGGCAAGGGCGCGCAAATGGCGCGTTCGGCGGGTACGTCGGCGATGCTGCTGGCTCGCGAAGGCATCTACGCGCAGGTTCGTCTGCGTTCGGGCGAAATCCGCCGCGTTCACGTTGAATGCCGCGCAACGATCGGTGAAGTAGGCAACGAAGAGCATAGCCTCCGTCAAATCGGTAAGGCTGGTGCGAACCGCTGGCGCGGTATCCGCCCGACGGTGCGTGGCGTTGCAATGAACCCGGTCGACCACCCGCACGGTGGTGGCGAGGGCAAGACTGCGGCAGGCCGCGATCCGGTGAGCCCGTGGGGCACGCCGACGAAGGGCTATCGCACCCGCAGCAACAAGCGCACGACGAGCATGATCGTCCAGCGCCGTCACAAGCGTTAAGGAGTAGGCAATGGCACGTTCTATTAAGAAAGGTCCGTTCTGCGACGCCCATTTGCTGAAGAAGGTTGAGGCGGCTGCAGCATCGCGTGACAAGAAACCGATCAAGACCTGGTCGCGTCGCTCGACGATCCTGCCGGACTTCATCGGCCTGACGATCGCCGTTCACAACGGCCGTCAACACGTTCCGGTGTATGTCACGGAAAACATGGTCGGCCACAAGCTTGGCGAGTTCGCACTGACCCGTACGTTCAAGGGACACGCGGCCGACAAGAAGGCCAAGAAATAAGGGGCAATCAAGATGGAAGTGAAAGCAATTCATCGCGGTGCCCGCATCTCGGCGCAGAAAACGCGCCTTGTGGCTGACCAGATCCGCGGTTTGCCGGTCGACAAGGCGCTGAACGTTCTGACGTTCTCGCCGAAGAAGGCTGCGGGGATCGTGAAAAAGGTCGTGCTGTCGGCGATCGCGAATGCGGAGCACAATGAAGGCGCCGATATCGACGAGCTCAAGATCAAGAGCATCTACGTCGACAAGGCAGCATCGCTGAAGCGTTTCACCGCGCGCGCTAAAGGCCGCGGTAACCGCATCGAGAAGCAATCCTGTCACATCACTGTGACGGTCGGGAATTAAGGGGTCATACGATGGGACAGAAAATTCATCCGACTGGCTTCCGTTTGGCCGTCAGCCGCAATTGGGCTTCGCGTTGGTACGCGAACAACAACAATTTCGCGGCGATGTTGCAGGAAGACATCGGTGTTCGTGAATACCTGAAGAAGAAGCTGAAGAACGCGTCCGTCGGCCGCGTTGTGATCGAGCGTCCTGCAAAGAACGCGCGTATCACGATTTTCAGCTCGCGTCCGGGTGTCGTGATCGGCAAGAAGGGTGAAGACATCGAACTGCTGAAGTCCGAGCTGCAAAAGCGCATGGGCGTTCCGGTTCACGTCAACATCGAAGAAATCCGCAAGCCGGAAACGGACGCGCAACTGATCGCTGATTCGATCACGCAACAGCTCGAGCGCCGGATCATGTTCCGCCGCGCGATGAAGCGTGCGATGCAGAACGCGATGCGTCTGGGTGCTCAAGGCATCAAGATCATGAGCGCTGGCCGTCTGAACGGTATCGAAATCGCCCGTACGGAATGGTATCGCGAAGGTCGCGTGCCGCTTCATACGCTGCGTGCGGATATCGACTACGCAACGTCGGAAGCAAAGACGACGTACGGCATCATCGGCGTGAAGGTGTGGGTCTACAAGGGCGACACGCTCGGCCGCAACGACGCACCGGTGGTCGAAGAAGTCGCCGAAGAAAAGCGTCCGCGCCGCAATGCACGTCCGGGTGGCGATCGCCGTCCGCGTCGTGATGGCGAAGGTGGTGGCCCGGCAGGTGCACGCCGTGGCGCTCCCCGACGTGCTGGCGGTGCCGGCGGCGACGGGAAGACTGGAGAATAACGATGCTGCAACCGAAACGCAGAAAGTATCGCAAAGAGCAGAAAGGTCGTAACACCGGCGTTGCTACCCGCGGCAACGCGGTGTCGTTCGGTGAGTTCGGCCTGAAGGCTGTCGGTCGTGGCCGTCTGACCGCGCGCCAGATTGAAGCGGCGCGTCGTGCAATGACGCGTCACATCAAGCGCGGTGGCCGCATCTGGATCCGGATCTTCCCGGACAAGCCGATCTCGACCAAGCCGGCGGAAGTGCGTATGGGTAACGGTAAGGGTAACCCGGAGTACTACGTCGCTGAGATTCAACCGGGCAAGATGCTGTACGAAATGGACGGCGTAACCGAAGAACTGGCGCGCGAAGCGTTCCGTCTGGCTGCAGCGAAGCTGCCGCTGAAGACGACGTTTATCGTGCGTCAGCTCGGCGCCTAAGGAGCAAATGATGAAGGCTTCCGAACTTCACCAGAAAGATCAGGCCGCGCTCAACAAGGAGCTGTCGGACCTGTTGAAGGCGCAATTCGGCCTGCGCATGCAACTCGCGACCCAGCAGCTCACGAACACGAGCCAGCTGAAGAAGGTCCGTCGCGACATCGCGCGTGTGCGGACCGTCCTGACTGAGAAGGCGAACCAGAAATGAACGATAGCGTAAAAACCTCGCTCAAGCGGACGCTGGTCGGCAAGGTCGTCAGCAACAAGATGGACAAGACGGTTACCGTGCTGGTCGAGCACCGCGTGAAGCACCCGATCTACGGCAAGTACGTCGTGCGGTCGAAGAAGTACCACGCGCATGACGACGCGAACACCTACAACGAGGGTGACCTCGTTGAAATCCAGGAAACTCGTCCGATTTCGAAGACGAAGGCTTGGGTTGTGGCTCGCCTGGTCGAGGCTGCTCGCGTCATCTAATGTCGCAAAGCTGTAGAAGTAGTTGAAATCGCAGTAAGTTTCGCTTGCAAGACCGAGATTATTTGATATAATTTCGGTCTTCCCTCTTTGTGGGAGCCCCGTCGCGGGCGAAGTTGGTGGGGGAAGCGGTTCGGGCGCCAGCCCAGACCGAAGGATTCACCGGATTGCGATGGCGGGTTTCGTTTGCCGTCGCTGCTGTTCTAACCCAAGCAGCCGATCGGCTGACGGGACCAAGACTGACCGGGAAGCGCCATGGTGGCGTGACCGGATTAAGTTGGGAAAGATAAACCATGATCCAGACCGAAACTCGGCTTGAAGTGGCCGACAACACGGGTGCACGTGAAGTCATGTGCATCAAGGTGCTCGGCGGCTCGAAGCGTCGTTATGCCAGCATTGGCGACATCATCAAGGTGACTGTCAAAGAGGCAACGCCGCGCGGGCGCGTGAAGAAAGGCGAAATCTACAACGCCGTGGTGGTTCGCACCGCCAAGGGCGTGCGTCGTCAGGACGGCTCGCTGATCAAGTTCGACGGCAACGCGGCTGTGTTGCTCAACACCAAGCTCGAACCGATCGGTACCCGTATTTTTGGGCCTGTCACGCGCGAGTTGCGTAGCGAACGATTCATGAAGATCGTTTCGCTGGCGCCTGAAGTGCTGTAAGGAGTCGCGATGAACAAGATTCGCAAGAGTGACGAAGTTATCGTCATCACCGGCAAAGATAAGGGCAAGCGTGGCGTGGTGCTGGCCGTTCACGGCGAGACCGTGACTGTCGAGGGCATCAACCTCGTCAAGAAGCACGTCAAGCCGAACCCGATGAAGGGTACGACGGGCGGCGTGGAAGCCAAGACGATGCCGCTGCAAATTTCGAACGTCGCATTGGTGGACGCGAATGGCAAGCCATCGCGTGTAGGCATCAAGGTCGAAGGGGGCAAGAAGGTCCGTTTCCTGAAGACGACCGGTGCCGTACTGAGCGCCTGACGCTGCGGAGTAAAAAATGGCTCGTTTGCAAGAGTTTTACAAAGAGAAGGTTGTACCCGGCCTCATCGAGAAGTTCGGTTACAAGTCCGTGATGGAAGTGCCGCGCATCACCAAGATCACCCTGAACATGGGCCTTGGCGAAGCCGTTGCTGACAAGAAGATCATCGAAAACGCCGTTGGCGATCTGACGAAGATCGCGGGCCAGAAGCCGGTGATCACGAAGGCACGCAAGGCAATCGCTGGCTTCAAGATCCGTCAGGGCTATCCGATCGGTGCAATGGTCACGCTGCGTGGCCAGGCAATGTACGAATTCCTGGACCGTTTCGTGACGGTTGCGCTCCCCCGTGTGCGCGACTTCCGTGGCGTGTCGGGCAAGGCGTTCGATGGTCGCGGCAACTACAACGTCGGTGTGAAAGAGCAGATCATTTTCCCCGAAATCGACTACGACAAGATCGACGCACTGCGTGGGCTGAACATCAGCATCACGACGACTGCGAAGACTGACGACGAAGCAAAGGCTCTGCTCGCCAGCTTCAAGTTCCCGTTCAGAAACTGAGGTTACCGTGGCTAAACTGGCACTGATCGAACGTGAAAAGAAGCGTGCTCGCCTCGCCGCCAAGTACGCTCCCAAGCGTGCAGCATTGAAGGCAATCATTGGCGATACGAGCAAGTCGGAAGAAGAGCATTACGCAGCACGCCTGGAACTGCAGCAACTGCCGCGAAACTCTAACCCGACCCGTAAGCGCAACCGTTGCGCAATTACCGGTCGTCCGCGCGGCACGTTCCGTAAATTCGGGCTGGCGCGTAACAAGATTCGCGAAATCGCGTTCCGCGGCGAGATCCCTGGCCTGACCAAGGCGAGCTGGTAATAGGAGAAACATAAATGAGCATGAGTGATCCTATCGCCGATATGCTGACTCGCATCCGCAATGCGCAGATGGTCGAGAAGGTTTCGGTGACTATGCCCTCGTCGAAAGTCAAGGTTGCGATTGCGCAGGTCCTGAAGGACGAAGGTTATATCGACGATTTCGCAGTGAAGTCCGAAGGTGCGAAGTCGGAATTGAACATCGTGTTGAAGTATTACGCTGGCCGTCCGGTCATCGAGCGCATTGAACGCGTCTCGAAGCCTGGTCTGCGTGTGTACCGCGGCCGTAACGACATCCCCGTGGTCATGAATGGCTTGGGCGTGGCAATCGTGTCGACGCCGAAGGGCGTGATGACGGACCGCAAGGCACGTGCAACGGGCGTTGGCGGCGAAGTCATCTGCTATGTCGCTTAAGGCCGAAAGGAGAGAAACATGTCTCGAGTAGGTAAGAGCCCAATCGCGCTGCAAGGCGCGGAAGTGGCCCTGAGCGCCGACAGCATTACTGTCAAGGGTCCGCTGGGTACGATTTCGCAGGCTGCCAACAGCCTCGTGAAGGTAGTGAACGACAGCGGCACGCTGAAGTTCGAGCCGGTCGATGAAAGTCGCGAGGCGAATGCGATGTCGGGCACGATGCGCGCGCTGGTTGCGAACATGGTGCACGGCGTGACGAAGGGTTTCGAGCGCAAGCTGACGCTGGTCGGCGTCGGTTACCGCGCACAAGCGCAAGGCGACAAGCTGAACCTGTCGCTGGGTTTCTCGCACCCGGTGGTGCACCAGATGCCGGCTGGCGTCAAGGCAGAAACCCCGTCGCAAACCGAAATCGTGATCAAGGGGATCAACAAGCAACAAGTCGGTCAAGTCGCTGCAGAAGTGCGCGGCTACCGCCCGCCGGAGCCCTACAAGGGCAAGGGCGTGCGTTACGCCGATGAGGTTGTGATCCTCAAAGAAACGAAGAAGAAGTAAGGGTGCGCAATCATGGATAAGACTCAATCTCGCCTGCGCCGCGCTCGTCAGACGCGTATCAAGATCGCTGAGCTGCAGGTCGCGCGTCTCGCCGTGCATCGCACGAACACGCACATCTATGCGCAAGTGTTCTCGCCGTGCGGCACCAAGGTGCTCGCTAGCGCGTCGACGCTCGAAGCCGAAGTGCGTGCGCAACTGGCCGATCAATCGGGAAAGGGCGGCAACGTTGCTGCTGCAACCCTGATCGGCAAGCGCATTGCAGAAAAGGCTAAGGCTGTCGGCATCGAATCCGTCGCCTTCGACCGTTCGGGTTTCCGTTACCACGGCCGCGTGAAAGCGCTGGCTGACGCGGCGCGCGAAGCCGGACTCAAGTTCTAAGGGAAGAATTCGTCATGGCAAAGATGCAAGCTAAAGTTCAGGCTGACGAACGCGACGACGGCCTTCGTGAAAAAATGATCGCGGTTAACCGCGTGACCAAAGTCGTGAAGGGTGGCCGTATTCTCGGCTTCGCTGCACTGACCGTGGTTGGCGACGGTGATGGCCGCGTCGGTATGGGCAAGGGCAAGGCGAAGGAAGTGCCGGTCGCTGTCCAGAAGGCGATGGAACAGGCTCGCCGCAACATGTTCAAGGTGCCGTTGAAGAACGGTACCTTGCAACACGAAGTGCACGGTAAGCACGGCGCATCGATGGTCCTCCTCGCTCCGGCGAAGGACGGTACCGGCGTGATCGCAGGCGGCCCGATGCGCGCCGTGTTCGACGTGATGGGCGTGCAGAACGTTGTGGCCAAGAGCCACGGCTCGACGAACCCGTACAACCTCGTTCGTGCGACGCTCGATGGTCTGCGCAAGCAGTCCACGCCGGCCGACATCGCTGCGAAGCGTGGCAAGTCCGTCGAAGAAATTCTGGGCTAAAGGTGGACACCATGTCTGATAAAACTGTCAAGGTCCAGCTCGTCAAGAGCCTGATCGGCACCCGTGAATCGCACCGTGCAACGGTGCGTGGCCTGGGCCTGCGCCGACTCAACTCGGTTAGCGAGTTGCAGGATACGCCGGCTGTGCGCGGCATGATCAACAAGGTTTCGTACCTCGTTAAGGTCATCAGCTAAGCGGCTGACCAGGACTCAAGGAGTTGATAATGGAATTGAATAACCTGAAGCCGGCCGAAGGCGCGAAGCACGCAAAGCGCCGCGTTGGTCGCGGCATCGGCTCCGGCCTCGGCAAGACCGCTGGCCGTGGTCACAAGGGTCAGAAGTCGCGTTCGGGCGGCTTTCACAAGGTTGGCTTTGAAGGCGGTCAAATGCCGCTGCAACGTCGCCTGCCGAAGCGTGGCTTCACCTCGCTGACGAAGGAATTCGTCGGTGAAGTACGTCTTTCGGATCTGGAGAAGCTGCCGGTCGACGAAATCGATCTGCTGGCTCTCAAGCAAGCCGGCCTCGTCGGCGAGCTGATCCGTAGCGCCAAGATCATTGCAACGGGCGAGCTCAAGCGCAAGGTCGTTGTGAAAGGTCTGGGTGCGACGAAGGGCGCACGTGCTGCTATCGAGGCAGCCGGTGGCTCTTTTGCCGAGTAACGCGCGAGTTAATTGCCGTCACTAGCACTTGCATCGGAGAAGGTACTTGGCTAACAGCCCGAGTCTCGCAAAACCCGGTCGCAGCGCGGCGAAGTTTGGCGATTTGCGCCGGCGAGCAGTGTTCCTGCTGCTGGCGCTAGTCGTCTACCGTATCGGCGCGCATATTCCGGTGCCGGGTATCGACCCGGACCAACTGGCGAAACTGTTCCAAAGCCAGTCGGGCGGCATCCTTGGCATGTTTAACATGTTCTCGGGTGGCGCACTTTCGCGGTTCACGATTTTCGCGCTGGGGATCATGCCGTACATTTCGGCGTCGATCATCATGCAGTTGCTGGCGATTGTTTCGCCGCAGCTCGAAGCGCTGAAAAAGGAAGGGCAGGCAGGTCAGCGAAAGATTACGCAGTACACGCGGATCTTCACGGTTGTGCTGGCGACGTTCCAGGCGTTCGGTATTGCCGTCGCTCTGGAAAATCAGCCGGGCCTCGTGATCGATCCGGGGATGGTATTCCGCTTGACGACGGTTGTGACGCTGGTGACCGGCACGATGTTCCTGATGTGGCTGGGTGAGCAGATCACGGAGCGCGGGCTTGGCAACGGTATCTCGATCATCATATTCGGCGGTATTGCGGCGGGTTTCCCGAACGCAATCGGTGGTCTCTTTGAACTGGTGCGAACCGGCTCGATGAGCATCATCTCGGCGATTATCGTCGTCGCGCTGATTGCTGCTGTGACCTATGTGGTGGTGTTCATCGAACGCGGCCAGCGCAAGATACTTGTGAATTATGCGAAGCGGCAGGTGGGCAACAAGATTTACGGCGGCCAGTCTTCGCATTTGCCGCTGAAGCTGAATATGTCGGGCGTGATTCCACCGATCTTCGCATCGTCGATCATTCTCTTCCCGGCAACTATCCTGAACTGGTTCAGTTCGGGTTCGCGTACCAGCTGGTTCGCAGACACGTTGCACAACGTTGCCGAAGCCCTGAAGCCCGGTCAACCGGTGTACGTGTTGCTGTACGCGTTGGCGATCGTCTTCTTCTGCTTCTTTTACACTGCACTGGTGTTTAACAGCAGGGAAACGGCCGACAACCTGAAAAAGAGCGGCGCTTTCGTCCCAGGTATCCGCCCGGGCGATCAGACGGCGCGATATATCGACCGCATCCTCACGCGTTTGACGCTTGCCGGTGCGATCTACATCGTGTTCGTTTGCCTGCTGCCTGAATTTCTGGTGCTACGCTGGAACGTGCCGTTTTATTTTGGTGGAACGTCGCTGCTGATCATTGTCGTCGTCACAATGGATTTCATGGCGCAGGTGCAGTCGTACGTTATGTCGCAACAGTATGAATCGCTGCTGAAGAAAGCTAATTTCAAAGGCGGCGGCGTCCCGATGCGTTGAAAGGACTTATGGCCAAAGACGATGTTATCCAGATGCAGGGCGAAGTAATCGAGAACCTGCCTAATGCTACCTTCAGGGTGAAGCTGGAAAACGGCCATGTCGTGTTGGGACACATATCCGGCAAAATGCGGATGCACTACATCCGGATCTTGCCGGGCGACAAGGTGACGGTTGAATTGACGCCTTACGATCTGTCGCGTGCGCGGATCGTGTTCCGGGCGAAGTGATTTGAAAAAAGGGTAATATCATGAAAGTGATGGCATCGGTTAAGCGCATTTGCCGCAATTGCAAGATTATCAAGCGCAAAGGCGTTGTGCGCGTGATTTGCAGTTCTGATCCGCGCCACAAACAGCGTCAAGGCTGAACGCCGCGCTTTTGCTTGCGCTTTTTGTTTGAGGAAAAACAATGGCTCGTATCGCAGGGGTTAACATCCCGAATCACCAGCATACTGAAATCGGCCTGACGGCTATTTACGGTGTCGGTCGCACGCGCTCGCGCGACATTTGCGTCGCTGCTGGTGTGGCATTTTCGAAGAAGGTCAAAGACCTGACTGACGCAGACCTCGAAAAGCTGCGTGAAGAAGTCGGCAAGTTCATCGTTGAAGGCGATCTGCGCCGTGAAACGACGATGAACATCAAGCGCCTGATGGATCTCGGCTGCTATCGTGGCGTGCGGCATCGTAAGGGTCTGCCCCTGCGCGGCCAGCGTACGCGTACGAATGCCCGTACGCGCAAGGGTCCGCGTCGTGCAGCGCAATCGCTGAAGAAGTAAGCGGAACTGACAGTTACAGGAAAACGTAATGGCTAAGGCTTCGAACAACTCCGCGGCGCAACGCGTTCGCAAGAAGGTCAAGAAGAACGTCGCCGAGGGCGTGGTTCACGTTCACGCGTCGTTCAACAACACCATCATCACGATCACCGACCGTCAAGGCAACGCGCTTGCCTGGGCAACGTCGGGCGGTCAGGGCTTCAAGGGTTCGCGTAAGTCGACTCCGTTTGCAGCTCAGGTCGCAGCTGAATCAGCTGGCCGCGTGGCGATGGAATACGGCGTGAAGAACCTCGAAGTGCGGATCAAGGGCCCCGGTCCTGGCCGGGAATCGGCGGTGCGCGCGCTGCATGGTCTTGGCATCAAGATCACCGCGATCTCCGACGTGACGCCGGTCCCGCATAACGGCTGCCGTCCGCCGAAGCGTCGTCGTATCTAAGACGCTGGTATTTCGAGCGCCTGTTCCCGCCTTGCGCGGTGGCGGGCTGCGCGTGTTATTGAATTGACTAAGCCCACCGTTCGACTCAAAGGGTTCGGACTAGCGCGAGTGGAAGCATTCGCGTGATAAATCACAGAAGGAATCAACGTGGCACGTTATATCGGCCCCAAGGCCAAGCTGTCCCGCCGGGAAGGCACTGACCTCTTCCTGAAGAGCGCGCGCCGTTCGCTCGCTGACAAGTGCAAGCTTGACAGCAAGCCCGGCCAGCACGGCCGTACCTCGGGCGCACGTACGTCCGACTATGGCACTCAGCTGCGCGAGAAGCAAAAAGTAAAGCGTATCTACGGTGTCCTCGAGCGCCAGTTCCGTCGCTACTTCGCTGAAGCAGACCGCCTGAAGGGCAACACGGGTGAGAACCTGCTGCAACTGCTCGAATCGCGTCTGGACAACGTCGTGTATCGCATGGGCTTTGGCTCGACGCGCGCTGAAGCACGTCAGCTCGTTGGCCACAAGGCAATCACGGTGAACGGCGTCGTAACGAACATCCCGTCGATGCAGGTGAAGGCTGGGGACGTCGTCGCCGTGCGCGAACAGAAGCGCAAGCAGGCTCGCATCATTGAGGCGCTGTCGCTCGCTGAGCAAGGCGGCATGCCGAGCTGGGTCGCGGTCGACGCGAAGAAGTTCGAAGGTACCTTCAAGCAGAAGCCGGAACGCAGCGACATCGCTGGCGACATCAACGAAAGCCTGATCGTCGAATTGTATTCGCGGTAATCGGATTGACGGCCGGGGCGCCCTGATTGCGTTGCGCAAGGGGGCGTCTCGGCTGTTTATTTTCAGGTTGTTACCGGTCAGCCTTATCGGTGTAACGAGCCGAGGGTATTGAAAAGGAAAACCTATGCAAACCAGTTTGTTGAAGCCCAAGATTATTGCAGTTGAATCGCTTGGCGAAAGCCACGCGAAAGTGGTCATGGAGCCGTTTGAACGCGGTTATGGCCACACCTTGGGCAACGCGCTTCGGCGCGTGCTGTTGTCGTCGATGGTGGGCTATGCCCCGACCGAGGTGACGATTGCAGGCGTCGTGCACGAGTATTCGACGCTCGACGGTGTGCAAGAGGATGTGGTCAACCTGTTGTTGAACCTGAAGGGCGTCGTCTTCAAGCTGCATAATCGTGACGAAGTGACGGTTACGCTGCGGAAGGAAGGCGAAGGCGTGGTCACGGCCGGCGATATCGAACTCGCACACGATTGCGAAGTCATCAATCCCGATCACGTGATTGCGCATCTGTCGAAGGGCGGCAAGCTCGACGTGCAGATCAAGGTCGAAAAGGGCCGCGGCTATGTGCCGGGCAATGTGCGTCGTTACGGTGAAGAGTCGGCCAAGATCATCGGCCGGATCGTGCTGGACGCCTCGTTTTCGCCGGTTCGTCGCGTGAGCTACGCGGTCGAAAGCGCTCGCGTCGAGCAGCGCACCGACCTCGACAAGCTCGTGATGAACATCGAGACCAACGGTGTGATTTCGCCGGAAGAAGCGATCCGACAATCGGCGCGCATTCTGGTCGATCAGTTGTCGGTGTTCGCGGCGCTGGAAGGTACCGAAGCAGCGGCGGAAGCGCCGTCGCGCGCACCGCAGATCGATCCGATCCTGCTGCGTCCGGTCGACGATCTCGAACTGACGGTTCGTTCCGCGAACTGCCTGAAGGCCGAGAACATCTACTACATCGGCGACCTGATCCAGCGTACCGAGAACGAACTGCTCAAGACTCCGAATCTGGGTCGCAAGTCGCTGAACGAGATCAAGGAAGTTCTGGCATCGCGTGGGCTGACGCTCGGCATGAAGCTCGAAAACTGGCCGCCGGCTGGTCTCGACAAGTAAGCGGACAACTCGGTCGGGTGTGGACCCGCGAATTGCACCGCTGTACTGTACTGGCAAAGGCGCGGATTTTCCTTTAAAATCCGCGTCTTGTCTTTTGTCACTACCGGCCCGTGCGCTCACTGTTTGTAGTCGATGCTGCAGAACGAGTGCGATAGAAGAGCTGGACCAAAACTTTGAACTGAAGGAATTAACATGCGTCACCGTCATGGTCTGCGGAAACTGAACCGCACGAGCAGCCACCGTTTGGCAATGCTCCGTAACATGTCCAACTCGCTGATCGAGCACGAAGTCATCAAGACCACGCTGCCGAAGGCCAAGGAACTTCGTAAAGTCGTCGAGCCGCTGATCACGCTCGGCAAGAAGCCGTCGCTCGCAAACCGTCGTCTGGCGTTCAACCGCCTGCGCGATCGTGACTCGGTCACGAAGCTGTTCGACGTGCTCGGCCCGCGCTACGCAAACCGTCCGGGCGGCTACCTGCGCGTGCTGAAGTTCGGCTTCCGCGTCGGTGACAATGCGCCGATGGCACTGGTCGAACTGCTCGACCGTCCGGAAGTCGAAGAAACGGAAGTGCAAGAAGCTGAGTAAGCTTTCTGCTTCGACAAAAAGCCAGGCGCATCGCCTGGCTTTTTTGTTTTCTGCGGCGGATTTTTCATTGATAGCGAAAGCCGCTTCGCAGTGACCAAATGTCGCGGCCGCACCGCGTGGCGCCCTGCAGGGCGACAGGGCCAGGTGATACGATATCGGGATCGAAATCCTGCGCCGCCGGAGCTTGGTGTGAGTGTGAATGTGACCTTGGTGCTGACAACGGTGCCGGATGCGGCCGGCGCTCAAAAGCTCGCAGCCGACGCGCTCGCCGCTCGCCTTTGCGCGTGCGTCACCCAGCTACGCAGCGTGCAGTCGAGCTATCACTGGCAGGGCGCGATCGAAACCGCGCAGGAAATCCAGCTGCTGTTCAAGACCAGCGCCGCTCGCGCGCTCGAACTGGAGCAATACATTCAGGCTCACCATCCCTACGGCACGCCGGAAATCCTCTCATGGCAAGCGACGGCCTCCGCCGCCTACGGGCAGTGGATCACTGCTGAAACCCAACGCCCTGTTCATGTTTAACGGTCTCGACCGGCGCGCGCGCGCTGCGCTGCGCACCGCATTCTTTCTGCTCGGCTGGGTGTTCCTCGCGCAAGTCGCCACGCTCGCGCGCGCCGCGGACGACTTCCTCGACCCGTCCGTCGCGTTCCGGTTCAGCGCGACCGAGGCCCCCGGCCAAGTCGTCGTCACCTACAAGATTGCGGACGGCTACTACATGTACCGCGAGCGCTTCGCGTTCGCGACCCGCAACGGCACGGCGACGCTTGGCGAGCCTGAACTGCCAGGCGGTCATGTGAAGTTCGATCAGACATTCAACAAGAATGTCGAGACGTATCGCAACGAGCTGACGATTCGTATTCCGGTCAAGCAGGCTGCCGGACCGTTCGATCTTGCGGTGACGTCGCAGGGCTGCGCCGACGCGGGCATCTGCTACCCCCCGATGGAGCGCGTGTACCACGTGAGCAGCGAGGCGCTGCAGCTGGCTGGCAGCAGGGCGGCGACCCCAAGCGCGCAACAATCGGCCGCCGCTGACGACGAACCTTGGTACGAACGCGCCACCAGCGCCGATTACGCGCAGTCGCTGCTGCAGCGTGGCGGTTTTTTTGCGATCGTCGGGCTTTATTTCGTTGCCGGCGCCATTCTGAGCTTGCTGCCGTGCTCGTATCCGATGATTCCGATTCTGTCGGCGATCATCATCGGTGAGGGAGCGCGCGTCACGCGCAGGCGTGGCTTCGCGCTGTCGCTCGCGTATGTAGTCGGGATGGCGCTCGTGTACACGGTGCTGGGTGTCGTGGCGGCACTCGTCGGGCAGAGTCTCGGCGCATGGCTGCAGAACCCGTGGGTGCTCGGCGCGTTCGGCGGGCTTCTGACGATTTTCGCGCTGCTGCTGATCGCCGGTGTGGATCTCGAACTGCCGCCGCGCTGGCGCGATCGCATGTCGAGCGGGTCAGCGGGACGCTCGGGTGGCAAATTTACCGCGGTCGCCGTGATGGGCGCGCTGTCGGCGCTGGTGGTCGGCGCCTGCATGACCGCGCCGCTTTTTGCGGTGCTCGCGTTCATTGCGCATACCGGCAACGCCGTGCTCGGTGGCGCGGCGCTGTTCTCGATGGGCATCGGGCTCGGGCTGCCGCTGCTGATCATTGGCCTCGGCGCGGGTACACTGCTGCCGCGCGCGGGCAAGTGGATGGACAGCGTAAAAGTGTTCTTTGGCGTCGTTCTGCTGGCCGCGGCGCTGTGGATTGTTTGGCCGGTGCTCGGCGGGGCGGCGTCGATGCTGTTGAGCGCCCTCTGGCTGCTGATCGCCGCGGTTGCGCTCGGCCTGTTTTCCAAGTCGGTTGCAGGCGCCTCGATATGGCACCGGCTTGGGCGGGCGGTCGGCGTCGTGATGGCGGTTTGGGCAGCCGCGCTTCTAGTTGGCCTCGCGGCGGGATCGTTGGATCCGCTGCGACCGCTGGCGGTGCTCGCGGCTCGCGTCGGCAATCAGGCGAGCATCGCGAAGGATGGCTCCAGCGCGGCCGCAACGGCGCCGCAAAGCGAATTGACGTTCGCGCCGGTACGTTCATCGGATCAGCTCGACCAGGCCGTCAAAACGGCGGCGCAGCCAGCCATGCTCGATTTTTACGCGGACTGGTGCGTGAGCTGCAAGGAGATGGAGAAATTCACCTTCAGCGACCCGCGCGTTCAGGCGAAGCTGAAGCAGATGAATCTGCTGCGCGCCGACGTCACTGCGAACAATACCGACGACCAGGCGCTGCTCAAGCGCTTCAATCTGTTCGGGCCGCCGGGGATTATTTTTTTCGATCAGGGTGGCAAGGAAGTGTTGCGGGAGGTCGGCTACGAATCGGCGGATAAATTCCTGCGCACACTGGATCGGGCGAGTGCATCGGGGGTGTAATCGAAGGCCGCGGGGCGTAGCAAGACCGCCGCTTCGCAAACGGCAGCACAAAAAAACGGAGGCGAAACCGTAAGGTTCGCCTCCGTTTTTTTCTCGACGGCCGCGCGCTAAACCGCGCCTGGTTTACTTCTGCGAACGCAGGATCTTCGCGGCATCCAGCGCGAAATACGTCAGCACGCCGTCCGCGCCTGCACGCTTGAACGCGAGCAGCGATTCCATCATCACCTTGTCGTGATCGAGCCAGCCATTCTGCGCGGCGGCCTTCAGCATGGCGTATTCGCCGCTTACCTGGTACACGTAGGTGGGGAACTGGAACTCGTCCTTCACGCGACGCACGATGTCCAGATACGGCATGCCCGGCTTGACCATCACCATGTCCGCGCCTTCGTTGATGTCGGCCTGCACTTCGCGCAGCGCCTCGTTGGAATTTGCCGGGTCCATCTGGTAGGTCATCTTGTTGCTCTTGCCGAGGTTCGTCGCGGAACCGACGGCATCGCGGAACGGGCCGTAGAACGCCGAAGCGTACTTCGCCGCGTACGCCATGATGCGCGTGTGGATGTGGTCCTCGCTCTCGAGCATTTCGCGGATCGCACCAATGCGTCCGTCCATCATGTCCGACGGCGCGACGATGTCGACGCCGGCTTCCGCCTGCGCACGAGCCTGCTCGACGAGGATCTCGACGGTTTCGTCGTTGATCACGTAGCCGGCTTCGTCGAGCACGCCGTCCTGACCATGGCTCGTATACGGATCGAGCGCCACGTCGGTGAGCACGCCGAGCTCCGGAAAATTCTTCTTCAGCTCACGCACCGCGCGTGGGATCAGGCCCGCCGGGTTGGCCGCTTCACGGCCTTCGGGTGTCTTCAGCGAGGGCTCGATCGCGGGAAACAGAGACAACACCGGCACGCCCAGTTCGACGCACTGCCCGGCGACGCCCATCAGCAGATCGACCGACACGCGCTCGACGCCCGGCATCGACGGCACGGCTTGCCGCACGTTGGTTCCCTCGACGATGAATACGGGGTAAATCAGATCGTTGGTCGTGAGGATGTTTTCGCGCATCATGCGACGCGAGAAGTCGTCACGGCGCATGCGGCGCGGACGGTAGTGCGGGTAGAAGCTCATATCGAATCGAAGATCGTGGATAGGTGGAGTGGACAAATAGCACCTGGCTCCGCTCCCGGAAACTTTTCGAGACAATGGTATATCATACCGATCGAGCAAGGCGCCTAGCGCTGACCTCCCCGCTTCTCCTCCCTGAGCGGGTGCCTGTCGTTTTTCGATTAGGCTGTTTGACCCGCCGTTCAAGCGGCGGGTTTTTTTATGCGCGGCCGCAAACGCGCTCTGACGCGGGTTTTACAGGCATATCACGCGTGCCGCGGGATTCCTGCATTGATATGCGTTCAGCCCGCGGCCGGCGTTTCGCCTGTTTCGCCCGCTGCCTCCGGGATCAGCCAGCTCTCGATCAGCTCATGCGCTTCATCGAGCCCCGTTCGCTTGAGCGCCGAAAACAGTTGCGCGGTGAGTTCGCCGCGATAGCCCGCAGCCCGATATTCGGCCAGCCCCTTCTGCGCGGTGCGCAACGCGTTCGTGCTTTCCTGACGCGTCAATTTGTCGCATTTGGTGAGCAGCGTGTGGATCGGCTTGCCGGTCGGCGCGAACCACTCGATCATGCGCCGATCGAGATCCGTCAGAGGGCGGCGCGAATCCATCATGAGGATCATGCCGCGCAGTTGCGAGCGCGATTGCAGATACGTGGACAGCAGCGCTTCCCAGTGCGCCTTCGCCGCACCCGGCACTTCCGCATAACCGTAGCCCGGCAGGTCGACCAGATAGGCGGTCGGCTCATCCGCCTTGCCAACCGAAAAATAATTGATGTGCTGCGTGCGGCCAGGCGTCTTACTTGCGAATGCAAGTCGCTTCTGATTGCAGAGCACGTTGATCGCGGTCGATTTGCCCGCGTTCGAGCGTCCCGCGAAAGCGATCTCGGGCTGCGCGGTGGCCGGCAGGTCGCGCAGATGATTGACGGTGGTATAGAAGCGGGATTCGTGGAGCAGGAAGGGCATGGTGGAAGCCAGATTGGAGAAGCTGCGGAGCCCGCAGCGGGAACGGGGTCAAGCCCGACTGGCGTCTAAGCGATTAGCGAGTTATTGTACAATACGATGGTTTACTGAAAACCTTAGGAGGCCGCCCCACGTGCCTTGGCGGCTCCTGGCGGTCACTCGGTCGCCGTCGTCGTACTTTGCAGAACATCTAAAATCCCACAAGACGAGACAGGGTGTGCGAATGAATCGACTGTGCAAGACTCTGATGGTGCTTCATGTAACGGCAGGTCTTTCAGGTTTGGCAATTCAGGCACGAGCAGCAGATCCGGCAAAGCCGGACATCAATCGGGGGCAGGCAATCGCGGTACAGGTATGCGCGTCATGTCACGGCGCAGACGGCAACAGTGCCGGCGGCGCATACCCGAAACTGGCGGGCCAGCATCCTGAGTACCTCGTCAAGCAGCTCAGAGATTTCAAGGCGCAGCCGGGCGCCAAACAGGCCGCGCGCAACAATGCGATCATGGCGGGCATGGCCGCCGCGCTTTCCGATCAGGACATGATCAACGTCGCGGCTTACTTCTCGACGCAGACGCCAAAGCCAGGCTATGCGCACAACAAGAAGACCGTCGCGGTGGGGCAGCAGATCTATCGCGGTGGGATTGCCGACCGCGGGGTGCCGGCCTGCGCGGCCTGTCACGGGCCCACGGGGCAGGGCATTCCGATCCAGTATCCACGCCTGTCGGGGCAGTGGGCCGAGTACTCGGTGACGCAATTGACCGCGTTCACGCAAGGTCCGGGCGCTCGTAATAACAACGACGCGATGCATGCGATAGCATCGCGTCTGTCGGACAACGAAATCAAAGCGGTTGCCGACTACATCGCGGGCCTGCATTAAGCGCTTCGTCCGCGCAAATCCAACCGGCCCGGCGAGGCCGGTGAAAAACAAGAAAAGGGTGAGGGTGTCGTCGCTACGACAGCCCTTCACCCTTTTTTGCTGTTCAGTCGGAGATTGAATGAGCGTCACCACGTCGGGTCTGCAGTCGAAGTCGGGCAATCGCGTCATGCGCAGCGCCATCGAGCTCCTGAGCTCGATGCGTTTCGCCATTGCGCTGCTCGTCATTCTGTCGATCGCCAGCATCATCGGTACCGTCCTCACGCAGGACGATCCGTATCCCAACTACGTCAACCAGTTCGGTCCGTTCTGGGCGGACATCTTCCGCGCGCTGAGCCTCTACACGGTGTACAGCTCGTGGTGGTTCATGCTGATTCTCGGCTTCCTGATGGTGTCTGTGTCGCTCTGCGTGATCCGAAATGCGCCGAAGATGGTCGCCGACGCGAAGAGCTGGAAGGACAAGGTTCGAGAAGGCAGCCTGCGCGCGTTCCATCACAAGGGTGAGTTCGCGGTGCACGGCACGCGCGCGCAGTCGGCGGCGGTGCTCGTAAGGTTGTCGGCGAAGCTCGGCTACAAGTTCGTCACGCGCGAGTCGGACGGCGCGACGTTGATCGCCGCGAAGCGTGGCGCGCTGACGAAGTTCGGCTACATCTCCGCGCACCTCGCGATCGTCGTGATCTGCCTCGGCGGCCTGCTCGACAGCAATCTGCCGATCAAGCTGCAAATGTGGCTGTTCGATAAGTCGCCGATCAACTCGAACACGGTGATCAACGAGATTTCGCCCGAGCATCGGCTGTCGCAATCGAACCCGACGTTCCGCGGCTACGCGTGGGTACCCGAAGGGCAGCACGTGTCGACCGCGATCCTGAATCAGCCCAATGGTTCGCTGATCCAGGACCTGCCGTTTTCGATCGAGCTCAACAAGT
This sequence comes from Paraburkholderia sp. HC6.4b, assembly GCF_014200875.1. Classification (NCBI taxonomy): domain Bacteria; kingdom Pseudomonadati; phylum Pseudomonadota; class Betaproteobacteria; order Burkholderiales; family Burkholderiaceae; genus Paraburkholderia; species Paraburkholderia sp. HC6.4b. The sequence continues at coordinate 42,015 of NZ_JACHDC010000023.1, forward strand.
TCATCGTCGATTACTACTCGACCGGCATGCCGAAGCTGTTCGCGAGCGACATCGTCGTGATCGATCACAAGACCGGCGCGCGCGTGCCGGCGCGCGTCGAGGTCAACAAGCCGTTCGAATACGACGGCGTGTCGATTTATCAATCGAGCTTCCAGGACGGCGGCTCGCAGATGCAGATGACTGCCTTCCCGATGTCCGGCCCGAGTGCAAAGCCCGCGCCGTTTGGCGGCACGATCGGCGGCAGCGCGCCGTTGAGCTCGGCCACGCCGCTGGCCGATGGCCAGACCGTCGAATTCACCGACTTCCGCGCGATCAACGTCGAAAACATCTCGAACGGCAACGGGCAGAACGATGCGCGCGGGGTTGTCGCGCAGCACTCGCTGAAGGAGGCGTTCGACGAGCGCCTCGGCTCCGGCGCGAAAACGTCGAAGCCGCTCGATCTGCACAACGTCGGCCCGTCGGTGCAGTACAAGATTCGCGGCAAGGATGGCCAGGCGCGCGAGTACAACAACTACATGCTGCCCGTCGACGTGAACGGCGAGAAAATGTTCCTCGCCGGCATGCGCTTGAATCCCGACGACCCGTTCCGCTACCTGCGCATTCCCGCCGACAGCGGCGGCACGCTCAAGGAATGGATGAATCTGCGCGCCACGCTGGAAGACCCGAACCAACGGGCCATCGCCGCTCATCAATTCGCGCAGCGTTCGGTGCCGGGTTCAAATGCGGAGTTGCAGCAACATCTGGAGGAAAGCGCCTTGCGCGTGCTGACCCTTTTTGCGGGCGCCGACAGCAGCATGAAGATGCCGAATGGCGAAACGCTCGGCGGCTTCCAGGCGGTCGCTGGGTTTATCGACCGCTCGGTACCGAAGGGCGAGCAGGAAAAGGCGGCGGGCCTGCTGCTTCGCATGCTCGAAGGCGTGACGTGGGACTTGTGGCAACTGTCGCGCCAGCGGCTCGGCGAGCCCGCCGCGCCGGCCGATGCGGACACGAGCCGCTTCATCCAGAGTTCGCTTAATGCGATTTCCGACAGCTTTCTGTATGGATCGCCGGTCTATTTGCAGCTTGACTCATTCAAGCAGGTGCAAGCTTCGGTATTTCAGTTGACGCGCGCGCCGGGCAAAAAAGTCGTGTATCTTGGCAGCCTGCTTCTCGTATTGGGCATCTTCTCGATGTTCTACGTTCGCGAACGGCGTCTGTGGTTCTGGCTCAAGGACACGGACCACGGCACGAGCGTCGTAATGGCGATGTCGAGCGCGCGTAAGACGCTAGACTTCGAGAAAGAGTTCGTCCAGACGCGGGCCGCCGTGAGCGCCGCATTGGGCGCGAAACTCATCGAAGCAGCCGATGCCAGCCCGGCCGGCCAGGCCGCCGCTGCGTCGGCAAGCTCACAGGATTCGACCCGGTAAGATCATGGACTTGACTCAGGTTTCCTCCTCCTCTTCTTCTGCTTCACGCGCCGACAAGGCGTTTGCGAGCAGCACGCCCGAACTCCCGAACTTCGACGAACGGCCGTTCCTGAAACGCCTGGGTATCGTCGACTGGCTGTTCGCGCTCGCGCTCGTCGGGGGCGCCGGGTTCGCGCTGTCGCGCTATTACCCGTTCATGAACTACTACGACAAACTGGTGCTGATGTGCTCGGTGCCGGTTTTCGTCGTGCTCGGCTGGCGCTGGAAGCCGGTGCGTCCGCTGATGGTCGGAATCGCCGCGCTGTCGCTGCTCGCAATCCAGATCTACCACGGCGATCTGAGCCGCGCCGACAACGCTTTCTTCCTCAAGTATTTCCTGTCGAGCCAGTCCGCGATCCTGTGGATGAGCGCGCTCTTCGTATTCGCGACCGGGTTCTACTGGATCGCGCTGCTGTCGCGCTCGCCGACCGGCGCCGCGATCGGCTCGACGATGACGTGGGCGGCGGTGCTGATGGGCTTCGTCGGCATGATGGTGCGCTGGTACGAGTCGTATCTGATCGGCGCGGACGTCGGCCATATTCCGATTTCGAACCTCTATGAAGTGTTCGTGCTGTTCAGCCTGATCACCGCGCTGTTCTATCTGTACTACGAGCAGCACTACAACACGCGCGCGCTCGGCGCGTTCGTGTTGCTCGTGATCAGCGCAGCCGTCGGCTTCCTGATGTGGTACTCGGTCGCGCGCGACGCGCAGCAGATCCAGCCGCTCGTGCCGGCGCTGCAAAGCTGGTGGATGAAGATTCACGTGCCGGCGAACTTCATCGGCTATGGCAGCTTCGCGCTGTCGGCGATGGTCGGCGTCGCATATCTGGCGAAGGAACGCGGCGTGCTCGCGGATCGTCTGCCGGCGCTCGACGTGCTCGACGACGTGATGTACAAGTCGATCGCGGTCGGCTTCGCGTTCTTCACGATCGCGACGATTCTCGGCGCGCTGTGGGCCGCCCAAGCCTGGGGCGGCTACTGGAGCTGGGACCCGAAGGAGACGTGGGCGCTGATCGTGTGGCTGAACTACGCGGCCTGGCTGCACATGCGTATGATGAAGGGCCTGCGCGGCGCGCTCGCCGCGTGGTGGGCGCTGACCGGGCTGCTGGTCACGAGCTTCGCGTTCCTCGGCGTGAACATGTTCCTGTCGGGCTTGCATAGCTACGGCAAGCTGTAAGATCCGCCGCGCTGAACCGACTAAGAACCGCCGCGTGCTTTCGCACCGGCGGTTTTTTTATGGCCGATGGAATATTCGTTGCTCCCCGGTGTTCGCCAGTCGAGCACCAGAGCAACTACCCATGGATGACAGACGCCCCCAAAGGGGCGATCATCAATAAGGCTCCGCAACGCGCGCGACGCGGCGGGCCGGCAAGGAGTAGCACGATGTGGATCAAGCGAAGCGACAGAATTCAACTGACCGGCGATGACATCGCGCGCAGCGAAATCGCGCCGCGGCACGTGTTCGAGAACCGGCGACGCATCCTGCAGGCGGCGGGCGCGATGGCGCTCGGCGGCCTGATCGGCGTGAGCGGCGAGGCGCTCGCGACCTACTCGTCGCCCGATCCGAAGGCGCAGAAGCTCGCGGCGAAAACCAACACCAGGTTCGTCGCGCTCGACAAGATCACGCCGTACAAGGACATCACCACCTACAACAATTTCTACGAGTTCGGCACCGATAAATCCGACCCCTCGCAGCGCGCGGGCACGTTGCGGCCGCATCCGTGGAAGGTGAGCGTCGAGGGCGAGATCAAGAATCCGAAGGTGTACGACATCGACGATCTGCTGAAGCTCGCGCCGCTCGAGGAGCGTGTGTACCGGCATCGCTGCGTCGAAGGTTGGTCGATCGTGGTGCCGTGGATCGGCGTCTCGCTGTCGGAGCTGATCAAACGCGTCGAACCGACCGGCAATGCAAAGTACGTGCAGTTCATCACGCTCGCCGATCCGTCGCAGATGCCAGGGTTGTCGGCACCCATACTCGATTGGCCTTACTCCGAAGGCCTGCGGATGGACGAGGCGATGCATCCGCTGACGCTACTGACGATGGGCCTCTACGGCCAGGTGCTGCCGAATCAGAACGGCGCGCCGGTGCGCGTCGTGGTGCCGTGGAAGTACGGCTTCAAGAGCGCGAAGTCGCTCGTGAAAATCCGCTTCGTCGAGAAGCAGCCGCCGACGAGCTGGAACACGTACGCGTCGAACGAATATGGGTTTTATTCGAACGTGAATCCGAATGTCGATCATCCGCGCTGGAGTCAAGCCACTGAACGGCGCATCGGCGAAGACGGCTTTTTCACGCCGAAACGCAAGACGCTGATGTTCAACGGTTACGGCGATCAGGTCGCGTCGCTCTATCAGGGCATGGACCTGAAGAAGAACTTCTAGGGCGAGCGCGATGGTTTCCGATACGCAAACTGTCACCCGCACCGAGCCTGCGACGCGGCGGATGGCGTCGGCGGCGAAGCCGCGTTCCACCGGCGGCGCGCGCTGGGTCGTGCCCACCAAAGTCGCAGTCTTCATCGCGGCGCTCTATCCTCTCGCGCGCCTCGTGCTGTTCGGCCTGACCGACCGGCTCGGCGCGAATCCGATTGAATTCATCACACGCTCGACCGGCCTGTGGACGCTCGTGTTCCTGTGCATCACGCTCGCGGTGACGCCGCTACGCCGTCTGACCGGCGTCGCCGCGTTCGTGCGTTTGCGCCGCATGCTCGGGCTCTACACGTTCTTCTACGCGACGCTGCATTTCACCACGTACCTGTGGTTCGACAAGTGGTTCGATGTTGCGGAGATTCTGAAGGACATCGGCAAGCGGCCGTTCATCACGGTGGGCTTCGCCGCGTTCGTGCTGCTGATCGCGCTCGCGGTCACGTCGCCGCGCGCGATGGTGCGCAAGCTCGGACGTCGCTGGCAGACGCTGCATCGCGCGATCTATGCGATCGGCGTGCTCGCGATCCTGCATTTCTGGTGGATGAAGGCGGGCAAGCACGACCTGCTGCTGCCGAAGATCTACGGCGCGGTGATGATCGCGTTGCTGGGATGGCGGCTGGTGGTGTGGATACGTGAGCGGAGGATGGGAACGCGCCGACGATGATGGCGAGTTTATTGGCGTCACGCTGTTTCAAATAAAAATGGCGATGCCACCGTGGCATCGCCATTTTCGTTGCTGCGCTCGACCTTCGCGCTCTGCCGCAGGTACCGACGTTTACGCCGGCAGTATCGTTTCATCCGCAAACAGCTGCTTGAGCTCTTCGCGCGCGCGAACCACATGCGCCTGTGTACCATCCACCATCACCTCGGCGGCGCGCGCACGGGTGTTGTAGTTCGAGCTCATCACGAAGCCGTACGCGCCGGCCGAGCGGATCGCGAGCAGATCGCCGGGTTCGACCGCGAGCAGCCGCTCGCGGCCGAGCCAGTCGCCGCTTTCGCAGACCGGGCCGACCACGTCGTACACATGCGCGGGGACGTCGCGCTTCACGACCGGCTCGATGGCGTGATAGGCGTCGTACATCGCGGGGCGCGCGAGATCGGTCATCGCCGCGTCGACGATCGCGAAGTTCTTGTCCTCGCCCGGCTTCAGAAACTCGAGACGTGTGAGCAGCACGCCCGCATTGCCGACCAGCGAGCGGCCCGGCTCGAAATAGACTTCGCGGTGACCGTGGCCGCGCGCTTCGATGCGATCGAGCACCGTGCGCACGAACTCACCGATTTCCGGCGGCGTTTCGTCGTCGTAGGTGATGCCCAGACCGCCGCCGACGTCGATATGGCGAATCGACACGCCGTCCTGCTCGATCTGCTCGACGAGTTCCAGCACCTTGTCGATCGCGTCGAGATAGGGCGCGACTTCGGTGATCTGCGAGCCAATATGGCAGTCGATGCCGATCACCTCGAGATTCGACATCGCCGCGGCCGCCTGGTAGGTGGCACGCGCATCTTCGAACGCGACGCCGAACTTGTTGGTCTTGAGTCCGGTGGAAATGTACGGATGCGTTTTCGCATCGACATCGGGATTCACGCGCAGCGACACCGGCGCTTTCTTGCCCATCTCGCCCGCCACCGAATTGAGGCGGTCGAGTTCGGGAATCGATTCGACGTTGAAGCATTTGACGCCCGCCGCGAGCGCGTCGCGCATTTCGCTTGCCTGCTTGCCAACGCCCGAAAACACGGTGTTTTCCGCTTTGCCGCCAGCCGCGAGCACGCGCGCGAGCTCGCCGCCCGACACGATGTCGAAGCCCGCGCCGAGGCGCGCGAACACGTTCAGCACCGCGAGATTGCTGTTGGCCTTGACGGCCACGTGCACGCTCGCGCGACGCCCCGCGCAGGCGCCCGCATAGGCGTTCCACGCAGCGGTGAGCGCGGCGCGTGAATAGACGTAGAGCGGCGTGCCGAACTGCTCGGCGAGGGAAACGGCGGACACGCCTTCGGCGTGCAATACGCCGTCGACGTAGTCAAATGCGGATCGAGTCATGCGAAAGTCTTATTGAACGGAAGGGACGGCAGAGGCGGGCAGCGGCACTGCGGGAGCCGATGCCGCCGAAGCGGGCGGCGCCGCGAGCTGGTCTTCGGGGGCGAGCGTGAGCGGCGTGCCCGAGGTGTCCGGGATCGAACCCGTGTCGGCCGCGCTGCCGCTAGCCGGTTGGCTTCGATCGGTCGATGGCGTTTGCGTGCGGTGAGCCGGCGGGGCAGGCATCGGCGGTACGGTCGGCAGATAGAGTGCACCGCGTTGGCCGCAGCCGGTAAGCGCACAACCTGCGAGAATGACTAAAACCGCTACAATCGCGCGGCCGGGCGCTGCCGCGCGCATCCGAGTTACGACTCGCATGACTGTCCCTGAATGAATAATCGATGGAGTTTAGCATGTCCGATAGTGATTACCTGACCCGTGCGGAAGCCGTGCTGGCCGCCATCGAGAGCGCGCTCGACGACATCGACGCCGACATCGAGCTCGAGCGCAGCGGCAACGTTTTGACGCTCGAATTCGAGAACCGCACGAAGATCATCGTCAACCTTCAGCCGCCGCTGAGCGAGATCTGGATCGCGGCGAAGGCCGGCGGTTTCCACTTCCGTTTCGTCGACGGTGAATGGCGCGACACGCGCAGCGGCGCGGAGTTTTTCGCGGCGCTGTCGCAGTATGCGACGCAGCAGGCTGGCGAGCCGGTGCGGATCGCCGCGCTATGAGCGCGGTGTAATAAGCGCGAGACGCTCTCAAAACAAAACCGCCGCGTAACGAACGCGGCGGTTTTTTCTTTTCTAGCGGGACATCGACGCAGCCTCAGTGCCCGCGGAACAGATTCATGATGTCCTGCTTTTCCTGTTCGCCAACCTGTTCCGGAGCGGCGGCTGCCGCGCTCGCCTCCGCATCGAGCGTCGCCTGACTGACGCCGACCGTCGCGATGAAACCGTGGCCCGGTGTGAACTCGTCGAAATAAAGCTCCGAGCCGATTTCGCTGACGTCGTCGGGGCGTGGCATCTTGTACTCGGGCACCCCCTTCAGCGCGCGTCCCATGTACTCGATCCACACCGGCAGCGCCAGGCCGCCGCCGGTTTCCTTGTCGCCGAGGCTGCGCGGGTTGTCGTAGCCGATCCACGCGATCGCGGTGAGCGTGTGCTGATAGCCGGCGAACCACGCGTCGCGGGAATCGTTGGTCGTGCCGGTCTTGCCGGCGAGATCGGTGCGCTTGAGCACGTTGCTCTTCGCCCCGGTGCCGTGCTGCGCGACGCTTTGCAGCAGGCTGTTCATCACGTAGGCGTTGCGCGGTTGGATCGCGAACGGCGCGCTTTGCCCGGCCACGAGCGGCTGCGCGTGCGCGACGACGATGCCGCGCTGATCGGTGACCTCCGCGATCAGATACGGATTGATCCGGTAGCCGCCGTTGGCGAACACCGAGAACGCGCCGGCCATTTGCAGCGGCGTCACGAGGCCCGCGCCGAGCGCCATCGGCAGATAGGCGGGATGGCGGTCCGCGTCGAAGCCGAACCGCGTGATGTATTGCTGCGCGTACTTCGGGCCGATCTGGTTCAGGATGCGGATCGACACGAGGTTCTTCGATTTCTGCAGCGCGGTGCGCATCGTCATCGGACCGTCGAAGCCGCCGCCGTAGTTTTTCGGCTCCCACGCCTGGCCGCCGGTTTCGGCGGCGCTGAAGAAGAGCGGCGCGTCGTTGATGATCGTGGCGGGCCCGAGGCCCTTTTCGAGCGACGCCGAATAGATGAACGGCTTGAAGCTGGAGCCCGGCTGACGCCACGCCTGCGTCACGTGATTGAACTTGTTCTTGTTGAAGTCGAAGCCGCCGACCAGCGAGCGGATCGCACCGTCCTGCGGCACCACCGAGATGAACGCGCCTTCCACCTGGGGCAATTGCGTGATCGACCAGTCGCCCTCGTCGTTCTTCACGAGCCGCACGATCGCGCCGGGCCGGATGCGCTGATTCGGCTGCGCGCGAGGGCCGAGCGCGAACTGCGCATAGCGCAGGCCGTCGCCCTGAATGGTCGCGACATTGCCGTCGATGAACGCCGCCTGGACCTGCTTCGGGCTCGCCGCCGTGACGACGGCCGCGATGATTTCGCCATTGTCGGGATGTTCGAGCAGCGCGTCGTCGATGGCCTGCTCGCGCTCGTCGGCGTCGGCCGGCAGATCGATGAACGCCTCCGGGCCGCGATAGCCGTGACGGCGCTCGTAGTCCATCAGGCCTTTGCGCACCGCGTGGTAGGCGACGTCCTGATCGGCCGAGTCGATCGTGGTCACGACGTTCAGGCCGCGCGTGTAGGCTTCCTCGCGATACTGCGCGTACATCATCTGCCGCACCATTTCCGCGACGTATTCCGCGTGCACGCTGTACTCCTTGCCCATGCCCTTCACGACGAGCCGCTGCCGGCTCGCCTCGTCGTACTGTTCCTGAGTGATGTAGTGCAATTCGTACATGCGCTGCAGGATGTACTCCTGGCGCACCTTCGCACGCTTCGGATTGACGACCGGGTTATACGCGGAGGGCGCCTTCGGCAGACCGGCGAGCATCGCCGATTCGGCGAGCGTCAGGTCCTTCAGATCCTTGCCGAAGTACACGCGCGCGGCACTCGCGAAACCGTACGCGCGCTGACCGAGATAGATCTGATTCATGTACACCTCGAGAATCTGATCCTTGCTCAGCTTCGACTCGATCTTGTACGCGAGCAGCATCTCGTAGATCTTGCGCGTGTACGTCTTCTCGCTGGACAGAAAGAAATTGCGCGCGACCTGCATCGTGATCGTGCTCGCGCCTTGCGTCGCATGTCCGTTGGTCAGCGCGACGATGCCGGCTCGCGCGATGCCGGTGAGGTCGACGCCACCGTGCTCATAGAAGCGCGCGTCCTCGATCGCGAGGATCGCTTTCTTCAGGCTGTCGGGCACGTCCTGGATGTGCACGATGTCGCGTCGCTCCGCGCCGAATTCGCCGATCAGCACGTGGTCGGCCGTATAGATTCGCAGCGGCACTTTGGGCTGATAGTCGGTCAATGCATCGAGTGACGGCAGGTTCGGCGTCGCGACGACGAGCGCATAGCCGAGCACCAGCGCCACGCATACGATGCCCGCCACGATCAACCCGACAAAGCCAAGTATCAGTTTCAGCCATAACGGACGTTTGCGCTTCTTCGGCGCGGGCGGTGGGGACGCAGGAGACGTGGCTTGCATAGGAGTACCGGAAAAACAGTCCCGCGATTATAGCCGCCAGGGTTTTTCTGCTTTCGACAAGCTTACGAATAACGTGCAATCGGCACACGCCAGGCGGCGCGGGAATGACTTCGCTGTAGTCCCAACTGTAGTCGCTTTGATGTCGCTCGGGGCGGCTTCGCATCCGCGTTAGCCATTCGGCTGAATGTCGTTAGGACGCGCGTCTGCCGACAATGATCCCTCGTTACTCGCGTTCGAATGGTTCGTCGCGTGAGTCAGAGGGAGGGCGGTATGGCCTATAAAAATTCGTGGCTTCAGGCGGTGCGGGAGGGCCGGCAGCGTTTCGCCGCCGGCATCGATGTCGGTTCGCAAAACGTGCGTCTCGTCGTGGTGAGTCAACGCGCCCGGGGCGCGCTGCATCTCGAACATATGAGCACGGTGCCGTTCGCGGCCGGCACCATGGCGGGCGCCGAGATCGTCGATCGGCAGGCCGTCGCGCGGGCGTTGCGCGATGCGTTCGCCGGTTTGCCGCGCGTATGCGCGACGCACGCGCTGCGCTGCGCGATGGCCGTGCCTTCGTCGGCCACGCTGACGACGACAGTGCCGCTCGCGCGGCTCGCCGCTCAGAGCGACTGCGAGGCGGAGGACGGCGGCGTTGCGCTCGCCGGACTTGCGCCCGCGGTGATGGGAGAGGCGGAGCGCATCGCCGGCCTCGAGCGTCATGCGCTCGCGGTCGACTGGTACGTCGACGAGACGCCGTCGCCGGTGCGCTCGGTCAAGATCGCCGCGACCGCGCGTCAGCATCTCGAAGCGCGGATCGAATGCGCCGCGACCGCAGGGATTTCGCTGTCCGCGATCGATGGCGAACCGCACGCGGCATTGCGCGCGCTGCGCCACGCGGCCAGTCGCGAGCTCGACCCGAACGAGCCGTACGCGGCGGTGTGGGTCGGTACGGACGGCGTGTACGGCTGGAGCGTCGTCGATGGCGCGAGCGTCGGCGAGACGCGCTACCCGGCGCCGGAGCATGCCGATCTCGCCGACGCGTTGCGCGATCTCATGCGCGGGCCGGAGTTCGACTGCGCGCTGATTGGCGGCGAAATCGATCTGCTCGACGGCGTCGGCTTTTCACTCGCCGATATTGGCGACGTGCTCGGCTGCTCGGCGCTGCCGTTCGAATGCGCGCTGCTCGGCAGCCACGCGCGGCCGCTCGACGACGCCTTGCTGCACGAGCCGGCTGGCGCGGTCGCGTTTGGGCTCGCGTTGCGCGGGGTGCTGGAATGAAGGCCGTTCTGTCGTTTTCGTCTGGCGTCGCCGCGAGTGCCGATCAGCGCGCCGCTGTACCGTGGCTGGGCGGCTTCAATCTGCTGCCGTATCGCCAACGCAACGCGCGACTCGCGCGGCGCCGCTGTATGCGCGACTGGGCTGTGGCTGCTTGTGTCGGTGCCGCGGGTGTGTCGCTCGTCGCCGGTTGGCAGAGCTTCGCCGCAGCGCGACTCGATGCGCGGCGCGCGGCGGCCGGGCAGGCGCTGACTCCGCTCGCCGTGCCGCTCGCGGAGCACGCGAAGCTGTCGCGGGCCGAACAGGATGAGCGCGAAGCCGCGGCGCGCGCCGCGAGTCTCGCGAGGCCGCTCGCACATCTGCGCGATCTGCTCGACGCGCTGAGCTTCGAACCCGGCGATCGCGTCGTGTTGCGGCAGCTGCGCCAGCGCGAGTACGAGACTGAATTGCTGGCGACTTCGAGTGACCATATCGCGTCGGCTGAGTGGCTCAAGCGGCTCGGCGCGATCCACGGCGTGCAGGGCGCGGAGATGCGTGATCTGCATCGGCCGACGGGGAAGGGCGGCGCGTCGACGGAACAGGCGATAGGCGGACCCGTGGAGTTCGATGCGCGCCTGCGCTGGGGCGATCCGCCGCACAAAGCGACGCGCGCCCTGAAGGCCGCAGCAACGGGAGGTGCGCGATGAGCACGACCTTTTTCGAGGCGGGTGGTGCGGCGCATGGATCCGCGGGTTTTTCGCGCTGGGTCAAGCAGGCGCGTATGCCGCTCGAGGCGTGGAGCCGGCGCCGTCGCTGGCTCGTCGCGGCGACGCTTGCCGCGCTCGTGTTCGGCGTCGGCGCGTACGGCTGGAACGCGGCTGATCTCGCCGGACTGGAAGCGAGCCGCGCGGCGCTCGCGGTCAGCACGCAGCGTCTCGCACACGCGCGGCACACGCTCGCACAGCTGCCGTCGCTGCGCCGTGCAGCCGCGGCGATGCCGGCCACGGCGTCGAGCGCCGTGTCGTGGAACTCCGCCGACGACGTGCGCATCGTCTCCGAGCTGGCCACGCAAAGCGGCGTCGCGCTGCTTGCGGTGGAACCGGGCGCGGCGAGCGGCGAGGGCGTCGAGCGGATGCGCGTGCTGCAGCTCACCGCGCGCACCGACTTCGTTCACCTGATGGCGTTTTTCCACGGGCTCGCGCAACTGCCGGTGCTGATCGTTCCCGTCGACGTGACCGTCAAGCAGGACGGCAAAGGGCTCGCGGTGGCCGCGACGCTGCAGGTGTACGCCGCGCTGCGACCGGTGCCCGACACCCCGGCTGCGAGCGCCGAGGCGAGCCCTGACGCCGACGAGGCTGCCGACGATGACGACGAAGGCCTCGTGTTTTTCGATCCGTTTGCGAAGTCGCAGATCTCCGCGAGCGGCGAGCTGGGCGATGCTTCCGAGTTGCGCCTTGTCGGTTTGCTGCGCGATCGTACCCGCGGGCTCGCGCTGCTCGACACGCCAGACGGCACGACGACGGTCGCGGCCGGGCAACGACTGGGCGTCGAGCGGGTCACACAGCTCGACGCGCTTGGCATTACGCTCGCGAACGGCGGCGCGACGCGCACGCTGACGCTGACGGAGGCGTCATGATGCGCCCGCTCAAGCGATGGAGCGTCGCGACGCTGGGTGTCGGACGCGAGGTCCGCGTCGTCTCCGGACGGTGTTTCGGGCTCTACGTCGCCGCGACGCTGGGTGCCGGCGTCGCACAGGCAGCGACGCCACTGCTGCCGCCGCCGTTGCCGACTTACGCGGCGCTCGACGACCCGGCCGTATCGGCCAACACCGCCTACGAGACGGCGCCGCTGCCGAGCGGCGGCATCGGCCAGGCGGCGAATCCGTTCGGCGATGTTTCCACGCCAGGCGCGGCCCAGGAGCCGGACACGCTCCAGCCGGCCGCGCGTTCCGCGATAGCGCCCGACGCTTCCCCGGACGACCTCGCCAACGGCCCGATGCCGCCGCCTTCGCCAGGACAACCCGCCACCCCGGCTCGCGACGACAGTGCCGGCACGCCTGGTCTCGAAGGCCCGCCGGTCCCGCTGCCGCCGCGGCCGCGCCTCGCCGACGCATCGGCGAGTGCGGACTCGGGCCTTCCCGCGGGCAACGAGCCGATCTCGCTGAACTTTCAGCGTGCGCAACTTGGCGCGGTCCTGAAAGCGTTCGCCGAGTTCACCGGCCTGAACATCGTCGCCAGCGACAAAGTGCGCGGCGCCGTGTCGATACGTCTCGACAAGGTGCCGTGGCGCACCGCGTTCGACACCTTGCTCGACGTCAACAATCTGGCGATGGAGCGCCACGGCAACGTAATCTGGGTCGCGCCTGCCGCCGAGCTCGCCGCGCGCGAACGTCAGCGCTTCGAAGCCCACGCGCGCGCCGCGGACCTCGAGCCGCTCGCGAGCCGCACGTTCGAGCTGCACTACGCGCATGCCGAGGACGTGCGTCGCCTGCTGACCGGTTCCGGCACGCAGCGCGTGCTGTCCAAACGTGGCGCCGTCACCGCTGATCCGCGCACCAACCTGCTGTTCGTCACCGATCTCGCGGGGCGGCTCGAGCAGATCGCGACGCTGATCGCTTCCGTCGACCGGCCGACTCGCCAGGTGCTGATCGAGGCTCAGATCGTCGAAGGCGACCAAGGCTTTTCGCGCAATCTCGGGGTGCGGCTGTCGCTCGCCGGCACCAGTGCGGACGGTACGTCGAGAGGGCTGACGGGTGGGACGGACGGCTCCGTGTACGATCTGTCGGCCCGACCGATCTCCGGATTCGATGCCGCGACCGCCGGCCTCACGCTGTTCGCGGCTCACGCGACCCGGCTGCTGAATATCGAACTCTCGGCGCTCGAGTCCGAAGGGCATGGGAAAATCGTGTCGAGCCCACGGGTCGTCACCGCGGACCGGATGAAGGCGATCGTCGAGCAGGGCACCGAGCTGCCGTATCAGGCGAAGGTCGGCCAGGGCGTATCGGGCGTGCAGTTTCGCCGGGCGACGCTCAAACTGGAGGTCGAGCCGCAGATCATGCCGGATGGCCGCGTGGTGCTCGATCTCGACGTCGCGAAGGACAGCGTCGGCGAGCAGACCGACGCCGGGCCCGCGATCAACACCAAGCACGTGCAAACGCGCGTCGAGGTCGAGGACGGTGGTACGGTGTCGATCGGCGGAATTTACGAGACCGACGACCGTGACGACGTCGAGCGGGTGCCCCTCCTCGGCAAAATACCGGTTCTGGGCGCATTGTTCCGCCATCGGACTCATCGCGACACGCGTAGCGAACTGGCGGTTTTCATCACGCCGCGCGTGGTGCGGGAAAATTAGGGCATATAGGGCACGCATGCACCGCCGTCCGCCGGCGGCGCGCAGGCTCGACAAGGCAGCCGCTTTGCCAGTAAGCTGCGGCACGAACTACACCGGATTAGCCAGAGGACACCGTTGCAAGCGCGGGACGCACACGCCAATGTTTTTTTCGTAGGGCTCATGGGGGCAGGAAAAACCACTGTGGGTCGGGCGGTTGCGCGCCGTCTCGAGCGCCCGTTCTTCGATTCCGACCATGAAATCGAGGCGCGCACGGGCGCGCGCATTCCCGTGATCTTCGAGCTCGAGGGCGAAGCGGGCTTTCGCGATCGCGAAGCGAGCGTGATCTCCGAGCTGACCGGGCGCGACAATATCGTGCTCGCGACCGGCGGCGGTGCAGTCCTGCGGCCGGAAAACCGCGAAGCGTTGAAAAGCCGTGGCCTCGTGATCTATCTGCGCGCCAATCCGCATGACCTGTGGCTGCGCACGCGGCGCGACAAGAATCGCCCGCTGCTGCAAACGGAAGACCCCAAGGCGCGCCTCGAAGCGCTCTATGAAGTGCGCGACCCGCTGTACCGCGAATGCGCGCACTTCGTGATCGAAACCGGCCGGCCCTCGGTCAACGGACTCGTCAACATGGTTCTGATGCAGCTCGAGATGGCCGGCGTCGCCAAACATCCTGCTTCATAATGGACCGTATGATTACCGTCAACGTCGAACTGGGCGAGCGCGCCTACCCCATCCATATCGGTGCCGGCCTGATCGGCCAGACCGCGCTGTTCGCGCCGCATATCGCCGGCAACTCGGTCACGATCGTCACCAATAGCACCGTCGATCCGCTCTACGGCGACAAGCTGCGCGCAGCGCTTGCGCCGCTGAATAAGCAGGTGTCCACGGTGGTTTTGCCGGACGGCGAAGCACACAAGAATCTGCAGACGCTGAACCTGATCTTCGACGCGCTGCTCGGCTCGCGCGCCGACCGCAAGACCACGCTGATCGCGCTCGGTGGCGGTGTGATCGGCGACATGACCGGGTTTGCCGCCGCCTGCTACATGCGCGGCGTGCCGTTCATCCAGGTGCCGACCACGTTGCTGTCGCAGGTGGATTCGTCGGTCGGCGGCAAGACCGGCATCAATCATCCGCTGGGCAAGAATATGATCGGCGCGTTCTACCAGCCTCGGGCGGTGATCGCTGACATCGGCGCATTGCGTACGTTGCCCGAACGCGAACTCGCGGCGGGCATCGCCGAGGTCATCAAGACCGGCGCAATCGCCGACGCCGGATTCTTCACCTGGATCGAGGCCAATATCGAGGCTTTGAACCGCTGCGAACCGCAGGCGTTGACTGAAGCAGTCAAACGCTCGTGCGAGATCAAGGCGTCGGTGGTGGCGCAGGACGAGCGCGAAGGTGGTCTGCGCGCGATCCTCAACTTCGGTCACACGTTCGGCCACGCGATCGAAGCCGGACTCGGCTATGGCGAGTGGCTGCACGGCGAGGCGGTCGGCTGCGGAATGGTGATGGCGGCGGATCTGTCGGTGAGGCTCGGCCATCTCGATGAAGCGTCGCGCAAGCGGCTCGTCGACGTCGTGCTTGCCGCGCATCTGCCCACTCGTGCTCCCGCGCTCGGCGCGGATCGTTACATCGAGCTGATGCAGATCGACAAGAAGGCGGAAGCCGGCGCGATCAAGTTCATTCTGCTGAAGCGTTTCGGTGAGACACTGATCACCCGCGCGCCCGACGCCGACGTGCATGCGACGCTGGCCGCCGCCGTCTAGATTCAACACGGCCCTGCAGCCACGCTTCACGCACCCGCGTCACGAGGCGCCGCCCATGTTTCGGAGGACCCGGTGACTGACAGGCGCAGCGACGATATCCAGCATGACACGACGAGCGCGCGCGCAGGCGCCGGGAACGGCGTCATCGCCGCCACGGTCAGCACCGCGGATGCCGCTGCCGCGGTTGCCACACCCGCCGCCCCCGCGCCGACCCAGCAGGCGCTCGAAGCGCATCTCGCGCCGTACGCGGCGCATTCGAGCCAGTCGCGTGGGCGTCGCTATGCGGAAACCGCGCCGAGCGCGCGTACCGAGTTTCAGCGCGACCGCGACCGCATCGTCCACTCGACCGCATTCCGGCGGCTCGAATACAAGACTCAGGTATTCGTCAACCACGAGGGCGACCTGTTTCGCACGCGCCTCACCCATAGCCTCGAAGTTGCGCAGATCGCGCGCTCGGTTGCGCGCAATCTGCGCGTCAATGAAGATCTCGTCGAAGCGATTTCGCTGGCGCACGATCTCGGCCATACGCCGTTCGGCCATGCCGGCCAGGATGCGTTGAACGAATGCATGCGCGAGCATGGCGGTTTCGAGCACAACCTGCAGAGCCTCACGGTCGTCGACGAACTTGAAGAGCACTACGGAGCGTTCAATGGGTTGAACCTGTGCTTCGAGACGCGCGAGGGCATTCTCAAGCACTGCTCACGCGACAACGCGCGCCGGCTCGGGACATTGGGCGAGCGCTTTCTCGAAGGGCGGCAACCGTCGCTCGAAGCGCAGATCGCCAACGTCGCCGACGAAATCGCGTACAACAATCACGACGTCGACGACGGTCTGCGCTCCGGTCTGCTGTCGCTCGAGCAGCTCGCCGAAGTGGAACTCTGGCAGACGCACTGCGAGGCGGCGCGCGGCGACTATCCGCAGATCGAGGGGCGTCGGCTGATTCACGAGACGGTGCGGCGCGTGATCAATACGCTGATCGTCGATCTGATCGAAACGACGCGGGCCAATCTCGCGCGCTACGCGCCGGCGTCACTCGACGACGTGCGCGCGGCGCCCCCGCTCGTCGCGCACAGTGATGCGATCGCCGCGCAGGCCGCGGCGCTCAAGCGCTTCCTGTTCAGAAACATGTACCGTCACTATCGCGTGATGCGCATGGCCAACAAGGCACGCCGCGTCGTGGTCGGCCTGTTCGACGCGTTCACCGACGACCCGCGGCTGCTGCCGCCGGACTATCAGTCGGCCGATGCGACGCGTCAGCCGCGTTTGATCGCGCATTACATCGCGGGGATGACCGATCGTTACGCGCTGAAGGAGTATCGGCGGCTGTTCGTGATCGACGATAACTAGCCGCTGGCGGCTGGGCGCGGCAAGGGGTGTAACGTTCAGCGTTGCCGCATCGAAGCGGCCGTCGCGCCCCCTTGCCAGCACCGTCAAACCGGGCAAGCCAGTGTCATCGCGAACGGGACGCGAACAGCGCCCCCAGCACCAGCGCAAGCCCGCCGACGATCGCAATCGTCTGCCACGGATTTTCATGCACGTAGTGATCGGCGTCCGAGATCGCGACGCCCGCCCGATCGCGCATCGCGTCGCGCGTGTCGTTCAGCCGCTCGCGCGCGGCGTCCAACTGTTTGCGCAGCCTGCCGCGCAGGGCCACGGCGTCGGCCTGCGTGCCGTCGGCCAAGGTCGATTCGAGTTCCGACAGCAGGGTGCGCAACTCGACCGCGATATCTTCGGCCGCGTGGCGGCTGTGGCGAGCGATGCGCCGCGCGCGGCGACTCGCGCTGGTCCAGGATTCGCCGAGGGCGTCTCGCGTATTTGGAAGTGCTGTCATGGTCGCTCCGTCGATGAGTTGAAAGGCCCCGCGCATCGTCGCGCGGACACGCTATGCGTAGACGCAGTATCACGTCGTCGCATAGGAAACGCCATCTAAACGCAACTTCGATGCCAAGCGCTGCATTGCCGGCACCGCTGCACGCGTGCGGCTCGCGACAGGATGGGGCGTGCCCGTATCGTCGCCGGATTTTGCACATGGACGCGCCGAATTCGCGTCAAATTTACAAACGCTGATGCCGGATGACGCTGCCATCCCGATGCAACAGAGACGCCAAATGCAAACGCCGTGATCGGTTCGATGACGGCGTTCCCCAGGTCGCGAAAATTCGACTACCCTAATTCAAGCTACCTGCTTTAGCGAAGCGTTAGAAACGGTAACCGACGTTGACGTAAGTGACGATCGGGTTCAGCTTGATCTTGGTTTGCGATTGCACGGTCAGCGTGCCGACCGGCGTGGCCGATGCCGAACTGAGCTTTGCGGTCGTGCTGAGCGGCAGGTACGAGATCGACACGCCGGCGAACCAATGCTGATTGAAGGCGTACGTGAAGCCCGCATTAAACACGGGTTCCCACGAACTATCCGTCGACACACTGGTCGGACCATGCAGAACGTTGGCTTCGAATGCGCTGTTGGAAATGTGTTCGTCGGTGAACCAGATGCGGCTCACACCGAGACCGAGATACGGGCGGAACGAAGCGGTCGGCGCGTTGAAGTAGTACTTGAACAGCAGCGTCGGGCTCCACTGTTTGGCCTGCCCGAGCTTGCCGAACTGCGCGAAGCTGCCCGTGCCGAACAGATCGAAAGTAGGGGGGACGCCAATGACGAATTCGGTTGCGATATGGTCGGTGACGAAGTAGCCGGCGGTGAAACCGATGGTATCGGCCGAACTCAGCGAGGCGCCGGTGTTGGCTTCGGTGATGTTGGTTGGGCTACCGCCAATGCTGGTCACGGTCAGTGGGTCGCTGCTCGATTGGGGCGCCAGATGGAACCAGCCCGTCGAGAAGTAAATGGTGCCGGCCGATTGTGCGTGCGCTACCGTGCTCATGCAGGCTAGCACTGCCATCCCCGTTACGGCCTGTTTTAATTTCATATGTGCTCCTCCAAAAAAGGCCCGCTCATTATGACTACAACGTTTGAAACAAACCATACGCGGCGGTTAGAGTTTTCTCCCTAAGCACCGCGTGGTTTCTGGCTTGGCCGCATGGCGCCGAACCTTGCGCCCATGCGGCTCTTCGGACCTTCGGGTATATACCAACGCGACTATTGGACACTCCAGCATGGCACGGCTTGCACGTCTTTATGTCCCCGACCAGCCGCAGCACGTCATCCTCCGCGGGCTCGACCAGCAGCCCGCCTTCGTCGACGACCAGGACTACGAGCTTTTCATCGACTGTCTGAAGGCGGCCTCCCGGGACCATCACCTTTCCATCCACGCTTACGCCTTGATGCCGGGCGCCGTGCAACTGCTCGTCACGCCCACCGAGGAGTCGAGCCTGCCCAAGGCGATGCAGGCCGTCGGGCGGCGTTATGTCGCGCACTTCAACCGGCGCTATGCGCGTCGCGGCACCTTGTGGGAAGGCCGTTACCGGGCCACCGTGATCGAGGGTGAGCGCTACTTCCTGCTTGCGAGCCGGGTTGTGGAAATGTGTCCGGTGCGCTTGCAGCTGGTCAACGCGGCCGAGGATTATCGCTGGTCGAGCTACCGTCATCACATCGGCCTCACCCTCGACAGTCTGATCACGGATCACCCCCTTTACTGGTCGCTCGGCAATACGCCGTTCGAGCGACAGCGTGCTTATCGCGAACTGTGCGAGCAGCCGCTCGACGAGCGCGAGGCAAGTCAGCTTCAGCAAGCCACGTTGAAGGGCTGGGTGCTCGGCAGCGACACGTACCGCGAATGGGCGGCGCGCGCCGCCAACCGACGTGTGTCACCCCTACCGCGTGGCCGGCCACGCAAGGTGCGCGAGACGCCGCATACGCAGTGAGGCGGCGGCAGGGCGATACCCCGGCGGCGCCGATAGAGCCGCTTTAAATCCGATTAAAGTGTTTTGCATCAAGGGACTGCATGAAGACGGCACGTCGGATGCCGTTTTCTTTTGCCCCAAATTGATGTGGCACCAATAAAAAATAACCGCACTGCACCAATTTGATAATCGGGGGCTGATCATTAGGTTTTATTTGCTATTTCCTTGATTCGTCGCGTATATTCCGATTTCCGACGCTTTTCGTCCCGCGCAGTCTTGCTGCGAGAAGAGCGCCGTCGTGGTCCCGAAGCGCACTGCGGCAAAAGCACAATGGTTTAACGGCCTGTCCGGCCTCCTCACAGACGGTGTCCCCATGAACGATCATCAGCAACCGATTCACCCGGTTCCCGCCGCCCAAGGTCTGTACGACCCGCAAAACGAGCATGATGCCTGCGGCGTCGGCTTCGTCGCCCATATCAAGGGACACAAGAGTCACGAAATCATCCAGCAGGGCCTGAAGATTCTCGAGAACCTCGATCACCGGGGCGCCGTCGGCGCCGATCCGCTGATGGGCGACGGCGCGGGCATCCTGATCCAGATTCCGGACGGCTTCTATCGCGAAGAGATGGCCCGGCAGGGCGTGACGCTGCCGCCGGCTGGCGAATACGGCGTCGGCATGATTTTCCTGCCGAAGGAGCACGCGTCGCGCATCGCCTGCGAACAGGAGCTCGAGCGCACGGTGAAGGCCGAGGGTCAGGTCGTGCTCGGCTGGCGCGACGTGCCGGTCGACCACGCCATGCCGATCTCGCCGACCGTGAAGGCGAGCGAGCCGCTGATCCGCCAGATCTTTATCGGCCGCGGCAAGGACATCATGGTGACCGACGCGCTCGAGCGGAAGCTGTACATCATCCGCAAGACCGCGAGCCATCGCATCCAGGCGCTGAAGCTCAAGCACGGCAAGGAATACTTCGTGCCGTCGATGTCGGCGCGCACGGTCGTCTACAAGGGTCTGCTGCTGGCGGGCCAGGTCGGCGTGTACTACCGCGACCTGCAGGACGACCGCACCATCTCGGCGCTCGCACTCGTGCACCAGCGCTTCTCGACCAACACGTTCCCGGCGTGGGAACTGGCTCACCCGTACCGCATGATCGCCCACAACGGCGAAATCAACACGGTGAAGGGCAACGTCAACTGGCTGAACGCGCGTACCGGCGCGATCGCCTCGCACGTACTCGGCGACGATCTGCCGAAGCTGTGGCCGCTGATCTATCCGGGCCAATCGGATACGGCATCGTTCGACAACTGTCTCGAACTGCTGGTGATGGCCGGCTACCCGCTCGTCCACGCGATGATGATGATGATTCCGGAAGCCTGGGAACAGCACACGCTGATGGACGAAAATCGCCGCGCGTTCTACGAATACCACGCCGCCATGATGGAGCCGTGGGACGGCCCCGCCGCCATCGCGTTCACCGACGGCCGCCAGATCGGCGCGACGCTCGACCGTAACGGTCTGCGCCCGGCGCGCTACATCGTCACCGACGACGACCTCGTCATCATGGCGTCGGAAGCCGGCACGTTGCCTATTTCCGAGTCGAAAATCGTCAAGAAGTGGCGTCTGCAGCCGGGCAAGATGTTCCTGATCGACATGGAGCACGGCCGCATCATCGACGACAAGGAACTGAAGGACAACCTCGCGAACGCCAAGCCGTACAAGAGCTGGATCGACGCCGTGCGCATCAAGCTCGACGAGATCGAGGCGAAGGCCGAAGACGTCGTGACGGAACGCCGCGAAGCTGCTGCGCTGCTGGATCGCCAGCAGGCGTTCGGCTACACCCAGGAAGACCTGAAGTTCCTGATGGCGCCGATGGCGCAAGCGGGCGAGGAAGCCGTCGGCTCGATGGGCAACGACTCGCCGCTCGCGGTCATGTCCAACAAGAACAAGACGCTCTATCACTACTTCAAGCAGTTGTTCGCGCAGGTCACGAACCCGCCGATCGATCCGATCCGTGAAAACATGGTGATGTCGCTCGTGTCGTTCATCGGCCCGAAGCCGAACCTGCTCGACACGAACAACATCAACCCGCCGATGCGTCTCGAAGTGTCGCAGCCGGTGCTCGACTTCAAGGACATCGCGAAGATCCGCGCGATCGATCAGTACACGGGCGGCAAGTTCAGCTCGTACGAACTGAACATCTGCTATCCGGTCGCCTGGGGCAAGGAAGGCATCGAGGCACGCCTTGCGTCGCTGTGCGCGGAAGCCGTCGATGCGGTCAAGTCCGGTTACAACATGCTGATCGTGTCGGACCGCAAGACCGATCGCGACAACGTCGCGATTCCGGCGCTGCTCGCTACGGCCGCGATCCATACGCACCTCGTGCAGCAGGGTCTGCGCACGAGCACGGGTCTCGTCGTCGAAACCGGTTCGGCGCGTGAAACGCACCACTTCGCGCTGCTCGCGGGCTATGGCGCGGAAGCCGTGCACCCGTACCTCGCGATGGAAACGCTGAGCCAGCTCGCGGCCGGCCTGAAGGGCGACCTGTCGGCGGAGAAGGCGGTCTACAACTTCACGAAGGCAGTCGGCAAGGGTCTGCAGAAGGTCATGTCGAAGATGGGTATTTCGACCTACATGTCGTACACCGGCGCGCAGATTTTCGAAGCGGTCGGTCTCGCCGCGGATCTGGTGTCGAAGTACTTCCACGGCACGTCGTCGAAAGTCGGCGGCATTGGTCTGTTCGACGTCGCGGAAGAAGCGATCCGTTTGCATCGCGAAGCATTCGGCGACAACCCCGTCCTCGCGAACATGCTCGACGCGGGCGGCGAGTACGCATACCGCGTGCGCGGCGAAGAACACATGTGGACGCCGGATGCGATCGCCAAGCTGCAGCACTCGGCGCGCAGCAACTCGTACCAGACGTACAAGGAATACGCGCATCTGATCAACGATCAGACCAAGCGCCACATGACCTTCCGCGGCCTGTTCGAGTTCAAGTTCGATCCGACCAAGGCGATCCCGCTCGACGAAGTCGAACCGGCGAAGGAAATCGTCAAGCGTTTCGCGACCGGCGCAATGTCGATGGGCTCGATCAGCACCGAAGCGCACGCCACGCTCGCCGTCGCGATGAACCGCATCGGCGGCAAGTCGAACACCGGTGAAGGCGGTGAAGACGCGAACCGTTACCGCAACGAACTGCGCGGCATTCCGATCAAGAACGGCGACACGATGAAGTCCGTGATCGGCGACGAAGTGGTCGTCGACATTCCGTTGAAGGAAGGCGATTCGCTGCGCTCGCGCATCAAGCAGGTCGCGTCGGGCCGCTTCGGCGTGACGGCGGAGTACCTCGTGTCGGCCGACCAGATCCAGATCAAGATGGCGCAGGGCGCGAAGCCGGGCGAAGGCGGTCAGCTGCCGGGTCACAAGGTGTCGGACTACATCGGCAAGCTGCGTTACTCGGTGCCGGGCGTCGGCCTGATTTCGCCGCCGCCGCACCACGACATCTACTCGATCGAAGATCTGGCGCAGCTGATTCACGATCTGAAGAACGTGAACGCGTCGTCGAGCATCTCGGTGAAGCTCGTGTCGGAGTCGGGCGTCGGTACGGTTGCCGCGGGTGTCGCGAAGGCGAAGGCCGACCACGTCGTGATCGCCGGTCATGACGGCGGCACGGGTGCATCGCCGCTGTCGTCGATCAAGCATGCGGGCACGCCGTGGGAACTGGGTCTCGCCGAAACGCAGCAGACGCTGGTGCTGAACCGGCTGCGCGGCCGTATCCGCGTGCAGGCCGACGGTCAGATGAAGACCGGCCGCGACGTCGTGATCGGCGCGCTGCTCGGCGCTGACGAGTTCGGCTTCGCGACGGCGCCGCTCGTCGTCGAAGGCTGCATCATGATGCGCAAGTGCCATCTGAACACGTGCCCGGTCGGCGTCGCGACGCAAGATCCGGTGCTGCGCGCGAAGTTCCAGGGCCAGCCGGAACACGTCGTGAACTTCTTCTTCTTCATTGCGGAAGAGGCGCGCGAAATCATGGCGCAACTCGGTATCCGCAGGTTCGACGACCTGATCGGTCGCGCGGAACTGCTCGACACGAAGAAGGGTATCGAGCACTGGAAGGCGAAGGGCCTCGACTTCTCGCGTGTGTTCTACCAGCCGCAAGTGCCGGCGGAAGTCGCGCGCAAGCACGTCGACGTGCAGGATCACGGCCTCGACCGCGCGCTCGACCACACGCTGATCGAGAAGGCGAAGGCCGCGATCGAAAAAGGCGAGCACGTGTCGTTCATCCAGCCGGTGCGCAACGTGAACCGCACGGTCGGCGCGATGCTGTCGGGCACGATCGCGAAGAAGTACGGCCACGAAGGACTCGCGGACGACGCGATCCACATCCAGTTGAAGGGCACCGCGGGTCAGAGCTTCGGCGCGTTCCTCGCGAAGGGCATCACGCTGGATCTGGTCGGCGACGGCAACGACTACGTGGGCAAGGGCCTGTCGGGCGGCCGCATCATCATCCGTCCGACCAACGATTTCCGCGGCAAGTCGGAAGAGAACATCATCTGCGGCAACACGGTGATGTACGGCGCGATCGAAGGCGAAGCCTTCTTCCGCGGCGTGGCCGGCGAGCGATTCTGCGTGCGTAACTCGGGCGCGACGGCGGTCGTCGAAGGCACGGGCGACCACGGTTGCGAATACATGACGGGCGGCACGGTCGTCGTGCTCGGCGAGACGGGCCGTAACTTCGCGGCCGGTATGTCGGGCGGCATCGCGTACGTGTTCGATCCGGACGGCATGTTCGCGAGCAAGTGCAACAAGTCGATGGTCGCGCTCGAACCGGTGCTGCAACAGGCCGAACAGGAGCGCACGGTCGATCAGGGCGTGTGGCATCGCGGCATGACCGACGAAGCGCTGCTCAAGGGGCTCATCGAGCGTCACTTCCAGTTCACGGGCTCTCCGCGCGCGAAGGCGCTGCTCGAAAACTGGGACGCGGCACGCCGTCAGTTCGTGAAGGTGTTCCCGACCGAATACAAGCGCGCGCTCGGCGAACTCGCCGCGAAGAAGGCGAACAGCGAAGTGCTCGCCGCCTGAGCTGCCTTCACGGAAGTCAACTTTAGACGTACCCGCCGCGTTCCGACCAATCGACGCGTGGCGGGTCCAGATTACCCCCCTAGATACAGATAGAGAAGAGAACCACATGGGCAAGGCAACCGGTTTTCTCGAGTTCGAACGTCGCCACGAGACGTACGAGGCTCCGCTCACGCGTGTGAAGCACTACAAGGAATTCGTCGCGGCACTGACCGACGACGAAGCGAAGATTCAAGGCGCGCGTTGCATGGACTGCGGCATTCCGTTCTGCAACAGCGGCTGCCCGGTCAACAACATCATCCCGGACTTCAACGACCTGGTGTTCCGTCAGGACTGGAAGAACGCGATCGAAGTGCTGCATTCGACCAACAACTTCCCCGAGTTCACGGGCCGCATCTGCCCGGCACCGTGCGAAGCGGCGTGCACGCTCGGCATCAACGACGACCCGGTCGGCATCAAGTCGATCGAGCACGCGATCATCGACAAAGCCTGGACCGAAGGCTGGGTCGCGCCGCAAACGCCGAAGCACAAGACCGGCAAGAAGGTCGCCGTGGTCGGCTCGGGCCCCGCGGGTCTCGCGGCCGCGCAGCAGCTCGCGCGCGCCGGTCATGACGTGACCGTGTTCGAGAAGAACGACCGGATCGGCGGCCTGCTGCGTTATGGCATCCCCGACTTCAAACTGGAGAAGTGGCAGATCGACCGCCGCATGCGCCAGATGGAAGGCGAAGGCGTGACGTTCCGCACCAACGTGTTCGTCGGCAAGCCGGACTCGCTGCCGGCGCACATCGGCAACACGGCGAAGGAAACCATCACGCCGGCCGAGTTGAACGAACAGTTCGACGCGGTCGTGATCGCCGGTGGTTCCGAAATGCCGCGCGATCTGCCGGTGCCGGGCCGCGAGCTCGAAGGCGTGTACTACGCGATGGAATTCCTGCCGCAGCAGAACAAGGTCAACGCCGGCGACAAAGTGCCGAACCAGCTCGTCGCGAAGGGCAAGCACGTCGTCGTGATCGGCGGCGGCGATACCGGTTCCGACTGCGTGGGCACGTCGAACCGTCACGGCGCGAAGAGCGTCACGCAGTTCGAACTGCTGCCGCAGCCG
This sequence comes from Paraburkholderia sp. HC6.4b, assembly GCF_014200875.1. Classification (NCBI taxonomy): domain Bacteria; kingdom Pseudomonadati; phylum Pseudomonadota; class Betaproteobacteria; order Burkholderiales; family Burkholderiaceae; genus Paraburkholderia; species Paraburkholderia sp. HC6.4b. The sequence goes on from NZ_JACHDC010000023.1 coordinate 67,432, forward strand.
CCGGAAGAAGAGAACAAGCCGCTCGTATGGCCGTACTGGCCGATCAAGCTGCGCACGTCGTCGTCGCATGAGGAAGGCTGCGAGCGCGACTGGGCGGTCGCGACCAAGCGTCTCGAAGGCAAGAACGGCAAGGTCGAGAAGCTGATCGCCGCGCGCGTCGAATGGAAGGACGGCAAGATGGTCGAAGTGCCGAACTCCGAATTCATAATGAAGGCCGACCTCGTGCTGCTCGCGATGGGCTTCACGCAGCCGGTGTCGCCGGTGCTCGAAGCGTTCGGCGTCGACAAGGATGCGCGCGGCAACGTGCGCGCCACGACCGAGGGCGACAAGGCGTACTACACGTCGGTGAACAAGGTGTTCACGGCAGGCGACATGCGCCGCGGCCAGTCGCTCGTGGTGTGGGCGATTCGCGAAGGCCGTCAGTGCGCACGTTCGGTCGATGCGTTCCTGATGGGGCATTCGGAACTGCCGCGTTAAGCGTCTTCAGCCGGTGTGCGTGCCTGGCGTTCCAGGCCGCGCGCGCCGGCCACGATTTGCAGGAAGACGTGGAGACGACAAGGCGCCCCATGAATGGCACCTGTAGCGGGAAAGCAATGCAGTAAAAAAGAAACCGGGCTCGCCTGAAAGGGGGAGCCCGGTTTTCTTTTATCCCGTCGCGGTGCGTTATGTCCGCCTCATTGGCGATAGCGCGCGAGCGTCAGACCGTCGAGATCGATCTCCGGTTTGCGCTGCGCGATCAGATCCGCGACCACGCGCGCCGAGCCCATCGACATCGCCCAGCCCGTCGAGCCGTGCCCGAGGTTCAGCCATAAGTTGTCGATGTTGCACGGGCCGAGCAGCGGCGTGCCATCGGGCGTCATCGGCCGGTGGCCGACCCAGAAGTGCGCGGAAGTCGGATTGGCCGCGTGCGGAAACCAGTCGCGCAGCACCGTGAGCAGCGTTTGCAGCGCCTGCTCGCGCAACGTCGTCTGGCGATTGCCGAGCTCCGCTGTACCCGCGATGCGCAGGTTGTTGCCGAAGCGCGTGATCGCCGTCTTCAGCGATTCGTCCATCAGTGCCGCCCGTGGCGCTTTTTCCTCGTCGGTCACAGGCAGCGTGGCCGAATAGCCCTTCACCGGATAGAGCGGCACCTTCACGCCGAGCGGCGCGAGCAGCGCCGCGCTATCGACGCCGAGCGCGACGACCACCGCGTCGGCCGGCAGCGTCTGCGCGCCCTGCTCGCTTTGAATATGCACGCCGCGCACCGTCGCTCCCTCGACATCGAGCGACGTGACGCGCGTGTCGAAGCGAAAGCTCACGCCATTGCGTTCACAGATCGCGCGCAGTTCGCGGGTGAAGCGCGCGCAGTCGCCGGCTTCGTCGTCGGGCAGATAGAGGCCCGAGAACGGCGCTTGACGCGCCCAGCGCAGACCGGGCTCGATCTCCGCGCACTGCGCGGCGCTGACTTCCCGATGCACGATGCCCCCCTCGCGCAGCACCGCAAGCGCCGGCTGCGCGAGTTCGACGTCGTACTCGCTGCGAAACAGTTGCAGATAGCCCTGGCTGCGGCCGTAGTCGAACGGATGACGGCCGCGGAATTCGTGCAGGCAAGCGCGGCTGTAGTACGCGATGCGCTGCATACGCTGCTTGTTCACGCGAAAGCGGTCGAGGTCGCACTCGCGAAGCCAGCGCGCGATCCAGCGCCATTGGGCCGGATCGAGCGTCGGCCGGAAGATCAGCGGCGAGGCCGGCTTGAACAGGTACTTGAGGATTTTCACCGGCATGCCGGGCGCGGCCCATGGCGTCACGTAGCCCGGCGCGATCACGCCGGCGTTGCCGAAACTCGTGGACAGGGCGACGTCGGGTTCGCGCTCGATCACCGTCACGTCGCAGCCTTGCTGGCACAGATAAAAAGCAGTGGCGACGCCGATGACGCCGCCGCCGAGTACGATCGTTTTCATGATTGGGAACTGCGGTGTCAGACGATCTCAAGCGGCGGAGCCAGCCGCCCCTAGCACCTTGCCCTTCGTTTCCGGCAGGCACAACGCGGCGACGATCACGAGCAGATACCCCGCGCCCGCGACGATGCCCATCGCCTTCACGAGCGTCATCGTCTGCGCGAAGGTGCCGACGAGTATCGGGAAGAACGAACCGAGCCCGCGCCCGAGGTTGTAGCAGAAGCCTTGCCCCGAGCCGCGGATTTCGTTCGGATACAGCTCCGACAGATACGCGCCGATGCCCGCGAAAATCCCCTGCACGACGATGCCGAGCGGGAAGCCGAGCGCGAGCATCATCGTGTCGGTGATCGGCAGCATCGTGTAGACCATGCCGAGCACGAACGAGCCGACCGCGAACAGCACGAACGACGCGCGCCGGCCGATCCTGTCGCACAGAATCGCGCCGACGATATAGCCGGCGAACGAACCGACGATCAGCACGATCAGATAGCCGCTCGTATTGAACACCGACAGATGGCGCTCCGTCTTCAGATAAGTGGGCAGCCACGTCGTGATCGCGTAGTAGCCGCCGAGCATGCCGGTGCACAGCGCGCTGCCGAGCACAGTTGTCTTCAGATGCTCGGCTGAGAAGATCTGCATGAAGTGCGACGTGTTGATGCCGCTTTCGCGCGCGCGACGCGTCGCGACAAAGATGTCGGGGTCGCTGACGTTGCGGCGGATATAGATGATCCATGCGGCGGGCAGCAGGCCAACCCAGAAACACGCGCGCCACGCGTACTGCTCGGGCAGCAGCGCGAAAGCCGCCCAGTAGACGATCGCCGCGGCCGCCCAGCCGAACGACCAGCTGCTCTGCACGGTGCCGACCGCCTTTGCGCGATGCTGTGGCGAGCGGATCGTCTCGGCCATCATGATCGTCACGACCGACCACTCACCGCCGAAGCCGATGCCCTGCAGCGTACGCGTGGCGAGCAACTGCCAGAACGACTGCGTGAAGCCAGACAGGAACGTGAAGATCGCGAAGGTGGCGATCGTCCATTGCAATACACGGATGCGGCCGTGGCGATCGGCAAGAATGCCGGCGAGCCAGCCGCCGATCGCCGACGAAATCAGCGAGCTGGTGGCGATCATGCCTGCTTCGCTTTTGCTCATGCCCCACGTCGCGATCAGCGTCGGGATGAGGAACGAGTAGATCATGAAGTCGAACGCGTCGACCGCGTATCCGCCGAAACCGGCGAATAGCGTGCGACGCTCGCGCGGGGTCAGCTCGGTGAACCATTGGAGAGAAGACATGTTTTGTTGTGGTCTCCAGGTTTCTTGTGCCTGCGGGGGCCGGATGGGAGGGTGTCAGTATTCTACGGGGATGCGGCGTCGTGAGGCCAGTTGGGGTCAAAAAGGGCGTGCGCGCGGTAACGGCCGATAAGGCACCGCAAGGGAACGGAAATCGGTGGGCCAACCGTCCCTCTTTTTTCTTACTAACCCCTACGATGTAACGCAAAACTTTCTGGTCAACGTTAAACTGCGTCTGCAGCCCCGGCTGCCCCACGCAATCCTCCTATACACCTGTCGCCCCGATGTCCGTTACCGCGAAAAACCGTTCGCCTTTCCGCGCCTTTGCGAGCACGACCGTGCCCGTGGAGCGCGGCATGCCCGGCGAAGCGTCGGCGGCGCGGCGACGCTTTCTGAGGGGCTCGGCCGGTGCGATGCTGGCCGCGGGTTTCGGCAGCACGCTGCTGTCCGCCTGCGGCGGTAGTCTCGAAGCCGATCAGCCGGCTACGCCGCGGCTCGTGTCGGTCAGCAACTTCCGCGATGTCGGCGGCGCGGGTGCCGGCTACCTGACCGTCGACGGCAAACAGATGCGGCGCGGCGTGTTCTATCGCGCGAACGCGCTGACGCTGAGCGGCACCGACACGGCGACGCTCGACAAGCTCGGTATCGTGTCGGTCTACGACCTGCGCACGCCCGCCGAAATCGCACGCGCCGCCGACGTGCTGCCGAGCGGCGCGACATCCTCGACGCTGAACGTGCTCGGCATGAACGACTTCGTCGCGCCCCCGGTCGATTCTCCCGTCGACGCCGTCGCGTTCATGCAGGCGCAGGCGCGCGCGTATGTGACGGGCGGCCCGCAGCGAGCCGCCTATGGGGCGTTGCTCGGCGCGCTCGCCGACGGCACGGGCGCGCAGCTATTCCACTCGAACGCGGGCAAGGATCGCGCGGGCTGGGTCGCGGCGCTGCTGCTCAGCATCGCCAACGTTCCGCTCGACGTGATCATGCAGGACTACCTGCTCAGCAACGTCTATCTCGCGCCATCGATCGCCGCGCAAACCACCACGCTGCGCGCGCAGGAAGGCGCGGCCATCGCGACGGCGAGAGCGCCGTTGCTCGACGTGGACGAGAACTATCTGCAGGCGGGCTTCGACCAGGTGCAGGCGAGCTACGGCACGATGGCGAGCTACCTGACGCAAGGCCTCGGTCTTTCCACGGCGACGGTCGACGCGCTGCGCAATCGGCTCGTGCATTGACGCGCTTCGCTGGCGCGCTTTGGTGGCCTTCCTACAGGGCAAAAAAAAGTCCGCCGCAGAGGTGCGGGCGGACCGGGAAGGGCTGCATCAAGGTTGCCGGGGGTGACTATAAGGCCGCACCCCGCGCGACAGTCGATGCGGTAAGGGCAGGTAAGTGTCCGGTCCGCGCCGCGTTTGCCTGCGAGCATCCTTACGACAGCGCCGGGTCCACCGGCAATTCGATCCGTACTTCGAGCCCCCCCTGCGCGTGATTGCGCACGAGGCAGCGTCCACCGCGATCGTGCGCGAGCCGCGCGACGATCGCGAGACCGAGCCCGCAATGGCCTTCGCCGCCGCGCGCGGCGTCGAGCCGCACGAACGGCTTCATCGCCGCGGCAATGCGGTCGTCGGGAATGCCGGCGCCGTGGTCGCGCACGCTGATCGTCCAATGACGGTCGCTGCACGCGGTCGAGATTTCCACGGGCGGCATGCCGTGTTCGAGCGCGTTGTCGACGAGGTTCGTCACGAGCCGGTCGAGCAGCGTGCGCGGCAGCGTGAACGAGGGGCCGGCGCGCAGATCGAGCGCGAACAGCGGGGTTTCGGCGGGGTCCGCCGCTTCGGCGGTTTCAGCGGCCTCCGCGTAATCGCCCGAGGAAAACTGCTCGCGCAAGAACTCGTCGACTTCGACGGGCGGTCCGGCGTCCGCCGATTGGCCCGCGAATTCGAGGAACTGCTGGACGATGTTGGTCAGGGAATCGACGTCGCGGATCAGGCCCGCGCGCTCGTTTTCGTCGACCAGCACGCTTGCGCGCAGCTTCAGGCGCGTGAGCGGCGCCTTCAGATCGTGCGCGACGCCGGCGAGCATCACCGCCTGGTCGTCGCCGGCTTCGTTCAGGCGCCGCATCATGTCGTTGAATGAGCCGATCAGCTCACGCAGCTCGCGCGGGCCCTGCACCGGCACGGGTTGGGGCCGGCCGCCCGAGCCGAACGCGCGCGACGCATCGGCCACGCGCGACAACGGCCGTTGCATCTGCCACACCGCGAACAACGACAGGATCAGCCCGGCGATCAGCATCGACACCGATTCGATCAGAAAGCGCGGCGGCGGCGGCAGGTCGACCGGCACGACGACCCAGTTCGACTTGCCCGGGACCAGCACCCACAGTTGCGGCGGACGCAGATCGTCGACGGCGATCTGCGTGCCGGCCGGCAGGTTCTCACGCAGGTGCCGGCTCAGTTCGACCACCATATGCTCGTGCGGCTCGCCCAGATGCACGCTGGTCGGCATGTTCCAGGTGGGCACCAGATGTACGCGCATCGCCGGCGCGAGCGCGGCGCCCTTGATCGGCTCGCCGTTGATCGCCTGCAGCACGAGCAGAATGCCGCGCGCGAAGCCGTCGATTTCATGGCGCGGCGGCTGCATCGTCACCAGCACGAACCAGCTCGCCTGAATCGCGAACAGCACCGCCGCCGACAGCAACGCCATTCTGCCGAACAGCGTGTTCAGCGGATTTCTCATGCGCTCGGGGCGGCCCCGTCCTCGAAGGGTGCGCCGTTGGCGTCGGGCACGAACACGTAGCCCTTGCCGCGCACCGTTTGCACGTAGCACGGGTTCGACGGATCGTCCTCGATCACGCGGCGCAGGCGCCAGATCGGTACGTCGAGGCTACGGTCGCGGAACGCGAGGTTGTCGCGATGCACGAGATCGTGAATCAGCACGCGCGACAGCACCTTGTACGGATTGTTGACGAAGATCTTCAGCAGCGCGAATTCGCTGTCGCGCAGCGGCAGCTTGGCGTCGTCGCGGCTCAGCGAGCGCGTGGCGAAGTCCAGTTCGAATGGACCGAAGCGATAGCGCTTGCGTGCTTCGGGCGCGCTCGTGGTGGACGGCCCGCGCCGGCGCAACACGGTCTGGATCCGCACGAGCAGTTCGCGCGGATCGAACGGCTTGGTCAGATAGTCGTCCGCGCCGAGCGACAGGCCGACGATGCGGTCGGCCACCGTGCCGCGCGCGGTCACGAAGATCACCGGGATGTCGTCGCCGGCGGCGCGCAACGCGGTGAGCGCGCGCAGGCCGTCGGTGTTCGGCATCATGATGTCGAGCACGACGACCGACGGCCGCTCACGCTCGAGACGACGCTGCAAATGGGTGCCGTCATGCAGCACGGACGCATCGAAGCCGTTCGACTGCAGAAACTTGCAAAGCAGATCGCGTACGACCGGATCGTCGTCGACGATAAGGACCTGTGGATTCATGGCGAAATTCTAGACTGGCCCGCCCGACGCGCGACCGGGCATTTCCTTACCAACGCTTACTGTGTGCCGCTCGGTGCTGGCGGGCTCGCGCCGGGGCGGATCAGCGAAGGTGCAGCGCTTACTTTAGCACTGCCTGATCCGGCTCTGCGCGACGACAGGCACGCGATGACAACAGTTGGCAAGCACTCGAAAGCCCTCGCAAGCCCACGGAACGGATCGTAACAACCGCGCGAAAGCGTGCTTTGCTTCGCCCATCGTCGGCACCCGCGCGGCGCGATGATTGGTTCCGCAGCAAGTCGCGCCGCACGCCGAACGAGGCCCGCTGCCTCGGACGACGGCGCGCGGCGTTCAACCGACACCGGTGCGCAATGCGCACCTTCGCGAGGTCCATCATGACGATCCACAATACGCTCAGTTCCACGCCTTTCTCCTCGCTGGCGAATAAGCCGGCCACGGAGAAATCCGCCAGTTCAAACTCCACGGGCGCAGCGGCGAAATCGCAGCAGAGCGCCGGGCTCGGGAAGCCTGCACTGCCTGCGCCGGGCACGGGGCTCATCGGCCATCTGCTCAACACGACTGCGTGAATCGGCGAGGTCCGCGTGCCGTTATCCAGAACTACTGAGCAGCGGCGGCGCGCCGTGGCGTGGCTCGTTGCCGGCGCGCTGCTGTTGCCGCTCGGCGGCTGCGGCGCCGCGGCGCTGCCGTGCCGGGTCACGGCGGCGACCCTGAAAGTGCTGCCGGTCGTCGGCCATGCGGCGGCGACGCCTTTCGACATGTGCGCTTCCGCGATCGATTGAATCATGACGCTTACCCGGATGGTTGGTGCACTGATGCTGCTCGGCGGCGTGCTGTCGTGCGCCGCGCATGCACAGTTCGTCGCGCGCAGTGCGAAGGCGGCCAGCGCGGCATCGAATAGCGTCGTCACCGACACGCGGCGGCGCTCGCCGGACGCGCCGTTTTCGTTTCGCGGCGTCGCGCTCGGCATCACGATCGACGAATTCCGTGCGGGCTCGACCGTGCGCGCGACGCCGGTCGGCAGCGTGCCGATCTGCGAGACGGACGTGCAGGCCGGAGCGCTCGGCATGCGGCTGAAGTCGCACGATAGCCTGAGCGTCGCATGCCGCTGGGCGCATCGCGATGATGAACGCTGGGCGGTGTCGCAGGCCGTGGTCGATGGTGCGCCGGCGCTCGAACACGTGATGCGCTTCGCGCGCATCGACGGGCAGGGCGCGCTGCGTCTCTACGAGATGTCGTTCGTGATCGACGAGCTGACCGCGGAGGATCTGCGCGACGCGCTCGAGGATCGTTACGGGCCGCCGCGTCTCGCGACCCGCAACGCGGCGGCGCCGGGCGCGATGCCGATGTACGTATGGGAGAACGCGGTGAGTTCGATCACTCTGTGCTTTCTGCCCGGCAGCCGCAACGGCACGCTCACGTATCTGCTGAAGGGCTCGGATGCGTGGATGAAAGCGGTCGTGCGGCAATGGCAGGCGAGCGGCGCCGACGCGGGCTGACGCGGGCTGACGTTTGCCAGGCAACCCTGATTACCGGTGCGATCCCAACGCCGAAACCGGGCGGTGTCCGGATAGGCCGCCTCACTTCGACTCCTTTCATCCTTTCCGCCACGGAGCCAGCATGACCGCGCTACGTCTCACCCTCGTGCTCGGCGCCGCGAGCTGTCTCGCGGCCTGTTCGAGCGCGCAGACCAGGTCGATCGTCGAAACGCCGATGGCGCCGCCGCTCGCGTCCGCGCCGTTGAACGTCAACACGCAAGGCGCGATCTATCAGGCCGGCGCGCCGTTGCTGCTGTATGAGACGCCGCGCGCGCAGCACGTCGGCGACGTGCTGACGATCCGGCTGTCGGAATCGTATAGCGGCAACAACAGCGCGAGCGCGTCGGCGAACCGCACGAGCAGCATCACCGCGACTGCCGCGGATCAATCGACGAATGCCGCCGCGCGACTCGCCAAACTATTCAACATCGGCTCTGCCAGCACCGACTACAAAGGGCAGGGCAATCTGAGCGACATCAGCGACATGACGGGCACGCTAGCCGTGACCGTGATCGGCACGGTGTCGGGCGGCAATCTCGTCGTGTCAGGCGAGAAGGTGATCGCGATGAGCGGGACCCGCGACCGTCTTCGACTCTCGGGCATCGTCAATCCCAAGGACATCGAAGCAGGCAATTACGTCGCGTCGAGCAAGGTCGCGAACGCGCGCATCGAGCAGGCGGGCCTCGGCATGGTCAACGATGCGACGACGATGGGCTGGCTGCAGAGGATGTTTCTGAGTGTGCTGACGTTTTGACCGTCAGCCGGGTCAGCGCGGTGCGCGCGACACCGCGCTGCGCGTTACGTGCGACGCGTGGGCCGCATCAACCGGCTTCGACCATCAGGCGCCGCTAACCGAGCGGCGGCGCAAGCCCGCGTTCGGCCGCGCCGATCTCGCCGTCCGGCACGAACACGTAGCCGTGTCCCCACACCGTCTGCACGTAGCGCGGTTCCGACGGGTCCACTTCGATCAATCGACGCAAGCGCCAGATCGATACGTCGAGACTGCGATTGCGATGCGCTTCGCTATTGCCGTGCAGTTTTTCGAGCAGCTGCGCACGCGTGAGCACGGTCATCGCGTGCGTGACGAACACCTTCAGCATCGCGAATTCGCTCGAACGCAGCGTGATGCGTTCGCCGTCGCGGCGCAGTTCGCGCGCGGGGAAGTTCACTTCGAAGCGGCCGAAATGATAGGGCGCGCGCTGTTCGGGCGCGCCCGGCGCGATCGAGCCGCGACGCCGCAGCACGGTGCGAATCCGCGCGACGAGCTCGCTCGGTTCGAAAGGCTTGCCGAGATAATCGTCGGCGCCGAGTTCGAGGCCGATCACGCGATCGATCGGATCAGCGCGCGCGGTCAGCAGGATCACGGGAATGTCGTCGCCGGCGACACGCAAGGCGCGCAGCGCGCTGATGCCGTCGAGCTCCGGCATCATGATGTCGAGCACGACGAGCGCGGGACGCTCCTGCTGCAATCTGCGCTGCAACGCCAAGCCATTTTCCAGCATGGCGACCTTGAAGCCGCGGCCGTGCAGATATTCGCTGACGAGCTCGCGTACGACGGGATCGTCATCGACGATCAGGATGGTCTGGTTCATTCAGGTCATCTTAGTGATGCGCACGGGCCGCGCAAAGCGTATACCGCTTTCCAATCCTTTCCCGTGTAAGGCGCTGCAAGCGAAAGCAAAGCCGCAAGCACTCAGTGGGGCGGCGGGAAGGCCTGCGAGGTTTGCAGGGTCTGCTGTTGCTGCGCTTGACGCGGGAAATCGGTCCGATCGACCACCATCCGCTCGATCAGCCCGCCGAGCTTGACCGAGGCCGACGAAAAACGGTCGGTGTTCAGGCCGCCGGTCTGATAGCGCGCGGTGACCAGAATGCGGCCACTCTGGATCAGCGTCAGATCGATGATCGACAGGTACTGGATCGATTCGTCGCTGAACGAGCGGCGGCCATAGTCGATCGCGGCGTCGTAGACGAGCCGCGCTTCGCAGCCGGCCGGCGAGGTACCCGGATTGTAGACGTCCGAACGAATACCGCGCCGCTCGAGCGCGAGCTGCAGCGCCGGCACGAAATCGCCGACCGACACCGTCGGGTTCACTTCGATGCAGAGGTGCCGCAAATCCGCGGGCCGCCCGTTGACGAAGGTCGGCGACGAGTAGTTCGACGCGATCGCGTAGCCGGCCTGGATGACCGAGCCGGTGGCGTCGGCGGCCTGGATCAGCGTCCAGGCGCAGCCGTCGAGCGCGAGCGTCAGCGTCGCGGCGAAGGCGGCGAGGGCGCAACGACGCCGGCATATCAGCGAGGCGACCAGACCCAGGCGCGAATGCCTGGTTGCCGCTGGCGCGCGCACGGTCGGCGACGAGGTCATGAGGCAGCGCCCGATCCCGGTCACGAAATGCGATGGAGCATCAAAAGCAGCGACGGCCGCGCGCTCAGCGCGTCACGCGCAGTCGCAGTTCGTTCTGACCTTGCACGCTCGCGGTGACGTTCACGCGACGGGCGTCGGTGGTCACGACGAAATGCTGGCGCACCGGTGTGTTGACGTCATGCACGACGCGCGGAAAGCAGGCGGCGATGTCGGCGCCGAGTTCTTCGAGCGGATCGTTGATGACGCCGTCGGCTTGCCAGTGCGCGCGCCAGTGGCAGTCGTACGCGTGCGGGCTGGCGCGGCAATCGTCCGTATTGGAGACGCCCGGCAGTTGCGCGGCGGTCTCGTTTGGCAGTCGCCGGAAATCGCTCGCATCGACGATGTGCGTGAGCGCCGCGCAGATATCGGCGGGTTGGTTCGGCTCGGTCGTTTGCGCGGCATCGACGGCGTTCGTGAGCAGCAGCGCCGCGCCGCAGGTGAGCGCGATGCGCGGGAGCAAAGACGGGAGCAAAGGTGAAACACGGCGAGCGAATGACATGGGCGAGGAGTCCGAAGAGCGGTTGCGATGAAAGACGTGACTGACATCAACGACGGCCGGCGCATGGCGCGGCCCGTACGACTATCGTCGCTGCTCGCCGGCATTTTCAAAGCGCGGAACAGCTTGCGCGCTCCGCAAATGCTTTCGAACTCTTCTCGTGTCTTTCCGGATGTTGCGCCCGGAGGTGCCGGCGCGCAGGCGAGGCTTAACCGAGCGTCAAGCCGCCATCGATGTGAATCACCTGGCCGGTGATGTGGCGTGCCGCGTCGGACAGCAGGAATGCGATCAGCGCGGCGACGTCGTCCGGTTCGGCAACATGACCGAGCGGCGTGGCTTCGGCGGCGTGCGCCCACACGGCCGCGTTGTCGGCGCTTGGGCCGCGATCCTTGCGCGTGTAGCCCGGCGCCACGCAATTGACGGTCACGCCGAGCGGCGCGAGCTCCGCGGCCGCCGTTTTCGCAAGCGCTTCGAGTGCCGCTTTCGCGGCCGCCGTCGCGGCGAATGGCGCATCCGCGCGATAGCGATGCGCGACGAACGAACTCAAGGCGACCACGCGACCGCGCTTCGATGTTTCGAGCGCGGGCATCGCGCGCCGCACGAGCGCGGCGAAGGCGGCTGGCATCGCGGCGAAGGCGGCGCCGAAGGTGTCGGGATCGAGCGCGGCCAGCGTTTGGCGCTGCGCATGGCCGGCGTTCGCGACCAGTTGATCGAGTGCGCCGAAGCTCGCGAGCGTCTGATGGATCACGTGCTCCGCCGCGCCGCGCTCGGCGAGGTCGCCGAACACGGTCGCGCAGCGTGCGCCGCTTGCCGTGCAGTCGGCGGCAACCTGCACGAGCCGTCGACGGGAGGCGTCGTCTGCGCCGCGCGCGTGCAGCATCAACGACGTATGCGGCGCCGCGAGGCGCCGTGCGAGCGCCGCGCCGATGCCGGAACCGGCGCCGGTGATCAGCACGACGCGAGCGGCGGTGCCGTGCGCTTCGCTGACGTGAGCGCCGCTCGCGTCGCTCACGCCGCTACCGCTTCGACAGAACGCTCGACGTCGAGCGTTTCGTCATGGAACGCTGCGAGCGATTCGCGATGCGCGACGCTGACGATCGCAGCCTTCGGCAACCGCTCGGTGAACAGCCGATAGAGCCGCGCCTCGTTTTCCGCGTCGAGCGCGCTGGTCGCTTCGTCGAGGAACAGGTAGTCCGGCTTGTGCAGCAGCACGCGCGCGGCGGCGAAGCGCTGCTGCTCACCCGGCGACAGCACGCGAGTCCAGTGCGCCGTTTCCTGCAGACGGTCCGCGTATTCCGACAGATGGCAGGTGATGAGCGCGTCGCGGCATTCGTCGTCGCCATAGGTGTCCGCCGCCGACGGATACGCGAGCGCCGCCTTCAGCGTGCCGATCGGCATGTAGCTGATCTGCGGGATGAACATCATGCGCGCGTTGACCGGTGCGTCGATCGAGCCGTCGCCGAACGGCCACAGGCCCGCGAGCGCGCGCATCAGCGTGCTCTTGCCGGCGCCCGACGGACCGCGCACGAGCCAGCGCGAGCCCGGCCGGATCGCGATATCGCGGATGCGCGACAGTGGGTTGCCATTGGGCAGGGCGAGCTGGAGGCTGTCGGTGGTAAGCGTGTTGCTGTCGACGAAATGCAGATTGATGCCGCCATGTTCCGTGGCCGGCGACACCGATTCCTTCAGACGCGGCGAATGCACGACGCGCTTGAATTCGCGCAACCGGTTCACGGTCGCGCGCCATTCGACGAGGCTCGTATAACTGTTGATGAACCACGAGAACGAATCGCTGACCGTGCCGAACGCGCTCGAAATCTGCATCAGCACGCCGAACGTGAACGCGCCCGCGAAGTAGCGCGGCGAGGCGACGACGATCGGGAAAATGATCGCGATCTGGCCGTAGAAGCTCAGCACGAAGGTCAGGCGCTTCGTGTACTTCATCACCTGCCACCAGTTGTCGCGGATGCGGCCGAACAGCGTGCGCGCGTTCGTCTTCTCGGTTTCCATGCCGTTGTAGAACGCGATCTGCTCGGCGTTCTCACGCAGCCGGATCAAGCCGAAACGGAAATCGGCCTCGACTTTCTGCGCCTGATAGTTGATCGACACGAGCGGATGGCCGACCTTCTGCGTGACGAGCGAGCCGCCCACCGCATACAGCGCCGCGGCCCACACCATGTAGCCGGGGATCTGCAGCGGCATGCCGCCGAGCGAGATGCTCAACGCGCCCGCGAGCGACCACAGGATCGTGATGAACGACACGAGCGTGACGACGGTCGACAGCAGATCGAGCGTTAGCGACAGCGTGGTGGTCGCGAACGACTGCAGGTCGTCGCTGATCCGCTGGTCGGGGTTGTCGGCGAGACGGTCGCGCTCGATGCGGTAGAACGCGCTGTCGTCGAGCCACTCGTTCAGGTAGCGGGTGGTCAGCCACTGGCGCCAGCGGAAGCCGAGCATCTGGCGCAGATAGCGTCCATACACGGCGAGGATGATGAAACCGAACGCGAGTCCGGTAAAGATCATCAGCAGGTGCGGGAAGTCGTGGACGTTCTTCGCCTGCAGCGCGTTGTAGAAGTCCCTGCTCCAGCTATTCAGGCGCACGTTGATCCAGACGACGAGCAGGTTCATCACGATGATCGTGACGAGCAGCCCCCACGCGATGCCTCGTTCCTCGGAAACCCAGTAGGGCTTGATCAGGGTCCACGCGGAGACCTTTTCGTCGGGCGGCAGCGCGGGGCTGGCGGAAGTATGTGGTGTCATGAGCATCCTGATGAAGTGCTGACCCGAAGTGCCATTCCGGCGTACGGGTCCGATCTGGTTGACCCATGTCGGGCGATCCCGCGAACAGCAGGCGCCTTTGCGAGGGCGTGGCTGCCGCGGGTCTGCGATACCTGGCCGGGCATCGCGCCATCACGCTCGATGAACGCGAGTCCGGACGGGCGCCCGATTCTGGCGTGACGCCCTTAAGCGAAAATTAATTTTCGGGGCCGGCATCCGCTGCGGTGCCGCCGCCACGCATGCGGCCACGAGCGTCGCGCGCGCCGCGTTTTTGCGGCACCGGTCACGGCATTGTGCCAGAGCGCCGGGCCGCTTCGCACCGGCATCTCGATAGACGGTGCCAGATCAAAATTGGGGTGGCGACCGTGGAGCGCTGGTTTGCGGGCGCCGCGCCTTTTATGGTCTAATGACCTGCGACGAAACAGGGGTGCTTCGCCCACAGGCGGCATGACTTTCATGCCGTGGCGGCGAGGCTGAGAGAGACCCTTTGCACCCGATCCGGGTAATACCGGCGCGGGAAGTTTCCGGAAGCAACCGTCTTCCATTCCCCGCCGGGCGGCGAGCGCAGCTCACATGTGCACGTCGTGACCGGCCGGCTTCACCCGCCGGTTTCGTCCTGGGTACGTGCGTTTTTGGCCGTACGGAAAGGACTCGATGACCGCCTATTCTTCAGACATGCATTTTTCCCTTCGTCACGCCGCCTCGGGCGAGCCGTGCCGTTTTGGTTTTGCCCACCGCAGTCGAACGGAGCGCGCGCGATGAACCGTCCCGCCCGACCCGATTTCGCCGTGCTCGGCGGCGGCCTGTGCGGCCGCCTGGTCGCGTGGCGCCTCGCTGGCGACGGGCATCGCGTGGCGCTCTACGAGCGCGGCGATGCCGCCGGTTCGCAGGCTGCCGCGTGGGTCGCCGCCGCGATGCTCGCGCCGCTGGCAGAGGCCGCGAGCGCCGAGCCGCTGATCACCCGGCTTGGCGCGAGTTCGCTCGAAAGCTGGCCGCGCGTGCTTGCCGAACTGCCGGAGCCGGTGTTTTTCCAGCGCAACGGCACGCTCGTCGTCTGGCATCACGCGGATCGCACCGAGGCGCCGCTATTCGAGCGGCGCGTGCGTGCGAACGCGCCGGCCGAGTTGCTCGACGGCGGCTTCGTCGCGTTGGCGGGCGCGCAGCTCGGCGCCGCCGAACCCGCGTTGGCCGGCCGCTTCAGCCAAGGCTGGCTGCTGCCGCGAGAAGGCCAGCTCGACAACCGCCAGGTGCTGTCCGCGCTCGCGGCCGGGCTTGCCGAGCGCGGCGTCGACACGCACTGGAACACGCCGATCGACGACGCGTCGCTGCCCGAGGCCGGCATCACCATCGATTGCCGCGGGCTCGGCGCGAAGCCGGTGCTGCCGACGCTGCGCGGCATCCGCGGCGAAGTTGCGCGCGTGCATGCGCCTCACCTGCAGCTGACGCGCCCGGTGCGGCTACTGCATCCGCGTTACCCGCTGTATATCGCGCCGAAGCAGAACGGCCTCTACGTGATCGGCGCGACCGAGGTGGAGGGCGAGGACATGTCGCCCGTCAGCGTGCGTTCGGCGCTCGAGTTGCTGAGCGCGGCGTTTTCGGTGCACCCGGGCTTCGGCGAGGCGCGCATTCTCGAGCTGAATTCGCAGTGCCGGCCGACCTTGCCCGATCATCGCCCCGCGCTGCTGTGGGACGGCGCGCGCACGCTGCGCGTGAACGGCCTGTACCGGCACGGCTACATGATCGCGCCCGAAGTCGCCGACGAAGCCGTGCGCTTCGCGAGCGCGCTGCTCGACGGCCGCGTCGGTGATGCCGACGCATTCGCCGGCTGGCGGCGCGACTCACGCTGGAGCGAGCTGTTCCAGCAGCATTTCGCGCGCGAGCCGGCCCGAGCGTAGCGGCCAACGTGCCGCGCGCGATGCCGCTTGCGCCATCGATTGAACCGTATTCGAACACCATGGACATTCACATCAATCAGAAGCCGTTGTCGCTGCCCGAGGGCGCGACTGTCGCCGATGCGCTCGCCGCCTTTGGCGCGCGTCCGCCGTTCGCGGTCGCGCTCAACGGCGATTTCGTCGCGCGTGCGCAGCATGCGGCGCGCGCGTTGCAAACGGGCGACCGGCTCGACGTCGTGCAGCCGGTCGCGGGCGGCTGAGCGCGACCGCGCCAGCCTCTCGCTTACCGAACGCAACAACCGTCGCCGAAAACCCATTGCCGCAACGCGGTCGGTTCTAGCCGCGAGGGCAAACCAGGATGATGCAAATGACTTCTCACGAGACCGCCGACGCGCTGACGCTATACGGTCAAACTTTTGCAAGCCGCGTGCTGCTCGGCACATCGCGCTATCCGTCGCTGCAATCGCTGTCCGATTCGATCGACGCCGCGCGCCCCGGCATGGTGACGGTCGCGCTGCGCCGTCAGATGAACGAGGGCCACGCCGAAGCCGGCTTCTTCGATCTGCTCAAGCGCCATGGCGTGCCGCTCTTGCCGAACACGGCGGGTTGCCTGAGCGTCGGTGAAGCGGTGACGACCGCGCACATGGCGCGCGAAATCTTCGAGACCGAGTGGATCAAGCTCGAACTGATCGGCGACGACTACACACTGCAGCCCGACCCGGTCGGCCTGATCGAAGCCGCCGCGCGGCTCGTCAAGGATGGCTTCAAGGTGCTGCCGTACTGCACCGAAGATCTGGTGATCGGCCGCCGTCTGCTCGACGCCGGCTGCGAGGCGCTGATGCCGTGGGGCGCGCCGATCGGCACCGGCAAGGGCGTGATCAATCCATACGGGCTGCGCGTGTTGCGCGAGCGGCTGCCGGACGTGCCGCTGATCGTCGACGCCGGGCTCGGCGTGCCGTCGCATGCGGCCCAGGTGATGGAGTGGGGCTTCGACGGCGTGCTGCTGAACACGGCCGTGTCGCAGGCGACGCACCCCGACGCGATGGCGCGCGCGTTCGCGCTGGGCGTCGAGGCGGGTCGGCAAGCGTATCTCGCGGGCCCGATGGCCGAGCGCGAGAGCGCGCACGCGAGCACGCCGGTGATCGGCATGCCGTTCTGGCATCAGGATGGAGGTGCCGCATGACTCAGTCGTTGACGCTGAAGGACCGCGATCTGTTCTGGCCGACGGCCGACGAACTCATCGAAGCCGCCGAGCGCATCCGCGCACGTCTCGGCGACTGGCCGCCGACGCACGCGCCGTGGCGCATCTGCCTGATCGCACCCGACGAACCGAACGGTGGCGACCTGATCGTAACCGCCGACGCACAGCAGCACGGCGAGCAAATCGCGCGCTGGCTGACGCGGGGTGCGGGCGTGATCGTCGCCGCGGAAAACCGCGCGACGCTGCATCTGGGCGGCGAGAAGTACGGCCTCGAAGGCCATCTGGCGGAAGACTGGATTCCCGCGCTTGCCGCGTTCCTCGACTGCGGTTTCGATCCGCACGACGCGCTGGTGCTCGCGCTCGCGTGGCGCGATGGCGACGAGACCCGCGCCGACGATGCTTTCCCGGCCGACCTCGCTCGCTTTCCGCGCCTTACCGACCTGCCGGCGGCACCCGCCAAGGCGTTCCCGCGCTGCCCGGCAAGGCTCGGCCTGTATCCGGTGTTGCCGACCGCGGACTGGGTCGAACGGGTGGTCGGCTTCGGCGTGAAGACGGTGCAGTTGCGCCGCAAGTCGGCCGAACCCGCCGACGAGCTGAAGCGCGAAATCGCGCGCTGCGTGGCGGCCGGCCGCGCGCACGACGCGCAGGTGTTCATCAACGATCACTGGCTGGCGGCGCTCGAGGCGGGCGCATACGGCGTGCACCTCGGCCAGGAAGACGTGCATACCGCGGATCTGTCCGCGCTGGCCGACGCGGGCATCCGCCTGGGCCTGTCCACTCATGGCTTCTACGAGATGCTGAAGGCGCTGCATTTCCGGCCGAGCTACATTGCATTGGGCGCCGTGTTCCCGACCACGACCAAGGTCATGCCGACCGCGCCGCAGGGCTTGCGCCGCCTCGCACGCTATGTGCGGCTGCTCGACGGCGTGGTGCCGCTCGTCGCGATCGGCGGGATCGATCTGCAGGTGCTGCCGGACGTGCTCGCGACCGGTGTCGGCTGCGCGGCCGTGGTGCGCGCGGTGACGGAAGCGGCCGACCCGGCCGCCGCCGTTTCTGCACTGCAACACACGTTTACGCAATAATCGTCAGGCATAGTCAAGGAACGGGGCACCTCACGGCAGCTTTTGCACGATGGCCCTATAATTCGGCCTTCCCTGTAAAAGGATTGTCAGTTTGGTGCCTTCCTATCCCGAGACCTTACTCGAGCTGCGCGACGTCGACTTCGGTTACGGCGACCGGCTCGTCCTGTCGAATCTGAATCTGCGCTTTCGTCGCGGTCAGGTCGTCGCGGTCATGGGCGGCTCGGGTTGCGGCAAGACCACGGTGCTGCGGCTGATCGGCGGCCTCGTGCGCGCCCAGCGCGGCCAGGTGCTGTTCCATGGCGAGGACATCGGCGAGCAGACGCGCGAAGGCCTTTACGCGCTGCGCCGCAAGATGGGCATGCTGTTCCAGTTCGGCGCGCTGTTCACCGACATGTCGGTGTTCGAAAACGTCGCCTTCTCGCTTCGCGAGCATACCGATCTCCCCGAAGAACTGCTGCGCGACCTCGTGCTGATGAAGCTCAACGCGGTCGGTCTGCGCGGCGCGCGTGACCTGCTGCCGTCCGAGATTTCCGGCGGCATGGCGCGGCGCGTGGCGCTCGCGCGCGCAATCGCGCTCGACCCCGAACTGATGATGTACGACGAGCCGTTCGCCGGTCTCGACCCAATCTCGCTCGGCATCACCGCGAACCTGATCCGCACGCTGAACCGGGCGCTCGGCGCCACGTCGATTCTCGTCACGCACGACGTGCCGGAATCATTCGCGATCGCCGACTACGTGTACTTCCTGTCCAACGGCGGTGTGCTTGCCGAGGGCACGCCCGACGAACTGCGCGCGTCGACCGATCCGACCGTGCGGCAGTTCATCGACGGCGCGCCGGACGGCCCGTTCAGATTCCACTATCCGGCGCAGACGCCGCTCGCGGCGGACTTCGGCATCGGCGGAGGCCAGTCATGATCAGTACGATCGGTCGCTCGGTCATCACCGGGCTCGGCACCGCCGGCTACGCGACGCGCTTCTTCCTGCGGCTCGTGCTCGAGTTTTTCCCGCTGCTGCGCCGCCCGCGTCTTGTCACGAAGCAGATCCACTTTGTCGGTAATTATTCGCTCGTGATCATCGCGGTGTCGGGGCTGTTCGTCGGCTTCGTGCTCGGGCTGCAGGGCTATTACACGCTGAACCGTTACGGCTCCGAGCAGGCGCTCGGGTTGCTGGTCGCGCTGTCGCTCGTGCGCGAACTCGGGCCGGTCGTGACCGCGCTGCTGTTTGCCGGGCGCGCGGGCACGTCGCTGACCGCCGAAATCGGCCTGATGAAGGCGGGCGAGCAGCTCACCGCGATGGAAATGATGGCCGTCGATCCGGTCAAGGTCGTGATCGCGCCGCGCCTGTGGGCCGGCATCGTGTCGATGCCGATCCTCGCCGCGATCTTCAGCGCGGTCGGCGTTCTGGGCGGTTACGTGGTGGGCGTGCTGCTGATCGGCGTCGATGCCGGCGCGTTCTGGTCGCAGATGCAAAGCGGCGTCGACGTGTGGCGCGATGTCGGCGCCGGGGTCGTCAAGAGTGTGGTGTTCGGCCTCGCGGTGACCTTCGTCGCGCTGTTTCAGGGCTACGAGGCGAAGCCGACGCCGGAAGGCGTGTCGCGCGCGACGACCCGCACGGTCGTGTACGCGTCGCTCGCGGTGCTCGGGCTCGATTTCCTGCTGACCGCACTAATGTTCAGCTAAGACCGCGCAGCATGCCGGCTGCCGGCGGTGCATGATGCGCCGCGCACGGCGGAGGTGGTCGCGGCGCGGCGGATTCACTTTGGGATGACGATGAAAAAGAATGTTCTCGACTTCTGGGTCGGCCTGTTCGTGGTGCTGGGTTTCGTGGCGTTGCTGTTTCTTGCGCTGAAGGCCGGCAATATGAGCTCGTTGTCGTTCCAGGCAACCTACCCGGTCAAGCTGAAGTTCGACAACATCGGCGGGCTGAAGCCACGCGCGCCGGTGAAGAGCGCCGGCGTGACGGTCGGCCGGGTCGCGTCGATCGGCTTCGACAGCAACACCTACCAGGCGCTCGTCACGATCGATATCGACAAGCAATATCAGTTTCCGAGGGACACTTCGGCGAAGATCCTGACCTCGGGTCTGCTCGGCGAGCAGTACATCGGGCTCGAGCCGGGGGGCGACTCGGAAATGCTGAAGGCCGGCGATACGATCTCGATGACGCAATCGGCGATCGTGCTGGAAAACCTGATCGGCCAGTTCCTGTATAGCAAGGCCGCGGATTCCGGCGCGGCGAAGCCCGCCGCATCCGCCCCTGCACCGGCGCCGGGCGCGCCGGCCTCCGGCGCTGCCGGCCAGTAAGGCCAACAAGGAGAATTAGATGCAGACGACACTGCAGACCGCGCGCAGCGGCGCGCGCGTCCTACAGTTCGGCAAGGTCGCCGTGGCGGCTGCGCTGCTCGCCGGTTGCACGACCGTGCAGACGCCTACCAAGGGCGACCCGTTCGAAGGGCTGAACCGTACGATCTTCACCGTCAACGACAAGATCGACCAGTACGCGCTGAAGCCGGTTGCGCAGGGCTACGTTTGGGTCACGCCGCAGCCGGTTCGCGACAGCGTGACGAACTTTTTCTCGAACATCGGCGACGTCTATATTGCGGCGAACAACCTGCTGCAGCTGCGCATCGCCGACGGCGTGTCCGACATCATGCGGATCGTGATCAACACGTTGTTCGGCGTCGGCGGCCTGTTCGACGTCGCGACGCTCGCGAAGCTCCCGAAGCACGACAACGACCTCGGTCTGACGCTCGGCCACTACGGCGTGCCGGCGGGCCCCTATCTGGTGCTGCCGCTGTTCGGGCCGAGCACGGTGCGCGATGCGGTCGGCTCGCTCGGCAACTACTACGTGAACCCGATCAGCTACGTCGACCCGCCGGGCCTGAGCTGGGCGCTGTATGGCCTGAACATCGTCAACACGCGCGCGAACCTGCTCGGAGCGAGCAACCTGCTGGAAGGCGCGGCACTCGACAAATACTCGTTCGTGCGTAACGCGTATCTGCAGCGCCGGCAGTATCTGTTGTCGGATAACCGCCGGCTTCCGCAGGAACTGCCGAGCTACGACGAGGAAGCGCCGCTGCCGAAGTACGACGAAGGCGAGACGGGCGCGGCAGGTGCGCCGGCCAAGCCGGCTCCCGCATCCGGCGCGGCCGTGGGCACGCCGCAAGGCGCGTCGGCACCGGAGGCCGCGTCGGGCGCCCAAACACCGCCTCTCGACCTGAAAGGCGGCCCGGAAACGCAAATTCCGGCCGGTCAGTTGGTGCCGCCCACGCACTTCAACTTCCCGTCCTTAAGATTGCATTGAACGTGCAGCCGTAACAGATCGATACGACTCTCGCAGTTTGCGCATGGATTGCCGTCGAACTCGCGTGATAAGGTCGGTTCAACCTGTTGCACTATTTTTGAGGCAAAGCTCGATATGAAAAAAATCTTCCTGATTCCGTTGTTTGCCGCCTTGTTTTCGTTCATCAGCGCGGGCGCATCGGCGCAAACCGTCGACACCAGCGCGCCCGACGCGCTGATCAAGACCGTCACCCAGCAGGTGATGGACGCGATTCGCGGCGACAAGTCGATCCAGCAGGGCGACATCACGCGCATTACGGCGCTCGTCAACGAAAAGATCCTGCCGTACACCGATTTCCGCCGCACCACCCAGCTCGCGATGGGCCGTAACTGGCGCACCGCGACGCCCGAACAGCAGAACCAGGTGGTCGAGCAGTTCAAGATGCTGCTGATCCGCACGTACGCGGGCGCGCTCGCGCAGGTGCGCGACCAGCAGATCCAGTACAAGCCGTTCCGCATGAACCCGGACGACACCGACACGGTGGTGCGCTCGGTCGTGATGAACAACGGCCAGCCGATCGAACTCGACTACCGCCTGTACAAGACGGCACAGGGCTGGCGCGTGTATGACATCAACGTGCTCGGCGCGTGGCTGATCCAGGCGTATCAGCAGCAGTTCAACGAGCAGATCCAGCAGAAGGGCGTGGACGGACTGATCCAGTTCCTCACGCAGCGCAATCAGCAACTCGCCGCGGGCAAGCAGTCGTGAGCGACGTGCTGAACCCGGTGGCGAACCGCTTCGACAGCGGCACGACGCTGACCCACGAGAGCGCGAAGGCCGCGCTCGCAGCGGGTCTGCAACGCATCGCGGCGGGTGCGGGCGGCGTCGATTGCGCGCCGCTCACGCAATTCGATTCGTCGGCGCTCGCCGTCCTGCTCGCGTGGGTGCGGGCCGCGGCGGCGCGCGGCGGCAAGTTCGAAATCGTCAATCTGCCGGCTGGGCTCGCCAGTCTCGCGCAGGCCTACGGCGTCGATACACTTCTCTCTTCTGGCGCCTCCAGCATGGTTGCGTCAGCGCGACATTGACGCTCCTCTAGCGTCGTCTCCCCCTTTCCGGCCAGGCCGGGGGTGTCAGTTTTTGCCCTATAATCAAACGTTTTTTTGGGGCGTCGAACTGGCCCCCTAATCGGCCCCGGTTCCCGTTACTTCCAGCATTTGCGCGTCCCCAAGCTCCATTGGGGCTACTTCAGGCGCCGCGACGCACGCGGCCCATAGTCATGTCAGCCATAGAAATTCGTAACGTCAAGAAGCGCTACAAGGACTTGCAGGCGCTCAAGGGCGTCAGCCTCACGGTCGAAGAAGGCGAGTTCTTCGGACTGCTCGGTCCGAACGGCGCGGGCAAGACGACGCTCATCAGCATACTCGCGGGTCTCGCGCGCGCCGACGAAGGCAGCATCGCGGTGCGCGGTCACGACGTGGTCGACGATTTCCGCAACGCGCGCCGCGCGCTCGGCGTGGTGCCGCAGGAGCTCGTGTTCGATCCGTTCTTCACGGTGCGCGAAACCTTGCGCATCCAGTCCGGCTACTACGGGCTGCGCAACAACGACGCGTGGATCGACGAGATCATGGCCAATCTCGATCTCACCGAAAAGGCCGATGCCAACATGCGCGCGCTGTCGGGCGGCATGAAGCGCCGCGTGCTGGTCGCGCAGGCGCTCGTGCACCGCCCGCCGGTGATCGTGCTCGACGAGCCGACCGCGGGTGTCGACGTCGAGTTGCGCCAGACGCTGTGGAAGTTCATCTCGCGCCTGAATCGCGAAGGCCACACGATCGTGCTGACCACGCACTATCTGGAAGAAGCCGAATCGTTGTGCGACCGCATCGCGATGCTGCGCCGTGGCGAGGTCGTTGCGCTCGATCGCACCAGCACACTGCTGCAGCGTTTCGCCGGCATGCAACTGTTCGTGCGCTTCGCGCAGGGCGTGCTGCCCGCCGAGCTGCGTCCGCTCGAGGCGGAAAGCGGCGCCGGCAACGGCAATGGCCGCCAGCATCTGCTGCGCCTGACGAGCTACGACGACGTCGAGCGCATCCTCGCGCAGTGCCGCGCGGCCGGTTGTACATTCGAAGAAATCGAGGTCCGCAAGGCCGACCTCGAAGACGTATTCGTTCAGGTGATGAACGGTCCAGAAGTGATCGAGGGGCTTGCATGAGCGGGTACAGTGGATTTAGCACGCTGTTTTACAAAGAACTGCTGCGCTTCTGGAAGGTGTCTTTCCAGACCGTGCTCGCGCCGGTCATCACCGCGCTGCTTTACCTGACCATCTTCGGCCACGCGCTGCGCGGCCACGTGCAGGTCTATCCGGGCGTCGAATACACGAGCTTCCTGATTCCGGGCCTCGTGATGATGAGCGTGCTGCAGAACGCGTTCGCGAATAGTTCTTCGTCGCTGATTCAATCGAAGATCACCGGCAACCTCGTGTTCGTGCTGCTGCCGCCGCTGTCGCACCACGAGATGTTCGCGGCCTACGTGCTCGCGGCCGTGGCGCGCGGGCTGTGTGTCGGCTTCGGCGTGTTCATCGTGACGATCTGGTTCGTGCCGCTCGCCTTCACCGCGCCGCTCTATATCATCGTGTTCGCGATGTTCGGCTCGGCGATTCTCGGCACGCTGGGTCTGATCGCCGGCATTTGGGCCGAGAAGTTCGACCAGCTCGCCGCGTTCCAGAACTTTTTGATCATGCCGCTCACGTTCCTGTCGGGCGTGTTCTACTCGACGCATACGCTGCCGCCCGTATGGCGCGAAGTATCGCGGCTCAATCCGTTTTTCTACATGATCGACGGCTTTCGCTATGGTTTTTTCGGCGTGTCGGATATCGACCCGCTGGTGAGCCTCGCGATCGTCGCCGGTTTCTTCGTGGTGCTGGCCGCCGTGGCGATGCGCATGCTCGCTACCGGCTACAAGCTGCGCCACTGACGAGGAGCTTCTCTCATGTTGCCGACTCCCGAACAGGTCAAACAGTACATTGCAGCTGGACTCGCGTGCGAGCATCTCGAAGTCGAAGGCGACGGTCAGCATTTCTTTGCGACGATCGTCTCGCCGAACTTCGAAGGCAAGCGCCTGATCCAGCGTCACCAACTCGTGTATGCGGCGCTCGGCGACCGCATGCGCGAAGAAATCCACGCGCTCAGCATGAAGACGCTGACGCCCGCCGAATGGCAGAACGCGTAATCTGGAAACTTAGTGCGAATTACTCAGGAAGGGCGCGACACCGCTAGCGGCGCGCCGAACACAGACAAAGCAGGTCCGGACGCGAACCGGGCCGATCAGGAACCGACAGGCATGGATAAACTCATCATTGAAGGTGGCTACCCGCTCTCCGGTGAAGTTGTCGTCTCGGGTGCGAAAAACGCGGCATTGCCGATCCTGTGCGCGGCTCTGCTGAGCGCCGATCCGGTGCATCTGGAGAACGTGCCCGATCTGCAGGACGTGCGCACGATGCTCAAGCTGCTCGGCCAGATGGGCGTGCGTATCGAAGCCGGCGAAGGGCGCGTCGCGCTCGACGCGTCGAAGGTCGACAACCTCGTCGCGCCGTACGAAATGGTGAAGACGATGCGCGCGTCGATCCTCGTGCTCGGTCCGCTCGTCGCGCGCTTCGGTCATGCGCGCGTGTCGCTGCCGGGCGGCTGCGCGATCGGCGCGCGTCCGGTCGATCAGCACATCAAGGGTCTGCAGGCGATGGGCGCCGAGATCACGATCGAGCACGGCTTCATCGAAGCGCGCGCGAAGCGTCTGAAGGGCGCGCGCATCGTCACCGACATGATCACCGTGACCGGTACCGAGAACCTGCTGATGGCGGCGGTGCTCGCCGAAGGCGAGACGGTCATCGAGAACGCAGCGCGCGAACCCGAAGTGGTCGACCTCGCGCGTCTGCTCGTCGCGATGGGCGCGAAGATCGAAGGCATCGGCACCGACCGTCTGGTGATCCATGGCGTCGACAAGCTGCACGGTGCGAAGCACACGGTGATTCCGGACCGCATCGAAGCGGGCACTTTCCTGTGCGCGGTCGCGACGGCCGGCGGCGACGTCATGCTGCGCAAGATGCGTCCGCTGCTGCTCGAAGCCGTCACGGAAAAGCTGCGCGAAGCGGGCGTCACGGTCGAGGAAGGCGACGACTGGATGCGCGTGCGCATGGACAAGCGCCCGAGCGCGGTCACGTTCCGCACCTCCGAATACCCGGCGTTTCCGACCGACATGCAGGCGCAGTTCATGGCACTCAACACGATCGCCGACGGTACGTCGCAAGTCGTGGAGACGATCTTCGAAAACCGTTTCATGCACGTCCAGGAGCTGAACCGTCTCGGCGCGAGCATCACGATCGACGGCAACACCGCGCTCGTAACCGGCGTCGAAAAACTGTCCGGCGCGAAGGTGATGGCCACCGATCTGCGCGCGTCCGCGAGTCTTGTGATCGCCGCGCTGCGCGCCGAGGGCGAGACGCTGATCGACCGCATCTATCACCTCGATCGCGGCTACGACCGCATGGAAGCGAAGCTCAATGCGATCGGCGCGAAGGTGCGCCGGGTTTCCGGGAGCGGGGCATGAGTTCGATGCCGCAAACGTCGTCGTCGCCGGCGGTCAGCGCGCCGCTCACGCTCGCGTTGTCGAAAGGGCGTATCTTCGAGGAAACGCTGCCGCTGCTCGCGGCGGCCGGCATCGAGGTAGCGGAAGATCCGGAGAGCTCGCGCAAGCTGATTCTGCCGACCACCGACCCGAACCTGCGCGTGATCGTCGTGCGCGCGACCGACGTGCCGACCTATGTCGAGTACGGCGCGGCCGACTTCGGCGTGGCCGGCAAGGACGTGCTGCTCGAGCATGGCGGCAGCGGCCTGTATCAGCCGGTGGATCTGGACATCGCGCGTTGCCGCATGTCGGTCGCGGTCGCGGCCGGTTTCGATTATGCGAACGCGGTGCGCCAGGGCGCGCGTCTGCGGGTCGCGACCAAGTATGTTGAAACCGCTCGTGAGCATTTTGCCGCCAAGGGCGTTCACGTCGATCTGATCAAGCTGTACGGTTCGATGGAACTCGCTCCGCTGGTTGGTCTCGCCGACGCGATCGTCGACCTGGTCAGCTCGGGCAATACGCTGCGCGCGAACAATCTGGTCGAGGTGGAAGAGATCATGCAGATTTCGTCGCGTCTCGTCGTGAACCAGGCAGCGCTGAAGCTCAAACGCGCCGCGTTGCGGCCGATTCTCGACGCGTTTGCCAATGCTTCGTCGAAAACCGCCGCCCCGGCGGCCTGACTGACGATGGCAATGTGACGTTGCACTGATAGCGCGCCTTACCGAAACGGATACCTGTATGTCTACCAAGATTCGCAAACTCGATTCCACCGCTCGCGACTTCCACAAGTCGCTGCATGCGGTGCTCGCGTTCGAGGCTAGCGAAGACGAAGCCATCGAGCGCGCGGTCGCGCAGATTCTGAACGACGTGAAGGCGCGCGGCGACGAGGCGGTGCTCGAGTACACGAATCGCTTCGATCGCGTCGATGCGAAAAGCGTGGCCGAGCTCGAACTGCCGATGGCCGAACTCGAGGCGGCGCTCGAAAGTCTCGAGCCGAAGCGGCGCGCGTCGCTCGAAGCGGCGGCGGCACGCGTGCGCGGCTATCACGAGAAGCAGAAGATCGAGTGCGGCAGCCATAGCTGGCAGTACACCGAAGCGGACGGCACCGTGCTCGGCCAGAAGGTCACGCCGCTCGATCGCGCGGGGATCTACGTGCCGGGTGGCAAGGCCGCGTATCCGTCGTCGGTGCTGATGAACGCGATACCGGCGCGGGTGGCCGGCGTGCGCGAAATCGTGATGGTCGTGCCGACGCCGGAAGGCGTGAAGAATCCGCTCGTGCTCGCGGCGGCTCTGCTGGGTGGCGTCGATCGCGTGTTCACGATCGGCGGCGCGCAGGCGGTAGCTGCACTCGCGTACGGCACGCAGACTGTGCCCGCGGTCGACAAGATCTGCGGCCCCGGCAACGCGTACGTCGCGTCGGCGAAGCGTCGCGTGTTCGGCACGGTCGGCATCGACATGATCGCCGGGCCGTCGGAAATCCTCGTGTTGTGCGACGGCACGACCGACCCGCGCTGGGTCGCGATGGACCTGTTTTCGCAAGCCGAGCACGACGAGCTCGCGCAATCGATCCTGCTGTGCCCCAACGACGCGTTCATCGCGCGCGTGCAGGAAGCGATCGACGAACTGCTGCCCACCCTGCCGCGCCGCGAAGTGATCCGCACGTCGCTCGAAAACCGCGGCGCGCTGATCAAGGTGCGCGACATGGCCGAGGCCTGCGCGATCGCCAACGACATCGCGCCGGAGCACCTTGAAATTTCGGCGCTGGAGCCGCATCAGTGGGCGCAACAGATCCGTCACGCAGGCGCGATCTTCCTTGGCCGTTACACGAGCGAGAGCCTCGGCGACTACTGCGCGGGCCCGAATCATGTGCTGCCGACGTCGCGTACCGCACGGTTTTCGTCGCCGCTCGGCGTCTATGATTTCTTCAAGCGTTCGAGCCTGATCGAGGTCAGCGCGGAAGGTGCGCAGACGCTCGGCGAGATTGCCGCGGAACTGGCATACGGCGAAGGTCTGCAAGCGCACGCACGCAGCGCCGAATACCGGATGCGGCAGAACAACAACGAACGCGGCTGAGGCGGAGCGCTGATCGCGCTGGCGCGCGGCGGAACTCAAGCAGGCGTAAGCGGGAGCAGGAGAAGCGGCGAGGGCGGCAACCGCCGCCGCATCGACCGGCTTCCATGTTTTCCGGCTTCCTCCACCCGCTCGAGCGACGGCTCGAGCCCACCCGCCCCATTCAATAACGACGAAAGAGACCAACCCGAGCGCCCCACGCCGAGCACTGACGACGCCGACCCGGCGTCTTTCGCACGGCCCGGCCCCCGAACCTATGACGACACCTCAAGACATCATCCGCAGCGACGTGCTCGCAATGACGAGCTATCCGGTTCCCGACGCCACCGGCTTCATCAAGCTCGACGCGATGGAAAACCCGTTTCCGCTGCCGCCGGAACTTGCCGCGCATCTCGGCGAGCGTCTGGCCGGCGTCGCGTTGAACCGTTATCCGGCGCCGCGCCCCGAGCAGTTGATCGAGCGCATTCGTCACGTGATGGGCGTGCCGGCGGGGTGCGACGTGCTGCTCGGCAATGGCTCGGATGAAATCATCAGCATCATGTCGGTCGCGTGCGCGAAGCCGGGCGCGAAGGTGCTCGCGCCGGTGCCGGGCTTCGTCATGTATCAGATGTCGGCGAAGCTGGCGAATCTCGAATTCGTCGGCGTGCCGCTCAAAGCCGACTTCACGCTCGATACCGACGCGATGCTCGCGGCGATCGCCGAGCATGAACCGGCGATCATCTATCTCGCGTATCCGAACAACCCGACCGGCACGCTGTTCGATGACGCCGAAATCGAGCGCATCATCGCCGCGGCGGGCAAGAGCCTCGTCGTGATCGACGAGGCGTATCAGCCGTTCGCGCAGAAGAGCTGGCTGCCGCGCGCCGACCAGTTCGACAACGTCGTCGTGATGCGCACGGTGTCGAAGCTGGGCCTCGCCGGCATTCGCCTCGGTTACCTGGTCGGCAAGCCCGCGTGGCTGACCGAGTTCGACAAGGTCCGCCCGCCGTACAACACCAACGTGCTGACGCAGGCCGCCGCTGATTTCCTGCTCGACCACATCGGCGTGCTCGATGCGCAGGCCGCGCAATTGCGCGACGAACGCGAGAAACTCGCGCAGGCGGTGGCCGCGCTGCCGGGCGCCGAAGTGTTCACTAGCGCGGGCAACTTCCTGCTCGTGCGGGTGCCCGATGCGTCGGTATTGTTCGAAACCCTGCTAACGGCGCGGATTCTGATCAAAAACGTGAGTAAAATGCATCCATTGCTGGCCAATTGCGTGCGTTTGACCGTCGGTTCGCCGAACGAGAACGCCCAGTTGCTCGCCGGCCTGAAACTCGTGTTGCGGTAACCCGCCGCATCGAGCGGCGGCACTGAGCCGCTGCGTTGAACGGCTGCACTGAGCAGCCCGCCAGTTTGTCCATCCCACATTACTAGCGCTTTTAAGCCAGATTCGAGGAATTGCCATGCGCCTTGCGGAAGTCGTTCGCAACACCAGCGAAACGCAGATCCGTGTGAAGATCAACCTGGACGGCACCGGCCAGCAGAAGCTGGCCACCGGTGTGCCGTTCCTGGACCACATGCTCGACCAGATCGCCCGCCACGGGTTGTTCGACCTCGAGATCGAAGCGCATGGCGACCTGCATATCGACGACCATCACACGGTCGAAGACACCGGCATCACGCTCGGCCAGGCCGTCGCGAAGGCGATCGGCGATCGCAAGGGCATCCGCCGCTACGGCCATTCCTACGTGCCGCTCGACGAAGCGCTGTCGCGCGTCGTGATCGATTTTTCCGGCCGTCCGGGCCTCGAATTTCACGTGCCGTTCACGCGCGCGCGCATCGGCACGTTCGACGTCGACCTGTCGATCGAATTCTTCCGCGGCTTCGTGAACCATGCCGGCGTGACGCTGCACATCGACAACCTGCGTGGCATCAACGCGCACCATCAGCTCGAAACGGTGTTCAAGGCATTCGGGCGTGCGCTGCGCATGGCCGTCGAACTCGACGAGCGCGCGGCCGGACAGATTCCGTCGACCAAGGGCAGCCTCTAACGTAACGGCCGTAGCAGGCCTTAACACGGGTTTCACCGCCTCCAACGTCTTCAGGCCACTCACCTTCAGGCGATTCATCGGGCAGGACCGCATTTGCCGGCACGTCGTTTGACGCCGCGCGGCGGCATCGATGGATCGAGGGCAGAGCGGCCAAACTTGAAATGAAAACTTCGATAGCGATTGTGGATTACGGAATGGGCAACCTGCGCTCGGTTGCCCAGGCACTGCGTAAAGCGGCGCCGGAAGCGGAGGTGGCGATCGTCGATCGTCCGGAAGCGATCCGCTCGGCCGACCGCGTGGTGCTGCCGGGCCAGGGTGCGATGCCCGACTGCATGCGCAGTCTCGGCGCGTCCGGTTTGCAGGAAGCGGTCGTCGAGGCGTCGCGCAGCAAGCCGCTGATGGGCGTGTGCGTCGGCGAGCAGATGCTGTTCGACTGGAGCGCCGAGGGCAACACGCCGGGTCTGGGTCTGTTGCCCGGCAAGGCGGTGCGCTTCGAGCTCGAAGGCCAGGTGCAGGACGACGGCTCGCGCTTCAAGGTCCCGCAGATGGGCTGGAACCGCGTGCGTCAGGCGCAGCCGCATCCGCTGTGGGACGGTGTCGCCGACAACGCGTTCTTCTACTTCGTGCACAGCTACTACGTGGTTCCGGACAACCCGGCGCATACGTCGGGCGAAACGGTCTACGGCGTGCCCTTTACCTCGGCGGTAGCGCGGGATAACATCTTTGCCACCCAATTCCACCCTGAAAAGAGCGCCGAGGCGGGTTTGCGCGTGTATCGCAACTTCGTGCACTGGAACCCGTGAACGCCTTTTTTCATCCCGTTGCCGCGCGCGCGTGGCGCGGTGCCGCGGTCCCGCATCCGACCGGCGCCCCACTGGAGCGCCGAACGAGTTGTACTAAACTAGCGAGACGGTATTGCGGCGGGCTGACTCGCCAGCCGCTGCCGCCGACCTTCAATCCACTCCCAGATAACACCCGATTGCTATGCTGCTGATTCCCGCCATCGACCTGAAAGACGGTCAGTGTGTACGCCTCAAACAGGGCGATATGGACCAGGCGACGATTTTCTCCGAGGAACCGGCGGCAATGGCCCGACATTGGGTCGACCGCGGCGCGCGTCGTCTGCATCTCGTCGATCTGAATGGCGCGTTCGCCGGCAAGCCGAAGAACGGCGATGCAATCCGGGCGATCATCGATGAAGTGGGCGGCGCGATTCCGGTTCAGTTGGGCGGTGGCATCCGCGACCTGAACACGATCGAGCGCTATCTGGACGACGGTTTGTCGTACGTGATCATCGGCACGGCCGCGGTGAAGAACCCCGGCTTTCTGCAGGACGCGTGCACCGCGTTCGGCGGTCACATCATCGTCGGCCTCGACGCGAAAGACGGCAAGGTCGCCACCGACGGCTGGAGCAAGCTGACTGGTCACGAAGTGGCCGACCTCGCGCGCAAGTTCGAGGACTACGGCTGCGAGTCGATCATCTACACCGACATCGGCCGTGACGGCATGCTGCAAGGCATCAACATCGAAGCGACGGTGCGCCTTGCGCGCGCGGTCAAGATTCCGGTGATCGCGAGCGGCGGCCTGTCGAACCTCGCGGACATCGAATCGCTGTGCGAAGTCGAAGGCGAGGGCATCGAGGGCGTAATCTGCGGTCGCGCGATCTATTCGGGCGACCTCGACTTCGCGGCCGCGCAGACGCTCGCGGACAAGCTGCGCGAAGCCGACGACGCTTAAGCACGGCGTCGGCCGCACGTGCTGGGCAGGTTGCGCACGCCGCCGGCGTTGCGCTCACCTCGGCTTGCGGCACTCGCTCGACCGATGGCTTGCCTGTAACGCGCGTCGCACGATTAAGCGCCCGGAACCTCGCCAGCTTCCGGCCGGCACCTCACTCGCGGCGCGACGCAACCGCTCGCGCCGGCACCGTGCCGCTTGCCCGCAAGCGAGCGGCCTCATCAGCGGTATTGGCAGAATTGCACGATCATGGCTCTAGCTAAACGCATCATCCCCTGTCTCGACGTCACCGCGGGCCGCGTGGTCAAGGGCGTCAACTTCGTCGAACTGCGCGACGCGGGCGACCCGGTCGAAATCGCGCGCCGTTACGACGATCAGGGCGCCGACGAACTGACGTTCCTCGACATCACCGCGACCTCGGATCAGCGCGACCTGATTCTGCCGATCATCGAGGCGGTCGCTTCGCAGGTGTTCATTCCGCTGACGGTCGGCGGCGGCGTGCGCGCGGTCGAAGACGTGCGGCGCCTGCTGAACGCGGGCGCAGACAAGA
Organism: Paraburkholderia sp. HC6.4b; assembly: GCF_014200875.1. Classification (NCBI taxonomy): domain Bacteria; kingdom Pseudomonadati; phylum Pseudomonadota; class Betaproteobacteria; order Burkholderiales; family Burkholderiaceae; genus Paraburkholderia; species Paraburkholderia sp. HC6.4b. The sequence continues at coordinate 99,807 of NZ_JACHDC010000023.1, forward strand.
TCAGCATGAATTCGTCGGCGGTAGCGAATCCGCAACTCGTGAAGGACGCGACCGACAAATACGGCTCGCAGTGCATCGTCGTCGCGATCGATGCGAAGTGCGTGTCGGCCGACGGCGAAACGCCGCGCTGGGAAGTGTTCACGCACGGCGGCCGCAAGGCCACCGGTCTCGATGCGGTCGAATGGGCGCGCAAGATGGCCGAGTTGGGCGCGGGCGAAATCCTGTTGACAAGCATGGATCGCGACGGCACCAGGAGCGGCTTCGACCTTGCGCTCACGCGCGCGGTGTCGGACGCGGTGCCGGTGCCGGTGATCGCCTCGGGCGGCGTCGGCAATCTGCAGCATCTCGCCGACGGCATCAAGAGCGGTCACGCGGACGCGGTGCTCGCCGCGAGCATCTTCCACTATGGCGAACACACGGTCGGCGAGGCCAAGCGCTTCATGGCCGATCAGGGCATTTCGGTGAGGTTGTGACGTGACGAATCCTTCGGCAGTGAACTGGCTCGACAAGGTCAAGTGGGACGCGAACGGCCTCGTGCCGGTGATTGCGCAGGAAGCGTCGACGAACGACGTGCTGATGTTCGCGTGGATGAACCGAGAGGCCCTCGCGAAGACCGTCGAGACCGGCCGCGCGGTGTATTTCTCGCGCTCGCGCCAGCGCCTGTGGTTCAAGGGTGAGGAGTCGGGCCACGTGCAGCATGTGCATGAAGTGCGACTCGATTGCGACGAAGACGTCGTGCTGCTGAAAGTCGAGCAGGTATCGGGCATCGCGTGCCATACCGGCCGCCACTCGTGCTTTTTCCAGAAATTCGAAGGCTCGGTGGACGATGGCGACTGGCTGGCCGTCGATCCCGTGCTGAAAGACCCCGAACACATCTACAAATGACGCAATCCACGCAAAACCCGTCGCCCACCACGGCTTCCACGCTCGACACGCTGCTGCGCCTCGCGGCGGTGATCGACAGCCGCAAGGGCGGCGATCCGGACATCTCGTATGTATCGCGCCTGTTCCACAAGGGCGACGACGCGGTGCTGAAAAAGATCGGCGAAGAAGCCACCGAAGTCGTGCTGGCCGCGAAGGACGTGCGCCAGGGCGGCGCACCGAAGGCGCTGGTCGGCGAGGTTGCGGACCTGTGGTTTCACTGCCTCGTGATGCTGTCGCATTTCGATCTGAGCCCCGCCGACGTGATCGCCGAACTCGAGCGTCGCGAAGGCCTGTCGGGCATCGAGGAAAAGGCGCTGCGCAAGAGCCGCGAGCGCGAGGAAAACGGCGACTGAGCAGCCGGAGCGGAAATCTGGCGTTTCCGCTTGAAGTCGCGCGCGCCGGCACCAATATAGCGGTAACCGCACCTCCGGGAGGACGCAAGCATGGAACAGCCGCAGGGAAGCTATCCGCCGCCGGTCTACCGCCACGCGATGGAGCCTGAGCGCGAGCGCAGCCTGCGCACGCTCACGCACGTGCTGTACGCGCTGTATGCGGTCCACTGGCTGACCGGCGGGCTCACCATTCTGGTCGCGATCATCATCAACTACGTCAAACGGTCGGATGTGGCCGGCACGCCGTACGAAGCGCACTTCGAATGGCAGATCCGCACGTTCTGGCTGGGCCTCGTCGGTTACGCGATCGGCGCGTTGCTGCTGCTCGTCGTGATCGGCATTCCGGTGCTGTGGGCAGTCAGCATATGGATGTTGTACCGTATTATCAAAGGCTGGCTGTATCTGTACGATAACAAGTCGTTCGCGAATCCGGCCAGTTGGGTCTGAACGCTAGCCGGTCCGTATGGGCGGGCCGGCTTTCGGATCGAACTTCGGCGCGGGCGGCTTCGCTCGCCCAAGTCATACCGCGTCAGGAATATGATGAGTCACGATCCGAACTGCCTTTTCTGCAAGATTGCCGCTGGCGAAATCCCGTCGACCAGGGTCCACGAAGACGACGAGTTCGTCGCCTTCCGCGACATCCGTCCGGCGGCCGAAACGCATGTGCTGGTGATTCCTCGCAAGCACATTGCAACGCTGTCGAACTGCACGGAAAGCGACGCGCCTCTGCTTGGTAGAATGCTTGTCCTGGCCGCGCGACTGGCCGAACAATTGGGGGTCGCCTATAACGGCGGCGAAACGGGCTTTCGCACGGTAATCAATACCGGTCCGGGCGGTGGTCAGGAGGTGTATCACCTGCACGCGCACATTCTCGCGGGACCGCGTCCCTGGCAACGCATGGGCTGAGCGCCGGTTCACGCGTCATGCGCGCTGCGTGGCAAGTGCGCACCGCCGCGAGTTTTGGTCGAGGACAATAGCGCCTTCGTTGTTTTTACCGCTGTGTAATAACGTCGACGCGATCGTGTGGCCACAATGACAGGCGAAGATGGCCGCATTGCGAGCGAGGCGGTGCAGCCTGATGTAACGTAGAGATATATCGAGACGAAGCGCACGCGCTTCAGGTTATGCAAATTGGCCGCATCAAGATGCGGCGCCGGGGTTAAGGAGAGTAGTCATGGGTTCGTTGAGTATTTGGCATTGGTTGATCGTTCTGTTGATCGTCGCGCTCGTGTTCGGCACGAAGAAGCTGCGCAACATCGGCAGCGATCTGGGCGGCGCCGTGAAGGGCTTCAAGGAAGGCGTGAAGGAAGCCGATTCGTCGTCGGCCGACGCGCAACAGCAGCAGCGCGAGCTGCCGCGCAACGGCGCGGTGGACGTCGAAGCGAAGGAAAAGAGGCAGCAATCGAGCGATTACCGCTAAGCCGCGGCCTTCGCGCCGTTCCCGCGTTTCTGACGGACATTTCACTTCATGCTGGACCTCGGTCTAACCAAGATGGCGCTGATCGGCGTCGTCGCGCTGGTCGTCCTCGGGCCTGAGCGCCTGCCGCGTGTCGCTCGCACGGCCGGCGCGCTGTTCGGCCGCGCACAGCGGTACATCAACGACGTCAAGGCCGAAGTCACGCGCGAAATCGAGCTCGACGAATTGCGGCGCATGAAGACCGAGTTCGAGAAGGCCGCGAGCAATGTCGAAACGGCAGTTCAGGACAATCTGCGCAAGCACGAGAATGAACTGAACGAAGCATGGAATAGCGGTACGTCGGTATCGCCGAGCATCGCCGGCGGCGCACTCGAAGACGCCGGCAGCGGAGCCAGCGGCAGCGCGGGTGCCACCTCGTGGCCCGTCAGTACGCCGGCCGCCGCGCCCAAACGCAAGACCTGGCGCGTCCAGCAGAGCGCCACGCCCACCTGGTACAAGCGAGCGAGCCTGCGGCGCACGCGCGTGCAGTCGGGCGCCGCGCGCGTTGCGCGGCACACACCTGCCAACCTGCGTCGTCCGACGCGGTTTTTCTGATGTTCAGATCGACAATCCCCAACCGAGGGCCGGTGTGAGCGACCCCCAGCAATCCCAGAACGAAGGCACTGAAGAGACCTTCATTTCCCACCTCGTCGAACTGCGTGACCGCATCATCCGTGCGGGGCTTGCCGTCGTCGTCGTGTTCGTCGGGCTCGTGTACTGGGCGCCGGACATCTTCAAACTGCTCGCCCGTCCGCTGATGATGAATCTGCCGAAGGACGGCAAGATGATCGTCACCGACGTCACCGGCTCGTTCTTCGTGCCGATGAAGGTGACGATGCTGGTCGCCTTCGTGATCGCGCTGCCGGTCGTGCTGTACCAGATCTGGGCGTTCGTCGCGCCTGGGCTCTATCAGCACGAGAAGAAGCTCGTCGCGCCGCTCGTCGCGAGCAGCTACACGCTGTTCCTGTGCGGCATGGCGTTCGCGTACTTCGTCGTGTTTCCGACCATCTTCCGCGTGATGGCGCACTACAATGCGCCGCTCGGCGCGGAGATGACAACCGATATCAACAATTACCTGAGCTTCGTGCTGACGATGTTCATCGCGTTCGGCGTCACGTTCGAGGTACCGATCGTCGTCGTGCTGCTGGTGCGGATGAACGTGGTGACGCTGAAGAAGCTGAAGGAGATCCGGCCGTATGTGATCGTCGGCGCGTTCGTGGTGTCGGCCGTCGTAACGCCGCCGGACGTGTTTTCGCAGCTGATCCTCGCGGTTCCGCTGATTCTGCTGTACGAAGCTGGCATCGTCGCGGCGCGGTTGATCGTCGGCAAGCAGCCGGTGGTCGTGGAGGATGCGAGTCCGCCGCCGTCCAGTTGAGGTGTCGCGAGTCAGTGCCGGGTGTCGAATGAAAAAGGGCAGTTCATTGCGGACTGCCCTTTTTCATTGCGTGGAATCGCGGCGTTAGCTTCAACCGCCTTCGTCATCCGGCTGATCGCCGCCGCCGTTCTCGTCTTCCGTCTGTTTCGGCGGCGGCGGGCGTTTGCCGATCTTCACGTCGAGATCGATCTGATGACCTTTGCGCACCAGATGCACTTTCGCCGCCGTACCGGGCTTGATCTGCGCGATCACGTTCAACAGACGCGTGGTATCGGTGATCGCCTGGCCGTTTACGCTCGTCAGGATGTCGCCGGGCTTGATGCCCGCGCGGTCGGCCGGGCCGCTTTTCAGCACGCCCGCGACAATCGCGCCCGACTTCTGATCGAGCCCGAACGACTCCGCGATTTCCGGCGTGACGTCCTGCGGTTCGACGCCGATCCAGCCGCGCGTGACCGTGCCGGTCGTAATGATGCTCTCGAGCACGCTGCGCGCGGTCGACACCGGAATCGCGAAGCCGATGCCGAGCGAGCCGCCCGAGCGCGAGTAGATTGCGGTGTTGATGCCGAGCAGGTTGCCGTTCACGTCGACGAGCGCACCGCCCGAATTGCCGGGGTTGATCGGGGCGTCGGTCTGAATGAAGTTTTCGAACGTATTGATGCCGAGATGGTTGCGGCCGAGCGCGCTGACGATGCCCATCGTTACGGTCTGCCCGACGCCGAACGGATTGCCGATCGCGAGCACGACGTCGCCGACGCGGGTCTGGTCCATCCGGCCGAGCGTGATGGTGGGCAGATTGGTCATATTGACCTTGAGCACGGCCAGATCGGTTTCGGGGTCGATGCCGATGACCTTCGCGCTGGCGGTGCGGCCATCGGCGAGCGCGATTTCGATCTGATCGGCGCCGTCGACGACGTGCTGGTTCGTTAGAATGTAACCTTCCGAACTCACTATCACGCCTGAGCCGAGATTCGAGGCAGGCTGCTCCTGCTGCTTGCGATTGTTCCTGTCGCCGAAGAAGTAGCGGAACAGCGGGTCTTTGGCGCGCGGGTCGGGAGGCAGCGAGCCATCCTTGCTGGAGAACACGTTGACGACCGCGGGCATGGCCTTTTGCGCCGCTTCGGCATAGGACGTTTCGGCATGGCCAGTGCCGATGCCCGGCGCCACTTCCCGTAGCGCGACGATCGGTTCGGCGAGTTGTCTGCCGAATTGTCCTTGACGCTGCAGCCACTGCGGTTTGAGGGTCGCAATGATGAACATCAGCGCCAACAGCACCGTCACCGCTTGGGCAAATAACAGCCAGAAGCGTCTAAGCATCTGAAGACTAGAGGTCTATATGGATCGGATTGAACTTGAATTGTACTTGAACAATCTCCTTGAAACCGCGCGCTTCAAGGACTATTGCCCGAACGGATTGCAGGTCGAAGGACGCCGCCGGATCAACAAGCTCGCGACCGGCGTGACCGCGTCGGTGGCCTTCCTGGAGGCCGCGCTCGACTGGGGCGCGGACGCCGTGCTGGTCCATCACGGCTACTTCTGGCGCAACGAGGCACCGCAGATCACTGGCCGCAAACATGCTCGTTTGAAGCTGCTGCTCGCCAACGACCTGAACCTGTTCGCCTACCATCTGCCGCTCGACGATCATCCCGAGTTCGGCAACAACGCGCAGATCGGCGAGAAGATGGGCTGGATCAGCGACGCGCGTTTCGGCGACAACGATCTCGGCTGGCTCGCCACGCTGCCAATGCCGATCACGCTGTCGCACCTCACCGCGGAGATCGCGCAGACACTGGGCCGCACGCCGCTCGTGTTCGGCGATCCGGATATGGAGCTGCGCCGCGTCGGCTGGTGCACGGGCGCCGCGCAAGGCATGTTCGACGCGGCGATCAACGCGGGTGTCGACGTCTACGTGACCGGCGAGGTATCGGAGTCGGTCATGCATACGGCGGCGGAAAGCGGCGTCGCGTTTCTGGCAGCTGGCCACCACGCGACCGAGCGCTTCGGCGTGCAGGCGGTGGGCAAGCATCTGTCCGAATCGTTCGATATCGAACATCTGTTTATCGATATCCCCAATCCCGTTTGAATTGCGAATTGCATTAACGAAGAACAAAGCAGGAATACCGCAGAAGGCACTTAAAAGGAGGTGCGAAAAAGTTTGCGATCGGTACGGACAAACCCTGAGTTATCAAGGGCTTCGCACGGTTTTTGGCAATCGGCCCTTGTAAATGGCGACTCCATTCGAGCAAACTAGCGGCGGTAGAAGCGACGTGAAGGAAAAATCCAACTCAGAAGTGGGGCGTGTGATGCGAGACAAAGAAGAGGAACGCGTCGATGGCAGCCGCCGTAACTGGCTGGTAGCGACGACCGTAGCAGGCGGCATAGGAGGTGTTGCCGTTGTCGTACCCTTTGTTAGTTCCTTTGCACCATCCGAAAAGGCCAAGGCCGCAGGTGCCCCGGTCGAAGCCGATATCAGTGGTCTGAAGCCCGGCGACATGATGACGGTCGCCTGGCGTGGCAAGCCGGTGTGGATCATCAACCGCACGGACCGCATGCTCGCCGATGTTCAAAAAGCCGACAGCCAGGTAGCGGACCCCCACTCGCTGAATCCGTTTTCGATGCCGCTGCCGGACTACTGCAACAACGAATTCCGTTCACGCGCCGAGAACAAGCATCTGCTGGTTGCCGTCGCCGTTTGCACGCATCTGGGCTGCACGCCGACGCCGCGCTTCCAGGAAGGCCCGCAGCCGAATCTCCCCGACGACTGGCCCGGCGGTTTCCTGTGCCCGTGCCACGGCTCGACCTACGACATGGCCGGCCGCGTCTTCAAGAACAAACCCGCTCCGCAGAACCTCGACATCCCGCGCTTCATGTTCACGTCGGCGACGGCCCTTGTGATCGGGAAGGACGAAAAAGGAGAAGCGTAATGGCGAGCGAACACGAAGTAGAGACGACCGGGCTGGCTGGTTGGATCGACCAGCGCTTCCCGATGACTGCCACGTGGAAGAAGCACGTTTCCGAGTACTACGCGCCGAAGAACTTCAACTTCTGGTACTTCTTCGGTTCGCTTGCGTTGCTGGTGCTGGTCAACCAGATCGTCACCGGCATTTTCCTGACGATGAACTACAAGCCCGACGCGACGCTCGCGTTCTCGTCGGTCGAGTACATCATGCGCGAGGTGCCGTGGGGCTGGCTGATCCGCTACATGCACTCGACGGGTGCGTCGATGTTTTTCGTCGTCGTGTATCTGCACATGTTCCGCGGGCTCATGTACGGCTCGTACCGCAAGCCGCGCGAGCTCGTGTGGATTTTCGGCTGCCTGATCTTCCTGAGCCTGATGGCCGAGGCATTCTTCGGCTATCTGCTGCCGTGGGGGCAGATGTCGTTCTGGGGCGCGCAGGTGATCGTGAACCTGTTCTCGGCGATTCCGTTCATCGGGCCGGATCTGTCGCTGTGGATTCGCGGCGACTACGTCGTGTCCGACGTCACGCTGAACCGCTTCTTCGCGTTCCACGTGATCGCGATTCCGCTGGTGCTGGTCGGCCTCGTGATCGCCCACCTCGTCGCGCTGCACGAAGTCGGCTCGAACAACCCGGACGGCATCGAGATCAAGGCCAAGAAGGGCCCGGATGGCGTGCCGCTCGACGGCATTCCGTTCCACCCGTACTACTCGGTGCACGACTTCATGGGCGTAACGATCTTCCTGCTGATCTTCGCGGCGATCATCTTCTTCGCGCCGGAAATGGGTGGGTACTTCCTTGAAGCCAACAACTTCATCCCCGCGAATCCGCTGCAGACGCCGCCGGAAATTGCGCCTGTGTGGTACTTCACCGCCTTTTATGCGATGCTGCGCGCCACTACCGATCCATTCAAGATCGTGCTGATGATCGTCATCGCGCTACTCGGGTTGCTGGCGCTCGTGCGCGCGCGCGGCAAGTGGAAGCTCGGTCTGCCGGTGCTTGCGGTGCTGGTGATCGTCGCGATGGTGTTCACCGAATCGAAGTTCTGGGGCGTCGTGGTGATGGGCAGCGCGGTGATTTCGCTGTTCTTCCTGCCGTGGCTCGACCGGTCGCCGGTCAGGTCTATTCGCTACCGGCCGTTCTTCCACAAGGTTTTCTTCGGGATCTTCGTGATCGCGTTCCTGACGCTCGGCTTCCTCGGCACGCGACCGCCATCGCCGGCCGCGACGCTGATCGCCCAGATCTGCGCGCTGATCTACTTCGCGTTTTTCCTCGGCATGCCCTTCTGGACCCGGCTTGGCAAGTTCAAGCAGCCGCCGGAACGGGTGCGGTTCAAGCCTCACTAATCGCGAGCCAGGAGAACATGAAGATGAAAAAACTGCTTTCGATGTGCGCGCTGGTCGGCGCGACCGTGCTTGCGCTGCTGGCCGCTCCGGTTCACGCGGACGAGAATTTCCCGCTCGATCGCGCGCCGGACAACACGAACAATTTCGCTTCTTTGCAGCGCGGCGCGCAATTGTTTGTAAACTACTGCCTGAATTGCCACAGCGCGAACCTGATGCGCTACAACCGCCTGACCGATCTCGGCATCACGCCGAACGAAATCCAGGCGAACCTGCTGTTCACCACCGACAAGGTCGGCAACACGATGACCGTGGCGATGCGCCCGGAGGACGCGAAAGCGTGGTTTGGGGCGACGCCGCCGGATCTGTCGGTGGAGGCGCGGGCGCGCGGCACGGACTGGCTTTACACGTATCTGCGAAGTTTTTACCGCGACGATACGCGGCCGACCGGCTGGAACAATCTGGTGTACCAAAACGTGAGCATGCCTCACGTGCTGTGGCAGCTTCAGGGGCAGCGTGCGGCGAAATTCGGCGACGAAACCGACGAAAGAACCGGCGAAAAAGTACACAAATTCCTCGGCTTCCAGCAACTGACTCCGGGGACGATGTCGCCGGTAGATTATGATTCTGCTGTGGCCGACCTCGTGTCGTACCTGTCATGGATGTCCGAACCGACGCAGCAAACCCGCAGGCAACTTGGCGTGTGGGTGCTGTTGTTCCTCGGTATCCTGAGCTTTTTCGCCTGGCGACTGAACGCCGCGTACTGGAAACATATCAAATAATCACGCCGCTACATGGCGTGGGGCCGGCGCCAGGAAAAACCTGCTGAACGGTTTTTCCGCGCGCTGGCCCTTCAGCTTTTTGAGGAAACGTAAACATGATGGTTCTGTATTCCGGCACTACTTGCCCGTTCTCCCAGCGTTGCCGGCTGGTGTTGTTCGAAAAGGGCATGGACTTCGAGATCCGCGACGTCGACCTGTTCAACAAGCCGGAAGACATCGCCGTGATGAATCCGTATGGTCAGGTGCCGATTCTCGTCGAACGGGACCTGATTCTGTACGAATCGAACATCATCAACGAGTACATCGACGAGCGCTTCCCGCACCCGCAGCTGATGCCGGCCGATCCGGTCCAGCGCGCGCGTGCCCGCCTGTTCCTGCTCAACTTCGAGAAAGAGCTGTTCGTCCACGTCGGCACGCTCGAAAACGAGAAGGGCAAGGCAGCGGAGAAGAATCACGAGAAGGCGCGCCTCGCGATCCGCGATCGCCTGACGCAGCTCGCGCCGATCTTCCTGAAGAACAAGTACATGCTCGGCGAAGAGTTCTCGATGCTCGACGTCGCGATCGCGCCGCTGCTTTGGCGCCTTGACCACTACGGTATCGAGCTGTCGAAGAACGCCGCGCCGCTGATGAAGTACGCCGAGCGCATTTTCAGCCGCCCGGCTTATATCGAAGCGCTGACGCCGTCGGAAAAGGTGATGCGTCGTTGAGTTTGGCTTTGGAGCGCGGACGCCGCATCGCTTCGATGCGCGCCCGCGCCCGCAAGAGGACTGTTGATGCAAGAGATTTCCACGAAGCCTTATCTGTTGCGCGCGCTCTACGAGTGGTGCACGGATAACGGCTACACGCCGCATATCGCGGTCCGCGTCGACAATCAGACGCGCGTGCCACGTCAGTTCGTGCGCGACAACGAGATCGTGTTGAACATCAGCTTCGAGGCGACCAGCCAGCTGCAGATGGGCAACGAGTGGATCGAGTTCAACGCGCGCTTCTCCGGCAAGTCCCACAAGATCGAAGTGCCGGTCGCCAATATTCTTGCGATCTACGCGCGCGAGAACGGCCAGGGTATGGCGTTCCCGGTCGAATCGGCGGGCGGCGAGGCTCAGGATTCGGGCGCGGATGCCGCGGACGAAGCTGACACGCCGGCGGCTCCGCGCGCCGTCGAAACCGCCCCCGCCGCCCCTGCCGACCCTGCCGCGGCCACCGACGCCGCCGACAAACCGCAGCCCGACGACGATGGCTCGAAAGGCGGCGGAAGGGCTCGCCTTAAGATCGTGAAATGAAGTAGAATCACGGCCTCATGCCGGCTTAGCTCATCAGGTAGAGCGCTTGACTTGTAATCATGAGGTGGCGGGTTCGAGTCCTGCAGCCGGCACCAGATTGCGTTATCAGCAGTAACTGGAAATGCTAGAAAACCCCGTCGAAGCACACGCTTTGGCGGGGTTTTTCTTTTTTCGGTGGAAATTGCCCGGATCGTTGCTGATGCCGATCACCGAAGCCTTGGCCCGGCTTGTTTGCGACGAGGGTTTCACGCACGTCAAAACGTGCGAAGGCAGCGTGAGGTGAGCCGCGCGATGGCTCAAAAACCACGATATCTCTTTCACCTTGTCGATTGTAGACATTATTGTCTACTTTCGGTGCGTCTAGACTCACCTCATCACCGTCACCAATTCATGCCGCGCCGCGAATCCGCACGGCGGCGGTACGTTACTATTCGGGCGTCGCCCGGGATGGCGGGCAGCCGCCGGACATTCCGGTCCGCTGTCGCGGTCCACGTCGCCGGCGACGTCACATCGACTCCATTGCACCATGACCAGCCCCGCAACTCTCACCTGGCCAGAAGCCGACGGCCCGCGCACCGTACGTTGGCGTTCCGAAGCGGCCGTGCCGCCGCCGAAGCGCGTCGTCGTCGCCGACGACCGCACCACCGCCGATTCGGCCTACCGCCTCGCCTGCGAAGGCACCGCGCTGCTATGGCGCGGCGACTTCCAGAACGCGCGCCAACTGCTGCAGGCCGTCACGCGCCGGCTCGAACGCAAGCCGCGCAAGCAGGGAGCCACACCGCTCGACGCGTTCAACCAGCATCGGCAGGCGCAGTCGCAGCGCGCGCGCACGCTCGGCATGATCCTGATTCCGCTCGATGCCGACTACGCCATTCCGCTGCGTCGCGCGCCCGACGTGCGGCAGGCCTGCATCGAAGCTTATGGACCGGCGAGCGGTGACGCGTCGGTCGTGTCGTTGCGTGAGTTGCTCGGTTTGATCGGCGCGCACGAATGGCGCAAGAAGGGCGTCGAGATTACGGCGCTCGGCGAGCGCATCCATCCGCACTACGGTGTGTTCTCACCGGTTCGCGGCGAGTACGTCGATCTGGTCGCGCGCACGCCGCTGCCGTCGCCGGACCTCGCGTTCGATATCGGCACCGGCACTGGCGTGCTGGCCGCGCTGCTGGCCAAACGCGGCGTGCGCAAGATCGTCGCGACGGACCAGGATGCGCGCGCGCTTGCGTGTGCTCGTGAAAATCTCGCGCGTCTTGGTTATGCCGAGCAGGTCGAGATCGTACAGGCCGATCTGTTTCCGGACGGTCGGGCACCGCTCGTCGTCTGCAATCCGCCGTGGGTTCCGGCGCGGCCCGCGTCGCCGCTCGAATACGCGGTCTACGATCCGGACAGCCGCATGCTGGTCGGCTTCCTGAACGGCCTCGCCGATCATCTGACGCCGGGCGGCGAGGGCTGGCTGATCATTTCGGATTTCGCCGAGCACCTTGGGCTGCGTACGCGCGAGTGGCTGCTCACGGCGATCGAGCACGCGGGGCTCAGTGTCGTGGGGCGCGAGGACATTCGTCCACGGCATCCGAAGGCCAGCGATCAGAACGATCCGTTGTATGTTGCGCGAGCGGCCGAGGTCACGTCGTTGTGGCGGCTCAAGGCGCGGTGACGGCGACTGCGCGCGTCACGCCGACGTGCCGTGCGCTTCCAGATACGCGCACGCGCCCCGGCCAGCGACCAGCCCGCTGGCAAAGCAGGCGGTCAACAGATAACCACCGGTCGGCGCCTCCCAATCGAGCATTTCGCCCGCGCAGAATGCGCCGGGCATCCGGTCGATCATCAGATGCGCGTCCAACGCCTCGAACGGGATTCCGCCCGCCGTACTGATCGCTTCCTCGATCGGTCGCGCGCGCAGCAGTCGCATCGGCAGCGCCTTGATCGCGTGGGCGAGGCCGCGTGCATCGGCGAAGGCTTCTTTCGACAGAATCTCGTGCAACAACGCCAGCTTGACCCCGCCGATTCCGATTCGCCCGTGCAGATGACTCGCGATCGAGCGTGAGCCGCGCGGCCGCGTCACTTCCTCCACGACTCGCTCGAGCGGCAAGCCTGGCGCGAGATCCAGCGCGATCGTGACCTCGCCGCCGGCGAGAATCCGCTCGCGGATCAGCGCCGACAACGCGTAAATCAGGCTCCCTTCGAGGCCCGTTTCGGTCAAAAGTATTTCACCTTGTCGATTGTGGACTTTTCCGTCTACGCCGGTGACGGAAATCGCGACCGTCTTGATCGGCTGACCCGCGAAACGCTCGCGCAGATACGGGCTCCAGTCCGCGTCGAAGCCGCAGTTCGCGGGACGCAGCGGCGTCACCGGCACGTCGCGCGACGTCATCAGCGGCACCCACGCGGCGTCGGAGCCGAGACGCGGCCAACTGGCGCCGCCGAGCGCGAACACGACCGCGTCGCAGCTGATCGTCTGCTCACCGTTGGGCGTGTCGAAGCGCAACGCGTGGGCGGCACCGTCTTCGGATGTTGACGCCCAGCCGCTCCACTTGTGACGCATATGAAACTGCACACCCGCTTCGCGCAGCCGATGCAGCCACGCGCGCAGCATCGGCGCGGCCTTCATGTCGGACGGAAATACGCGCCCCGAACTGCCGACGAACGTCTCGACGCCCAACTCGCGCAACCATGTGCGCAGCGCGTCGGGACCGAACGCGTCGAGTAACGGCGCGATGCGCTCGCGGCGCGAGCCGTAGCGGTCGAGAAACGGCGCGAGGGCTTCCGAATGCGTGATGTTCATGCCGCCTTTGCCCGCCATCAGGAATTTGCGGCCGACCGACGGCATCGCGTCATATACGTGGACTTGCACGCCGCGTCCGGCAAGCGTCTCGGCGGCCATCAGGCCGGCGGGGCCGCCGCCGATCACGGCGACGCGGGCGGAATCGAGCGAGAATGACATGCGGTTCAGCGGATCAACGGGGAGAAAAGGCGGTGCGCCGCGGTGACCGAACGGATATGCGGCGCGAAGGGCGCTATTGTCACACCGCGCGCGGCGCGCGGCAAACGCCGACAAACTCTGTCGAACTGTGCTCGGTACTGGCAAACAGGCGGCTATTCGGCCAGGCGACCGGGCTCGATCGCCCCAGACCGGAAAATACTGGATTCAGTCTTTCTCCCGGCCGTTGCGCATCGCATTCACCGCTTGGCCCGCGCCGCACGCGACCTATACTTTTCAAACATCTTCCATCGGACGCCGTTCGCGTCGTTCCTCGCGTCAATCCCCCATCACGTCGCTTGCGACGCAGCCGCTGCGGCGCGCTTCACTGCCGCGCGCCGGCAGCCGACGCGAAGCGCCTGATGCATCGATGGAAGAGTCGATCGTCTGGTTCAAGGAGATTGCCATGACCCGCAAATATATCGACTGTCGCGAGTTTCCGAGCGAAACGAACTGCACTGTCGCGCTATCCGCCGACAGCGACGGCGAACTGCTCGAAGCCGCGGTCCAGCATGCCGTCAGCGTTCACAAGCACGCGGATTCGCCGGAGCTGCGCGAGCAGCTGAAGACGCTATTTCATGAGGGAACGCCGCCCGTCGAGGCGCGGCACGCTTGAGACACCCGTGGAAGGGGAGTGGAAGCCCGCGTCGCGAGCGGCATCCAGCCGCCCGCGTGCGGGCGTGTTGCAGCAGTCTTGCGTGACACGAGAAACGCGATACCAAGCCAATCTAACCAGGATGCCGACGCGCTAACCCGGATACGCCTCATCGACCTTCAGCCCGGCGAGCTTGAAGATCACCCGCAACGTCTGCGGCTTGATGTCGCGTCGCGACGCGAGCGTCGTCATCACGAAGTCGAGCACCTTGGCGTACTTGAGCATCGTCAGGCAGGTCTCGAGGTCGACGTTGCCGTCACGCATGACCTCGGCGAGCCGCAGCATTTCCGTGGAGATGTCGCGAGCCATCTCCAGTTCGAGTTGCTGTTTCTCCGACCATGCCGGCGCGGCGGTGAGCTTCGCCATCATTTCCTGAAACTTCTGTTCGACATTTCCGTTGGGTACCGTATCCATTGCCGCCTCTTCTGTGATCATCCGAGCGCGCGACCCGTTGCAAAGCCGGCCGCTGCTGGTTACGTAACGTTCGCCCCTTGTTGCGGGACCGCTCTCCCCACATGCATCCGGTTCGCATGTCCGGTTGCACGGCCGGACAGCTTCCTGTTTTCGGCGACGCGGCTTGCACCCGCAGGCTCAGCCGGCGCTCAAGCTGTTTTCAGCCATTATCGAGACACTTCCGCGCAGCGCCTTTCGAGCAGGAAGTGTTCCCGGTGGACCGCCTATCTCGCGTGACCCAGGCAGCGTACTCGCTGGGATTGCCGCACTTTGGGTAAACTGGCAGCAACCTTTCTCTTTTTCCGTCATCTGTCGCACGTTCGCACTGCAATTGATGGCGGCCCATACGATGTCCGGCAAAACCCACGAAATCCGTCCCAACCAGTCCGTCGAACTGCTCAAAGAGCTCCACATCCTCACGCGCGACGGCAAGATGAATCAGGACAGCCGTCGCAAGCTGAAGCAGGTCTACCATCTGTTCCAGTTCATCGAGCCGCTACTCAAGGACCTGAAGGACCAGCAGGGGGCGCTGACGCTCGTCGATCACGGCGCGGGCAAGTCATACCTCGGTTTTATCCTGTACGACCTGTTTTTCAAGGAGTTTCAGGACGTGGCTGGTGGGGCTTCGCACATTTACGGCATTGAAACGCGCGAAGAGCTGGTGACGAAGTCCGAAGAGCTGGCGGCGCGGCTCGGCTTCAAGGGGATGTCGTTTCTGAATCTGTCGGTGGCGGAGTCGATCACGTCGACGCGGCTGCCCGCCGAAATCGACATCGTGACCGCGCTGCACGCGTGCAATACCGCCACCGACGACGCGATCCGTTTCGCGCTCGAAAAGCACGCGAAGTACATCGTCGTCGTGCCGTGCTGCCAGGCCGAGGTGGCCGGCGTGCTGCGGCAGAACAAGGGCAAGGATCTGAAGAACGCGCTGACGGAAATCTGGCGGCATCCGCTGCACACGCGCGAATTCGGCAGCCAGATCACGAACGTGCTGCGCTGCCTGCAGCTCGAAGCGCATGGCTATCAGGTCAGCGTGACCGAGCTGGTCGGCTGGGAACACTCGATGAAAAACGAGTTGATCATCGCGCAGTACAAGGACCTGCCGCGGCGCCGGCCCGCTGAGCGGCTCGGCGAAGTGCTGGACGCGCTCGGGCTCGATGCGCTGAAGGAGCGATTTTTCGTGCCGGCCTGAGGCGCGGCCTGGCGCTTCACTTAGCGCTTCATCAACGCATCCCAGCCCGCGAGGCCAATGCGCCGCAGCGTTTCCTGATTGCGCTCGTAGATCTCTTCCGCGTCGGGAAAGGCCTGCACGGCCCGCTCGATGCTGTCCTCGCGCAGCAGATGCAGGATCGGATAGGGCGCCCGGTTCGTGTAGTTTTCGATATCGTCGGGCTCGCTGCCTTCGAACTGGTAATGCGGATGAAAGCTCGCGATCTGGATGACGCCTTCGAGCCGCAGTTGCTGGACCAGCCGGTCGGCGAAGAGCAGGCAGTCGTTGAAGCCGAGAAAGTCCTCGAACGCGCACGGCAGGATCAGCAACGTCGTGTCGATGGCGGCGGGGTCGGCGGCGACGAGGGTCTGCAACTCGGCTTCCAGGTCGGCCAGCACCGCTTCGAGCGTGTCCGCTTCGCTGAGCGCATAGCGAATCTGCCCCTTCACATGCACGGCCTTCGCGAACGGACACAGGTTCAGGCCGATCACGGCCTCCGTCAGCCAATGACGGGTCGCGGCGATAACGGCATCGTGGGATTCGGCGGGCAACGGCATGGCGGACGGATGTGACGGGAAAACGCGCAATTCTAAAGGACCCAGCTGACGGACTGGCTCAGCGAACCGGCTTCTCCGCGCAAGCGGCCGCTATCAACTGCGCGGCGACTTTCGGCGCGGCGAGGATCGGCCCGCAGCCCGGCCCGTAAGTCTGGCTCGCCGCGTACACGCCCTCGATCAGCAGACCGAGCCCATCGGCCAGCGCTTGCGGATCGCCGGCGCCGGCCGCTGTCGACAGTTCGACGAGGCGCGCCATCAAGCGCTGCTTGTTGCGGAACACGAACTGCCGCGCCGGATGCGCGGTATCCGAAAACTCCACCGACACGTTCACGAACGGGCAGCCGCGGTAATCGTCGACCGAGGCGCGCACCGCGAGGTCGTCGAAATACTGCTGAAGCTGCTTCGCCGGCTCGCCAGGATGCTTCGCGAAGCTCTTCTCGACGTAGCGGAAGAACTGCTCGTCCTTCTGCTCCAGATACGCCATCACGAGCTCGTCCTTCGACGAAAACTGCCGGTACAGACTCATCTTGTTCACGCCCGCGCGCTCGACCACCGCATCGACGCCGACCGTGCGCACGCCCTCGCGATAGAACAACTCGCTGGCCGCGCGCAGCAGATGCAGCTGCGCCTGCGGCCCGGCGGTCTGTGCGCCGCGCGCGCGCCGCGCACGAGTAGGGGCGGGCTTGGGGGTTTCGCTGTCGGACATGGCAAGTCACTCGAATGAGATTGACGCCTTGACATGTTACCGACCAGTAACTAAGATCGCAACACAATTGTGACCGATCTGTCACAAGACATTCACCGAGGCCGTAATAATACGAACGACGCCGCCACCCGGGCCGCGTCGATGGGAGAATCGATGAACTGGGCTGCGCGACTGATAGGCGGGCGTTTCCACTACGGCTGGTTGACCGTCGCCGTGGTGTTCCTGGTGTTGCTCGCGGCTGCGGGTACGCGAGCGACACCGAGCGTGATGATGGTGCCGCTCGAGCACCAATTCGGCTGGAGCCGCGCGACGATTTCGCTCGCGATCTCGGTGAACATCGCGCTGTACGGGTTGATGGGGCCGTTCGCGGCCGCCGCGATGCAGCGCTTCGGTGTGCGCCCCACGCTGCTGAGCGCGCTCGGCGCGATGGCCGCGGGTGTCGCGCTGTCGTCGCTGATGACTCATCCGTGGCAAATGGTGCTGATCTGGGGCGTGATGGTCGGCGGCTCGACCGGGGTAGCGGCGCTGTCGCTGTCGGCGACGGTCGTGACGCGCTGGTTCACGACGCGCCGCGGTCTCGTGATGGGTATCCTGACCGCCAGCTCGGCGACCGGCCAGCTGGTGTTTCTGCCGCTGCTCGCGGCCATCGCCGAGCATTACGGCTGGCGTCAGGTCGTGTGGGTCGTCGCGCTCGCGGCGGCCGTCGTGATTCCGCTCGTCGCGTTCCTGCTGCCCGAGCATCCGGCCAGCATGCAGCTGCGCCCGTACGGCGAACCCCATGACGCGCCCATCACGACGACCGTCACCAGGCAGAATCCGCTCGCGATCGCATTCGGCACGCTCGCGTCGGCGAGCAAAACGCGCGACTTCTGGCTGCTGTTCTTCAGCTTCTTCATTTGCGGCGCGAGCACCAATGGCTATGTCGGCACCCATCTGATCGCGATGTGCGGCGACTACGGGATGACCGAAGTGCAGGGCGCGTCGTTGCTCGCGGCGATGGGCGTGTTCGACCTGTTCGGCACGACGATGTCGGGCTGGCTGTCGGACCGCTTCAATAGCCGCGTGCTGCTGTTCTGGTATTACGGGCTGCGGGGGCTGTCGCTGATGTATCTGCCGCACGCGTTCGGCATCGACTTTTTCGGACTGCCGCTGTTCGCGGTGTTCTACGGTCTCGACTGGATCGCCACCGTGCCGCCGACCGTGCGTCTTGCGACCGACGTCTACGGCAAGGAATCGGCGCCGATCGTGTTCGGCTGGGTGGTCGCGGGCCACCAGCTCGGCGCGGCGTTCGCGGCGCTCGGCGCGGGCATGCTGCGCGCGAGTCTTGGCACCTACACGGTCGCATCGATGATTTCCGGCGGCTTGTGTTTGATCGCCGCGGTGATCGTGCTGCGCATCAACCGCCCGGCCAAGGTGCCGACGCCGCAGGCAATCTGAGGCGCCCTCGCGAGCCGCGCGGATTCACCGTCAGCGAAGCAACGACGCACGGCCCCATAACGGGGCCGTGCGCGTTTTCTCAGCCAGCACGCATAGCGCCGCGCCGCAACTTGGAGCGCGCACCGAAAGCCCGTTATGCTATGTGGCCTCGGGCAGCCGCCCGGAGAACATGAATATCTACCGAGAGAAGCGCATGGCCACCAAACCCGCCTCAACCGAAGTTGCCATTCACGAGCTGATTGCAGGCCGTTGGAGCCCTCGCGCGTATTCGAGCGAGCCGGTGAGCCGCGATCAGTTGCGCGCCGTGCTCGAAGCGGCGCGCTGGGCGCCGTCTTCATATAACGTGCAGCCCTGGCGTTTTGTGGTATTCGATCGCAGCGTCGACGAAGTCGCGTTCAAGAAGGCTTTCGCCACGCTGGTGCCGTTCAACCAGGGCTGGAATGCGCTCGCGCCGGTGCTGATCGCGGTGACCGCGCACACACTGACCAACAAGGGCGACGTAAACCGCTGCGCGTTCTACGACGCCGGCGCGGCGGCGATGTCGCTGGTGCTGCAGGCGCACGCGCTTGGCCTCGCCGCGCACCAGATGAGCGGCTTCGACGTGAACGCGTTCCGTACCACCTTCGAACTACCAAAGGACGTCGAGCCGATCGCGATGATCTCGCTCGGCCATTACGGCGACGTCGACAAACTGGACCCGGTCCTGCGCGAACGCGAGAAGGCGCCGCGTCAACGCGCGGCGCTCGCGGATATCGCGTACGCCGGCGCCTGGAAGAAGGCGTTCTGAGCGATGGATTCGCCGCGCTTGCCGCGCGATTTCGCGTAAAGGGAAGAAAGCAGTCGATGAGCAACGAAGCAGTCAGGCACGCGCGGCACGGTCCGCGCGTTTTTCATGCAGCGCCGTCCATGCCGTTCTCGCCCTCCGTCACGCTGGACAGCGGCGCGGCCACATGTTCGAGCGACTTGCGCTCCGCGTCGACACCCCACATCGCCGCGACGAGCGCCGCCGCGAGCATCAACGCCGAGCCGACCAGATAGCCCGAAAACACCTCGCTGCGCTGATGCGTATCGATCAGCCGACCGAAAAACGCCGGCCCGATGATGCCGCCGAGCGCGGTGCCGAACGCATAGAAAACCGCGATCGCGAGCGCGCGGATTTCGAGCGGAAACGATTCGCTCACGGTCAGATACGCGGAACTCGCGGCCGCCGACGCAAAGAAGAAAATGACCATCCAGGCGACCGTCTGCGTGACGACGCTCAGCAGTTGCTGCTCGAACAGATAACCGGACAGCGTCAGCAGGATCGCCGACATCGCGTAGGTCGCGGCGATCATCTTGCGTCGGCCGATCACGTCGAACAGCCGCCCGAGCACGAGCGGCCCCAGGAAATTGCCGAGCGCGAAAGGCAGCAGATACCAGCCGATGTCGTCGCCCGGCACGTGATAGAAGTCGGTGAGGACGAGCGCGTAGGTGAAAAAGATCGCGTTGTAGAAGAATGCCTGCGCGGTCATCATCGTGAGACCGACCAGCGCGCGGCGCCGGTGCACGTTGAACAGCGTGTGGAACACCTCGCGCAACGGCGTATGGTCGCGCGCGCGCAGGCGCAGCCGCGTGAGGGCGTCGTCGGCAAGCGTGTGGCCGTCGTTGCGAAAACGCGTCTCGATGCCCTCGACGATCGTGCGGGCGTCGCGCTCGTCGCCGTGCGTGAGTAGCCAGCGCGGGCTTTCGGGTATCCAGATGCGCATCGGCAGGATCACCAGCGCGAGCACCGCGCCGATGAAAAAACACGCGCGCCAGCCCCAGTCGGAAGGCAGCAGGTGCGGATCGAGCAGCACCAGCGAGCCCGCGGCGCCGAGCCCCGCGCCCACCCAGAACGTGCCGTTGATGCCGAGGTCGGTCCAGCCGCGCACGCGTGCCGGCGTGAATTCCTGGATCGTCGAGTTGATCGCCGTGTATTCGCCGCCGATACCCGCACCGGTCAGGAAGCGGAACAGCATGAAGCTCATCAGATTCCACGACAGCGCGGTCGCCGCGGTCGCGGCCAGATACAGCGTCAGCGTGATGAAAAACAGCTTGCGGCGGCCGAGCCGGTCGGTCAGCCAGCCGAAACCGAGCGCACCGAGCACCGCGCCGGCAATGTATGCGCTGCCCGCGAGGCCGACGTCGGCATTCGAAAAGCGCAGCGCCGGGCTGGTTTTCAGCGCGCTCGCGACCGCGCCGGCGAGCGTCACCTCGAGGCCGTCGAGCAGCCACGTCACGCCGAGCGCAACCACGATCAGCGTATGAAAGCGGCCCCACGGCAGACGGTCTAGCCGCGACGGCAGATCGGTTTCGATCAGCGTGGCGTGCTGGTCATCGACGGCGGCGGTGGGCGGCACGCTCATGACGCGAAGTCTCCTCGATGGCGAAATGGGGCGGCATATTCGGTCGGACGTAGCAACATCCATTCCGCGCCATGATTTCAAACGATCTTGCGGCCGTCCCGGCAGCTTCAGTTGATGCTGCCGGAGTTTTCGTGATACAAAGCCGCTCCCCTTTCTTTGCGCGCCAGCCGTGAGCGGCCATTCCTGCCATGAACTATTGCGCGATTGACTTCGGTACTTCCAATTCGGCCGTCGCGGTTCCGATCGGCCCGCAGCTGAAGCTGGCGCCGGTCGAAGGCGCGTACACGACGCTGCCCACCGCGGTCTTCTTCAATACCGACGAACACACCAGCGAATTCGGGCGCGCGGCGCTCGCTGCTTACATCGACGGTTTCGACGGCCGGCTGATGCGCTCGATGAAAAGCATTCTCGGCTCGCCGCTCGCCGAGAATACGACCGATCTCGGCGACGGCAGTGCGATCAAGTACACCGACGTGATCGCGACGTTCCTGACTCACCTGAAGCGCGCGGCCGAGGCGAGCGCCGGCGGCGCGATCGACCGCGCGGTGCTGGGCCGCCCGGTGTTCTTCGTCGACGACGACCCGCGCGCCGACCAGATGGCGCAGCAACAGCTCGAAGCCGCCGCGCGCACGGCCGGCTTGCGCGACATCCACTTTCAGTATGAACCGATAGCGGCTGCGTTCGACTACGAATCGCACCTGAGCGCCGAGGGGCTCGTGCTTGTGGCGGACATCGGCGGCGGTACGTCGGACTTTTCGCTCGTGCGAGTGGGGCCGGAACGGATGAAGCGCGTCGAGCGCAAGGACGATGTGCTCGCGCACCACGGCGTGCACGTCGCGGGTACGGACTTCGACCGCCGCGTCGAACTCGCCACGATACTGCGCGAACTCGGCTACCAGTCGCTCGATCCGCAAGGGCGCGAAATCCCGAACCGGATTTATTTCGATCTCGCGACCTGGCACCTGATCAACACCGTCTACACGCCGAAGCGCGTCAGCGAACTCGCGCTGATGCGGCACCTTTTCACGGAGACGAAGCACCACGACCGGCTGATGCGCGTGGTCGAGCAGCGTTTCGGGCACGCGCTCGCCGCCCACGCGGAAGAGGCGAAGATCGGCGTGGCGGCGGGCGGCGAGACCGTGATCGATCTCGAGCAGGTGGAAGAGGATCTGCGTCTCGCGTTCGACGAAGCGCAGCTCGTCAAAGCGGGCGAGGAAGAAACGCGACGCATCGTGCAGGCCGCGCGCGATACGGTGCAGGCCGCGGGCGTCGCGCCGCGCGATGTCGACGCGATCTATTTCACCGGCGGGTCAACCGGCCTCGCGTTTCTGTCGGGCGCGTTGGCCGCGGCGTTTCCAGACGCGCAAGCGGTATTCGGCGATCGTCTCGCGAGCGTTGCGACCGGCCTCGGTATTCATGCGCGGCGTGTATTCGGATAATCCCGAATAATCAACAAATAATCCGCCGCGGATTGCGAAGTAACGCGAAGTTAATCGGCGCATTCAGATTGGCCGCCGTAATAAAAAACCCCGCCGAGGCGGGGTTTTTTTGCGTCCAGAAGGAAGCGCGGAGCTTACACCGGCTTGATGTTAGCCGCTTGCTTGCCCTTCGGGCCCGTCTTCACTTCAAACGTGACCTTCTGGTTTTCTTGCAGCGTCTTGAAGCCTTCAGTGCGAATTTCCGAGAAATGCGCGAACAGATCTTCACCGCCGCCGTCCGGAGTGATGAAGCCAAAGCCCTTAGCGTCGTTGAACCACTTGACGGTACCGGTTTCCATATTACTTTTTTCCTAAAAATGGTGAATAAGGCCGAAGCCCGGGGTGCATGAAAATCAAGGAAGGGGGTAATGGGACCAACCGGAGTACCGTTGATGGGCGAACTACGAAAGAACCACTTCACTCGCCACTTGAAATCCTGCCCGAACGTTATACGGCGAATTCGGACGAAGGTCAACAGTCTAGACGAAACTTTGCCGGACTGATCCGAAATTTTCTTACAAAGCTTGCGCAGGGGGACAACTTTTTGCTAGGGAGAACCCTGAGTTCGGCTGCGGTTTCGCTGCAGTAACACGGTGCAACCGTTAAACTACGCGCCGCGCGTCGGTTGCACCTATTCCGCATCTGGACGCGCTTACATGCGCGTCACCCCGTCCCCACCGCCACAAGCGATGTCACGCGGTGCCGACATGGTTCTGATTTAGGAGAAGACTTGAAAAGTTCTATACAACGGAACATCGGGCCATTCGCGCTGATGCTGACCGGTCTGGGCTCGATCATCGGTTCGGGTTGGCTGTTCGGCGCGTGGAAGGCTGCAAAAATTGCCGGTCCGGCTGCGATTTGCGCATGGATCATCGGTGCGGTCGTGATTCTCGCGATTGCGCTGACCTACGCGGAACTTGGCGCGATGTTTCCGGAATCTGGCGGGATGGTGCGCTATGCGCGCTACTCGCACGGCGCGCTGGTCGGTTTCATCAGCGCGTGGGCCAACTGGATCGCGATCGTGTCGGTGATCCCGATCGAGGCCGAAGCATCGATCCAATATATGAGTACCTGGCCCTATCCCTGGGCGCATGCGCTGTTCGTCGACGGGTCGTTGACGACCAACGGCCTGCTGTTGTCCGCCGGGCTCGTCATCATCTATTTCCTGCTCAACTACTGGGGCGTCAAGCTGTTCGCGCGCGCTAACTCGGCGATCACGATCTTCAAGTTCCTGATCCCGGGCGCAACGATCGTCGGCCTGATGATGACAGGCGTCCACACCGAGAACTTTGGTCAGACGACCACGTTCGCGCCGTACGGCTGGTCGGCGGTGCTGACCGCGGTCGCGACGAGCGGCATCGTGTTCGCATTCAACGGTTTCCAGAGCCCGATCAACCTGGCCGGTGAAGCGCGAAATCCGGCCAGGAGCGTGCCGTTCGCGGTGATCGGCTCGATCCTGCTCGCGCTCGTGATCTACGTGTTGCTGCAGATCGCATACATCGGTGCCGTGAATCCGGCCGACGTGATGAAGGGCTGGAGCCACTTCAGCTTTGCTTCGCCGTTCGCGGAACTGGCGATTGCGCTGAACCTGAACTGGCTGGCGATCCTGCTGTACGTCGACGCGTTCGTGAGCCCGAGCGGCACCGGTACGACCTACATGGCAACCACCTCGCGCATGATCTACGCGATGGAGCGCAACAACACGATGCCGAAGATGTTCGGTAACGTGCACCCGTTCTATGGCGTTCCGCGCAACGCGATGTGGTTCAACCTGCTCGTCTCGTTCATCTTCCTGTTCTTCTTCCGCGGCTGGAGTTCGCTCGCGGCGGTGATTTCGGTCGCGACCGTGATCTCGTACCTGACCGGCCCGATCAGCCTGATGGCACTGCGCCGCGCGGCAACCGATCTCGAGCGCCCGCTGCACATCGCCGGCATGAAGGTGATCGCGCCGTTCGCGTTCGTCTGCGCGTCGCTGATCCTGTACTGGGCGAGGTGGCCGCTGACCGGCGAAATCATTCTGCTGATGGTCGTCGCGCTGCCGGTGTATTTCTACTTCCAGGCGAAGTCGGGCTTCGAGGGCTGGGGCCGTGACCTGAAGGCCGCCTGGTGGCTGGTCGCGTATCTGCCGATCATGGCGATCCTGTCGCTGATCGGCAGCAAGGAGTTTGGCGGCTTCGGCATTCTGCCTTACGGCTGGGACATGCTCGTCGTGATCGCCTTCGCGTTGGTGTTCTACTTCTGGGGCGTGAACAGCGGCTATCGTTCGGAGTATCTGGACGAGCGGCTCGTGCACGACGAAGTGCTCGAAGTTGTCGGCGCGCATTGAGCGCCGGTCGAAACCGAAGATCCGCTCGACGCGGGTCTTTCGGGGCCGATAAAAAGCCCGCCCGATCGATGATCAGGCGGGCTTTTTGTTGACCTTTGTGCGCGACCCCGCGCCGGATCATGCGGTCCCGAACACGTAGTTCGTCATCGCGAGCGAGCGTTGGTAGGTGCCGAGCGACTGGATCGCGAGCGAATAGTCGTCGTCGGCGGCACCGAGCGCGGCGAATACCGGCAACAGATGCTCGTCGGTCGGATGCATCAACACCGCGTGCGGCGCCTGGCGGCGATAGTCGAGCAGCGCGTCGATATCGCGCGCGACGAGCTTGTCCTCGAACCAGTCGGTGAATTCGGCCACACGCGGATCGGCGTCTTCCGGGCGCGCGGAGAAATCGGCGGCGCGCAGGTTATGGGTGATCTGGCCGGAGCCGATCACCATCACGCCTTCGTCTTTTAGCGCGCGCAGCGCGCGGCCGACGCGGAAATGATGCGCGGCGTCCTTGTGCGGTTGGATCGACAGTTGCGCGATTGGCACGTCCGCTCGCGGAAACATCAGCAGCATCGGCACCCATGCGCCGTGGTCGAGTCCGTGCGGCTGCACGTCCGCGACGATGCCGCTCGCGCCGAGCAGCGCGGCGGCGCTACGTGCGATGTCGGGCGCGCCCGGCGCCGGATATTGGATTTCATAGAGCTGGCGCGGAAAACCATAAAAATCGTGGATGGTTTCAGGCGCCGTCGCGATGCTCGCGAGTGGCTGCGCGGTACCCCAGTGCGCCGACAACATCAGGATTGCCTCGGGACGCGGCAATTGCGTGGCGAGCGCGCCGAACTCGGCGGACGGCATTGACGGATCGATCGGCAACGTGGGTGCGCCGTGAGACAGGAAAAGCGAAGGTAAGCGGTTCATGACAGCAACGCGGCCGTGTAAGCACGGCACGGAGAAATTGGGTTGCTACCAATATAGGTCCGCACGCCAGCTTGATAAATGGGCTCGGCGGGAATTGATTGCGTCGCAGCCGTTGTTAATCCGCGTTGTCGCGGTTACTCCTGCGCGCCCCGCAATCCTTCCCACGCTGGCGACAACGCCGGCCCCAGCGCAAACAGATCGAGCACGCGTGCGACAGTGTGGTCGACCATCCCGTCGATCGAAGCAGGCCGGTTATAGAACGCGGGCAGCGGCGGGAAGATCACTCCGCCCATTTCGGTGACGGCCGTCATATTGCGCAGATGCGCGAGATTGAACGGCGTTTCGCGCACCAGCAGCACGAGACGGCGACGCTCCTTCAGTGTGACGTCGGCGGCGCGGGTGATCAGGTTGTCGGCGAAACCGTGCGCGATGCTCGCGAGTGTTTTCATCGAGCAGGGCGCGACGATCATGCCGTCGGTCGTGAACGAGCCGGACGCGATGCTCGCGCCGACATCACGCACCGAATGGACGACATCCGCGAGCGGATGCACGTCTTCCTTGCCCAACTCGAGTTCATGCTGGATGTTGAGCCAACCCGCGCTCGAAATCAGCAGGTGGCTCTCGACGCCGCCGAGCCGCCGCAGCGTCTCGAGCAGCCGGATGCCGTAGATGGCGCCGGTGGCGCCGGTGATCGCGACGATCAGCCGGCGAGGCACCGCGGTGCGTGCTTGCTGCATGGCTTGCGGCGCCTGATGAAGCGAACGAAGCGTAGAACGCTCAGGCCGCGGCGAACAGCTGCTGCAGTTCGCCCGATTCGTACATCTCCATCATGATGTCCGAGCCGCCGATGAATTCGCCCTTCACGTACAGCTGCGGAATGGTCGGCCAGTTCGAGAACACCTTGATGCCCTGACGGATTTCGTCGTCTTCGAGCACGTTGACGGTCTTGATTTCACCGGCACCGCACGCCTTCAGGATCTGGATGGCGCGGCCGGAAAAACCGCACATCGGGAACTGGGCCGTGCCCTTCATGAAGAGAACGACGTTGTTGCCGTCGACGATTTGCTTGATGCGTTGTTGCGTATCCATGACTGACCTTGCGGTTCCGATAAAGGATGGGAATAGGCTGAAATGATAGCGGATTTCGCTACGGGCGGCCGCAGCCACGTCGCGCCTGGGGTTTTAGCCTCGGCGACCGCGCTCAGGCCGCAGCGGCGCGCAGCACGCCGCCGCTGATCCGCTCGATGCCGGCGAGATCGCGCGCCGAGCGGACCTCGGCAAAACCGCGTTCGCTCAACAATGCGCGCACGGCTTCGGCCTGGTCGTAGCCATGTTCGATCCAAACCGTGCCGTCGGCGGCGAGACGCTCGGGGGCGCCGGCGACGATCGCGCGGATCGCGCTGAGGCCGTCGGCCTCGTCGGTGAGCGCGCCGCGCGGCTCGAAGCGCAGATCGCCCTCACGCAGATGCGGGTCGCCGCTCGCGATATACGGTGGATTGCTGACGATCGCATCGAAGCGCAACGCGGCGTCGAGCGAGCCGTACCAGTCGCTGGGCAGGAAAACGACGGCGCCCCCCGGGCGTTTCACGTCGAGCAGGCGCGCACCGTTGCGCGCGGCGACGGCGAGCGCGTCGGCCGAGCGGTCGAGCGCCCAGACCTGCGCGTCGGGCCGCATCGACGCGATCGCCACCGCGATTGCGCCGGTCCCGGTGCCGAGATCGAGCACACGTGGGCGCGGCCGAGGTTCGATCGCCGCGAGCGCGGTCTCCACCAGCAGCTCGGTCTCAGGACGCGGAATCAGCACGTGCGGCGTCACTTCGAATTCGAGCCCGAAGAACTCGCGCGCACCGACGAGCTGCGCGACCGGCTCGCCGGCCATGCGCCGCGCCTCGAGCGTGCGATAACGCTCGACGCTTGCGCGTTCCAGCGGCTCCTCGCCGCGCGTGATCAGCTGCGTGCGCCGCCAACCGAGCACATGGGTGAGCAGAATCCGCGCTTCGAGCGGCGGCAGCGGCGATGCGCGCAATAGCGCCTCGGCCGTGGCGGGCAGAGCGGTGGGGTCGAGCGGAGCCGGGGAGGCGTCGGTCATTGTCGGGGCCGTTAGTCCGCGTCGCCGAGCGAAGCCAGCAGTTCGGCCTGATGCTCGCTGACGAGCGCCGCGATCAGTTCTTCGAGATCGCCGTCCATGATCGCGTCGAGGCGATACAGCGTCAGGTTGATGCGGTGATCGGTGAGGCGCCCCTGCGGGAAGTTGTACGTGCGGATGCGCTCCGAACGGTCGCCCGAGCCGATCAGGTTCTTGCGCGTCGCCGCTTCCTTCGCCTGCTGCTCGTGCGCCTGCTTGTCCTTGATGCGAGCGGCGAGCACCTTCAGCGCGCGATCCTTGTTCTTGTGCTGCGAGCGGTCGTCCTGACATTCGACGACGATGCCCGTCGGCAAGTGCGTGACGCGCACCGCCGAGTCGGTCTTGTTGATGTGCTGGCCGCCCGCGCCCGACGCGCGGAACGTGTCGATACGCAGATCGGCCGGATTGATCTCGACTTCGCCGATCTCGTCCGCTTCCGGCATCACCGCGACCGTGCACGCCGAGGTATGGATGCGGCCCTGCGTTTCGGTGGCTGGCACGCGCTGCACGCGATGCCCGCCCGACTCGAACTTCAGCTTCGAATACGCGGCATCGCCGGCAATTCGCACGATCACTTCGCGATAGCCCCCGAGGTCCGATTCGCTCGCCGACATCATCTCGACCTGCCAGCGGTTGCGCTCGGCATAGCGCAGATACATGCGCAGCAGATCGCCCGCGAACAGCGCGGATTCGTCGCCGCCGGTGCCCGCGCGGATTTCGAGGAAAATGTTGCGCTCGTCGTTCGGGTCTTTCGGCAGCAGCATTTTCTGCAGTTCGACGCCGAGCGTCTCCATACGATCGCGTGCTGCGCGGATTTCCTCTTCGGCGAAATCGCGCATCGACACGTCGGCGAGCAGTTCCTGCGCGGTGGCGGCGTCGTTTTGCGCCTGGCGCCACAGCCCGTAATGCTCGACGACCGGGTCGAGCTCCGCGTGTTCGCGCGTCAGCTTGCGGTACTGGTCGAGGTTGGCGGTGATGTCCTCGCGGCTCAACAGGTCGTTCAGTTCGGCCAGCCGGGTGGTCAGCTGGTCGAGCTTGCGTTGCATGCTCGTTTTCATCGGGCGGGTAGCGGAGCGGACTCCGGAATGGATGCGGCCAGGGGAACGGGCGAATGCCCGGGGCGGAAGCACTTTGCGAGCCACGGCGGTGGCGCGCGGGGGTGCGGCGAGCACTGCGCCGCTAACGCTCGGTAGAGCCGGGGTGTTTGTAGAAGCCGCTCATCAGCTCGATCAGCTTGTCGCGGTTGTCGGTGCTCGCGCGATTCAGCGCGTGCGTAGGACCATGGATCAGCTTGTTGGTGAGCGATTGCGACAGTGCCTCGAGGACTGCGGCCGGATCGTCGCCGCGCGCGAGCATTTTCTGCGCGCGTTCGACCTCTGCGCGGCGCAGCGTGTCGGCCTGCGTGTGCATGTGGCGGATCACCGGCACGATGCTGCGCGCATCAAGCCACTGCATGAAGTTCTGCACGCGCGTTTCGATGATCGCTTCGGCCTGCGCGACCGCGGCCTGGCGCGACGCATTGCCTTCGCGGACGATCGCGCCGAGGTCGTCGACGGTGTACAGGAACACGTCTTCGAGCTGGCCGGCTTCGGGTTCGATGTCACGCGGCACCGCGAGGTCGACCATGAAAATCGGCCGGTGACGGCGCGCCTTGACCGCGCGCTCGACCGCGCCAAGACCGATGATCGGCAACGTGGACGCCGTGCACGACACGATGATGTCGAATTCGTGCATCCGCGCGGGGAGCTCGGAGAGCGGAATGGCGCGGCCGTTGAAGCGCTCGGCGAGCCGCATGCCGCGCTCGGCGGTTCGGTTCGCGACGACGAGTTCCCGCGGATGCTGCGCCGCGAAGTGCGTCGCGCAAAGCTCGATCATTTCGCCAGCACCGATGAACAGCACGCGCTGGTTCGCGATCTTGTCGAAAATGCGTTGGGCGAGGCGTACCGCGGCGGCGGCCATCGACACCGACTGCGCGCCGATCTCGGTGGTGCTGCGCACTTCCTTCGCGACGGCGAAGGTGCGCTGGAATAGCTGATTCAGGTAGGTGCCGAGGGCGCCGGCTTCGGAGGCGGTGCGCACCGCGTCCTTCATTTGTCCGACGATCTGCGTTTCGCCGAGCACCATCGAATCGAGCCCCGACGCGACGCGGAACGCATGGCGCACGGCTTCGGACTGCGGCAGCGCATAGACGTGCGGCGCGAGTTCATCGATCGGGAGGTTGTGGTACTTCGACAGCCACTGCACCGAGGCTTCGCGCGCGGCGAGGTCGTCGGTCGCGCAGTAGAGTTCGGTGCGGTTGCAGGTGGACAGAATTGCCGCCTCGGGCGCGTTGGGGGCCATGTGGCCCAGCCAGATGCCTTTGAACGTATCCAGAGCGGGCTTTATCTGTTCGAGCGGAAACGCCACGCGTTCGCGCAAGGCGACAGGCGCAGTGTGATGGTTGATTCCGATCGTTAGAAGCTGCATTTGGGGGAGCTATCGTTCAGCCATATATTATAGCGTTTCCACGATACTCACATTCTGCCCGCCATATATCCCGCATGCGTCAGTTCGCGCCTGTCAGGCTCTCCGGCGGGATCGCGTCGAGCTGGTAACCGTAACCATAGACCGGCGTCAGCGTGTAACCAAGCTCCGGGCGCAGTTGCAACTTGCTGCGCACGCGCGACGCGTGGGTGTCGATGGTGCGCGAATTTACGTCACGGCGGCGGGCCCACACGGTTTCGAGAATATGCGCGCGCGACACCGGCCGCGCGAGATTGTTGAACAGCACCAGCGCGAGGCGGAATTCCTTCGGCGTCAGGATCACGGTCAGGTCGCGGAATGTCACGGCCAAATTCGCCGCGTCGAACGTATAGCCGCCGATCACGTCGCGTCGACGGTTGGGCGGCCGCCGCAGGCCCGCACGGCGCTGCAGCGCCTCGACACGCGCGAGCATTTCGGGGCCGCGCACTGGCTTGCTGAGACAGTCGTCGGCGCCGGCATGCAGCGCGGCGACGATCTGGCATTCGCGCGGCGCGCTCAGCAGCATCATGATGGGCAGGCCCGGCAGAATGGAGCGCGCGCGCGGGATCACGTCTTCGGCGCAATGGTCGCCGGCCCAACTTTCGGTGATCAACAGGTCGAAAAATTCGTCGGTAGCGCGCTGCAGGAAGGTGGCGCTAGTGGTGAAGTGCTGGCACGCGTGGCCGCCGGCGAAAATGAGCCGGTCGACCAGTTTGGCGTGTTGCACGTCGGGTTCGATAAGGGCGATGCGCATGGCGCTGCGTCAGCCTGGCAACGGGCGAAGCATGAGGCGTTTTCGTCAGACTTACAACTTGCCTAAGCACACCCCGATCCCTAAACTCAACCGCTATGCGGAAAGCGCCGTGCTGAACTTGTATAGTTGAGGAGGCAAAAATGCTAGCGTTGGCGGCTCCTTTCGCCTATGAGACGAATCCGAAATTGATCTTGCCATGTTTGAGCGCCCAGTCTGGAGTCGACGCCTGATGGGTTGGCCAGGCATTCTCGTACTCGGCGCGGTGATCGGCCTCGCGGGCTGGTGGTTGCATCCGCAGCGCCGCGCGAGCCGCGCCCGCTGGTGGGCCGCGCTGTTGGCCGGTGTGCTCGGCACGAGCGTCGCGCGGATGGCCGGCAATGTGACAAGTCTTTTCCATGACGGCGACATGCTCGAATGGCCGGTATGCACCGCCGTCGCGCTCATCGCCGTCGCCGTGACGGTCGGCCTCTTGTCGCGTCAATCAACGCGCCGGTCAATCCGTCGATGAATCCTTGCAGGTAACTCCATGAACGCCCGACTTCCCGAAACCTCCTCCATTCCCGAGCGCCTCGCGAGCCTGCGCGCCGCGATGGCGCGCGAGGGCATTGCCGCTTACCTCGTGCCGTCGGCGGATCCGCATCTTTCCGAGTATCTGCCAGGGCGCTGGCAAGGCCGCCAGTGGCTGTCGGGCTTCACCGGCTCGGCCGGCACGCTGATCGTCACCGCCGATTTCGCCGGCGTCTGGACCGACAGCCGCTACTGGGAGCAGGCGAGTGCGCAGCTCGCCGCCAGCGGTGTCGAGCTGATGAAGATGACCGGCGGCCAGCTCACGACGCCGCATTTCGAATGGCTCGCGCAGAACGTCGCGAGCGGCGGCACGGTCGGTGTGGACGGCGCGGTGCTGGGCGTCGCGGCCGCACGCGCGTTGAGCGCCGCACTGAACGCGCGCGGCGTGCAATTGCGCACTGACCTCGACCTGTTCGACGCGATCTGGGCGCAGCGCCCGGCGCTGCCCGCCGACGCCGTCTTCGAGCACGCCGCGCCGCAAGCGGGCGTCACACGTGCGGACAAGCTTGCGCAGGTGCGTCGCGCGATGGTCGAGAAAGGCGCGCAGTGGCACTTCATCTCGACGCTCGACGACCTCGCCTGGCTGCTGAATCTGCGCGGCGCCGACGTCAGCTACAACCCGGTGTTCGTCGCGCACGCGCTGATCGGCGTGGATCGGGCGTCGCTATTTATCGCCGACGGCAAGGTGTCGCCGGCGCTCGCCGAAGTGCTCGTGCGCGACGGCATCAGCGTCGAGCCGTACGCGAAAACCGCCGACGCGCTTGCTGCGCTGCCAGCCGGCAGCACGCTGCTGATCGATCCGCGCCGCATCACGTACGGCTCGCTGCAGGCGGTGCCGTCGTCGGTCAAGGTGGTCGAGGCGGTCAATCCGTCCACTTTCCTGAAGTCGTGCAAGACCGCCGCCGATGCCGCGCACGTGCGTGAGACGATGGAGCAGGACGGCGCCGCGCTCGCCGAATTCTTCGCATGGTTCGAAAGCGCGCTCGGCCGCGAGCGCATCACCGAGCTGACGATCGACGAGCGTCTGACGGCAGCTCGCGCGCGCCGTCCCGGCTTCGTGTCGCTGAGCTTCGCGACGATCGCGGGCTTCAATGCGAACGGCGCGATGCCGCACTATCGCGCGACCGAGGAGTCGCATGCGGTGATCGAAGGCAATGGCCTGCTGCTGATCGATTCGGGTGGCCAGTATCTGAGCGGCACGACCGACATCACACGCGTCGTCCCGGTCGGCACGCCGAGCAGCGAACAGCGCCGCGATTTCACCGTCGTCCTGAAGGGCATGATCGCGCTGTCACGCGCGCAATTCCCGCGCGGCATCCGCTCGCCGATGCTCGACGCCATCGCGCGCGCGCCGATCTGGCAGGCCGGCGCCGACTATGGCCACGGCACCGGTCACGGGGTCGGCTACTTCCTGAACGTGCACGAAGGCCCGCAGGTGATCTCGCACTACGCGCCGGCCGAACCGTGGACCGCGATGGAGGAGGGCATGATCACGTCGAACGAGCCGGGTCTGTATCGGCCGGGCAAGTGGGGCGTGCGAATCGAAAACCTCGTGCTGAACGTGGCCGCGGAAAAAACCGAATTCGGCGACTTCCTGAAGTTCGAAACGCTGACGCTATGCCCGATCGACGCGCGCTGCATCGAGCTGTCGCTGCTGCGCGACGACGAGCGCGCGTGGCTCAACGCGTATCACGAGACGGTGCGCGCGCGCCTCGCGCCGCATGTATCGGGCGACGCGAAAGCGTGGCTGGAACTGCGCACGCAACCCATCTGAGCATAGCGGCGACCTTCCAAAGGAGCGAGGTGCATGGCGATCAAGGCAGTGGTGTTCGATTTCGGCGGTGTGCTGATCGACTGGAGTCCCGAGTACCTGTACCGCGAGCTGATTCCCGACGAACTCGAGCGCCGCTGGTTCCTCACGCACGTCTGCTCGATGGACTGGGTGATCCGCCAGGATGGCGGCCAGCCGATCGTCGAAGCCACCGACGAGCTGATCGCGCGGTTTCCCGATCACGAACCGCTGATCCGCGCGTTCTATGAGCGCTGGCACCAGATGGTGGCGGGGGTGCTCGACGACGGCATCGCGCTGATGGAAAAGCTCGAAGCGGCCGAGGTGCCGCTCTTCGGGCTGACCAACTGGTCGGCCGAAACGTTTCCGTACGCGTGGGAGCACTATCCGGTGCTGCGGCGGTTTCGCGACGTCGTCGTGTCGGGGCGCGTGAAACTCGTGAAGCCCGACCCGGCGATCTTCGCGGAGATGCGCCGGCGCATCGAACTGCAAATGCCCAGTGTCGAGCCGGCCGAACTCGTCTTCATCGACGACAACGCGAAGAACGCCGAAGCCGCGACGGCGCTCGGCTGGCACGGCGTGCATCACACGAGCGCCGCGCAAACGGAAGCCGAGCTGCGCGAGTTGGGCTTGCCGGTTTGAGCTGACCACCGCCGCTACTGCCCCAGCAGATTCTTCAGCGCATTACCGAGACCCTTGACGGTCTCGCCCGCACCCTTCGCGACGCCTTCGACGCTGACCCCGAGCGCCTGCGCAAACCCCGCGCCGATGCGCGTGAGGATCCCTTCGCGCACCGAGAACTTCGGATCGCGCAGATCGCCGTCGAGCACGAAATGCAGCGTGATATTGCCGTTATGCGTCTTCAGCGCCGCGACGGCGGCGCGGGTCGGAATCGACATGAACGTCTCGAGCGGATTGTCGGATTCGGCGAGCTGCAGGTTGTGGACCGTCACCGTGCCGGGCGCATGGAGATGATAGTTCCGCACCGTCGATTCGATCGTCAGATCGACGGTGCCGCCCGTCACCTGTGCGCGCGTGCCGGCCTTCTTCAGCAGATACTGATCGAGCATCGCAATATCGACGCCGTGCAACGTGCTCGTCGTCTGCGAATCGCGACTGGCGATTTTGATCCAGCCGTCGAACGTCACGGTGCCCGTATGCGCTGGCCCCTTCATCGAGCCGCGAACGCTGACATGGGTCGGTTCGGTAAGCGCCGGCAGATGCAGATGGTCGACGCTCGCGTTGGCGTTGCTGACCGTGACCTTGAACGGCGGTGGCCCGACAGTCATGTCGTAGAAATGGAAGTTGCCGTGTTCGAAGCGGATATGGTCGACCAGCTTTTCGCGCGGGATCGGCGGCGCCGTGCCGGTGTTGCCCGGCTGATCGGCGCGGTTCAGCGATTCGCGCAGGTTCGGCAGCAGGTTCAGCGAGCCGTCCTTCGTGCGTAACACGGCCATGTCGAAGCCGCGCACGACGACCTCGCGGATATGCATGCGCCGCGCGATCAGATCGCGCACGTCGGGGGTGATCGTGATTTCGTCGGCGCGTAGCGGTTCACCCGCTGGCCAGCCAGGCGGCGCTTTTAGCACGACGTGGGTGAGGTGTACCGAGGTGAGGCCGACGTCGATACTGTCGGCGCTGCCGAGCGGCCCGAGCGCCGCGCTGACGCGATTCTTGACTTCCTGTTGCGCGAATTGCATCGCGCCGATCGCGATCAGAACCAACGCCAAAAGCGTTCCGCCCACGATGACGATCCAGCGCCTGCCCTTCGACATCGCCATGCCTGTCTCCTCGTTGCCGCGTCGCGCGGCGCTGTGTTGACCGTCTGTCGCGTGCGCGAGACTTTCACGCGCGCCTCCATCTAGCGACGGTTAGCAACGCGCATGCCCCGCGGCCCGTCCGGCATCGCGCCAGACGGGCCGTCGTCCGCCCGCTTCCTAACGCGAGATCGGCTTGTAGCGCAGGCGCTTCGGCCGCGCGCCTTCCTCGCCGAGACGCGCGCGCTTGTCCGCTTCGTATTCCTGGTAGTTGCCGTCGAAGAACGTGACTTGCGAGTCGCCTTCGAACGCGAGGATATGCGTCGCGATGCGATCGAGGAACCAGCGATCGTGCGAAATCACGAGCACCGAGCCCGCGAATTCGAGCAGCGCGTCTTCGAGCGCGCGCAGCGTTTCGACGTCGAGGTCGTTCGACGGTTCGTCGAGCAGCAGAACGTTGCCGCCCGCGATCAGCGTCTTCGCCAGATGCAGACGACCGCGCTCGCCGCCGGACAGATTGCCGACGATCTTCTGCTGGTCGCCGCCCTTGAAATTGAAGCGGCCGATATACGCGCGCGATGGTGTTTCGTACTTGCCGACCGTCAGCACGTCCGCGCCGCCCGAGATTTCCTCGAACACGGTCTTGGTGCCTGCGAGCGCTTCGCGGCTCTGGTCCACGTACGCGAGCTTGACGGTCGGACCCTGCACGATTTCGCCCGAATCCGGTTGCTCGCGACCGGTCAGCATCCGGAACAGCGTCGACTTGCCGGCGCCGTTCGGACCGATGATGCCGACGATCGCGCCGGCCGGGATCTTGAAGCTGACGTTATCGAGCAGCAGCCGGTCGCCGTACGACTTGCTGACGTTCTTGAACTCGATCACTTCATTGCCGAGGCGGTCGCCGACCGGAATGAAGATTTCCTGCGTTTCGTTGCGCTTCTGGTAGTCCTGGCTGTTCAGTTCCTCGAAGCGCGCGATACGCGCCTTCGACTTCGCCTGGCGGCCCTTCGGGTTCTGGCGCACCCACTCGAGTTCCTTCTTGATCGCCTTCTGGCGCGCGGACTCCGACGCTTCTTCCTGCTTCAGACGCTCTTCCTTCTGATCGAGCCAACTGCTGTAGTTGCCCTTCCACGGAATGCCGTGACCGCGGTCGAGTTCGAGAATCCACTCGGCGGCGTTGTCGAGGAAGTAGCGATCGTGCGTGACGGCGACCACGGTGCCCGGGAAGCGCGTCAGGAACTGCTCGAGCCATTCGACCGATTCCGCGTCGAGGTGGTTGGTCGGCTCGTCGAGCAGCAGCATGTCGGGCTTTTGCAGCAGCAGCTTGCACAGCGCCACGCGGCGCTTTTCGCCGCCCGACAGATGCTCGATCTTCGCGTCCCATGCCGGCAGGCGCAGTGCGTCGGCGGCGATTTCGATCTGCTGCTCGGCGCTGCCGTCGGTCGTTGCGAGGATCGCTTCGTACTTCGCCTGCTCGGCGGCCAGCGCGTCGAAGTCGGCGTCCGGCTCCGCGTAGGCCGCGTAGATTTCGTCGAGCTTCTTCTGCGCTTTGAATACGTCGCCGAGGCCTTCCTCGACCGCTTCACGCACGGTTTTCTGCGGATCGAGTTGCGGCTCCTGCGGCAGATAGCCGATGTTCAGGTTCGGCATCGGTGTCGCTTCGCCTTCGATCTCCGTGTCCACACCGGCCATGATGCGGATCAGGGTCGACTTGCCCGAGCCGTTCAGGCCGAGCAGGCCGATCTTCGCGCCGGGGAAGAACGAAAGCGAAATGTCTTTCAGGATCTGGCGCTTGGGCGGCACGATTTTGCCGACCCGGTTCATGGTGAAAACGTATTGGGCCATTAGCTTGCAGTAGACGTTGACGACGCCGGCCGCGTGCGGGCGGGCAGTCGGGGGTGAATGGGTAGTCGGTGTGAGGGCCGGGCGGAACACCCGGCGCCGGCCGGCGCGGCGTCGGATTCGACGACGCTGCCGCGCGCGGCATGTGGTTCAGGTGGCATTGTACTTCGCGGCGAGGGCCGGGCGGCAGGGGGGCCGGCGGCGGGCCGCCGTCGCGTCGCGCCGCGGGCGTCTCAGTTCGCGCGCCGTCCAGTCGCCGGATCGAAGAAGTGCAGATGCTGCGCGGGCAGCACGACCTGCAGCGCCTCGCCGGCCGCGGGACGATGCGCGTGAGGCAGCCGCGCGGTCACATCGTGCTTGCCCCAGCGGCCGTGCGCGAGATTGTCCGCGCCGAGAATTTCGCAAGAATCGACGCTCAGTGTCGCGAACGGTGCGTTGGCCGTGCCCGGGCTCAGATGCTCGGGGCGAATGCCGAGCGTCCACTCGCGGCCTGTCGCGACTTCGCGGCCGATCGACGGCACGCCCGCGAGCGGCAGCTTCGGGCCGTTGCCGGCGACGTCGAAGGTCGAGCCGTCGTCCGCGACACGGCCTTCGAGCAGGTTCATCCCCGGCGAGCCGATGAAGCTCGCGACGAAAACCGTGGCCGGCCGCTCGTAGACTTCGGTCGGCGCGCCGATCTGCTCGGCGTGGCCCTGGTTCATCACGATCACGCGCTGCGCCAGCGTCATCGCTTCGATCTGATCGTGCGTGACGTACAGACTCGTGGTCTTGAGGCGCGCATGCAGGCGCTGGATTTCGAGGCGCATCTGCACGCGCAGACGCGCGTCGAGATTCGACAGCGGCTCGTCGAACAGAAACACCGCCGGCTCGCGCACGATCGCGCGGCCCATCGCGACGCGCTGCCGCTGCCCGCCCGACAACTCGCGCGGCTTGCGCTGCAGCAGCGCGCCGAGCTCGAGAATCTGCGCGGCGGCTTCGACGCGTTTCGCGATCTGCGCACGATCGACGCCCGCGATCTTCAGCGCGTAACCCATGTTCTCGGCCACGCTCATATGCGGATACAGCGCGTAGTTCTGGAACACCATCGCGATGTTGCGATCCTTCGGCTCCAGCTCGTTGACGACCTTGCCGGCGATCGAAATGCTGCCGTCGGAGATGCGCTCGAGCCCGGCGACCATCCGCAGCAAGGTCGATTTGCCGCAGCCGGACGGGCCGACCATGACGACGAATTCGCCGTCGGCGACGTCGACGTCGATGCCGTGCAACACGAACTGTTTGCCGTCGTAGGTTTTCTTAACGCTTTGCAGAGTCAGTGCAGCCATGCCGTTCTAGCCTTTGATTTTGAGTGCTTGTCGCTGTCCGCCATACCGGATCATTTTTCCGAATCCACGAGGCCGCGCACGAACCAGCGCTGCATCGTCAGCACGACGGCGAGCGGGGGCAGCATCGCGAGCAGCGTGGCCGTCATCACCAGATGCCATTCGGTCGCGGTATCGCCCGAGGCGATCATTCCCTTGATGCCGATCACCGCGGTGATCAGCGACTGCTGGCTGGTGATCAGGATCGGCCACAGATACTGGTTCCAGCCGTAGATGAACGTGATCACGAAGAGCGCCGCCATCGTGGTCCGCGACAGCGGCAGCACGACGTCCCAGAAGAAGCGCAGCGCGCCCGCGCCGTCGATGCGCGCGGCTTCCATCAGCTCGTCCGGCAGCGTCTTGAAGAACTGGCGGAACAGGAACGTCGCGGTCGCCGACGCGATCAAAGGCAGCGTCAAACCGGTATATGTATTGCTCAGATGCATCGACGACACCACCTGCACGGTCGGGAAAATCCGCACTTCGACCGGCAGCATCAGCGTGATGAAGATCAGCCAGAACGCGAGCGTGCGAAACGGAAAGCGGAAGTAGACGATCGCGTACGCGGAGATCATCGACACGGCGATCTTGCCGATCGCGATGACGAGCGCCATCACGAGGCTGTTGATCAGCATGCGATTGAACGGCGCCGCGGCGTTGCCGGTGCCCTGCGTCCAGATCGTGACGATGTTCTCGAACAGATGCGTGCTCGGCACGAGCGACAGCGGCACCGTGAACACCTCGTGCTCGCTCATCGTCGCCGCGCAGAACGCGACGTACACCGGAAACACCACCAGCGCGACGCCGATGATCAGCACCGCGTGACAGAACAGGTCGAAACCGCGTCGGTTCTCGATCATGAGTATTGAACCCTGCGTTCGATGAAGCGGAATTGCACGACGGTCAGTGCCACGACGATGATCATCAGCACGACCGACTGCGCGCCCGAGCTGCCGATGTCGAGCCCCTGGAAGCCTTCGGCGAAAATCTTGTAGATCAGCGTGCGGGTGGCCTGGCCGGGGCCGCCGCCGGTCGCCGCGTCGATCACGGGAAAGGTGTCGAAGAACGCGTAGGTGATGTTGATCACGAGCAGAAAGAACGTGGTCGGCGACAGCAGCGGCAGGGCGATGCCGAAGAAGCGGCGCACCGGACCGGCGCCGTCGATCGCGGCCGCTTCGATCAGCGAGCGCGGAATCGCCTGCAGGCCCGCATAGAAGAACAGGAAGTTATAGCTGATCTGCTGCCAGACCGACGCGAGCACGACGAGGAACATCGCCTGACCGGGGTTTAGCGCGTGATTCCACACGATGCCGTATTTCGCGAGCGCATACGTGACGAGGCCGATGCTCGGGTTGAACAGGAACGACCACAGCACCGCGGCGATCGCGGGCGCGACCGCGTACGGCCAGATCAGCAGCGTTTGATAGGCCTTCGCGCCGCGCGTCACGCGATCCGCGCAGACCGCGAGCAACAGCGAGATCACGAGGCCCGACACGGTGACGAGCGTGCAGAACACGATTGTCGTGTTGAACGACGCCAGATACAGCGGGTCGGCGAACAGCTGTTTGAAGTTCGCGAGTCCGACGAACGCGCTCGACGTACCGAACGCGTCCTGGGTTTGCGTCGATTGCCAGAGCGCGACGCCCGCCGGCCACAGGAAGAACACGAGCGTGATGAGCAGCTGCGGCGCGACGAGCAGGTAGGGCAGCACGCTGGTGCCGAAGTAGGGGCGCTTTTCCATCGGAATGTCCAGAGTGTGCTGCAACGACGGGTTCCCGCGCGGGAGCGCCGGAACCCTGCCTGCAGGCGATGCTTAGTTACCGGCCTTTTCGAAGCGGCGCAGCAGGTCGTCGCCGCGCGCGACGGACGAGTCGAGCGCCTGTTGCGGCGTCTTCTTGTCCGCCCACACCTGTTCGAGTTCTTCGTCGATCACGGTGCGGATCTGCGGCATGTTGCCCAGACGCAGGCCCTTCGTGAACGGCAGCGGCGGCTTGTTCAGCATCTGGCGGATCGCGGTGTCGCTGCCGGGGTTCTTGTCGTAGAAGCCCTGCTGGCGCGTCAGGTCATACGCGGCGGTCGTGATCGGCAGATAGCCGGTGTCCTGATGCCACTTCGCGGCGACTGGCGCCGTGGCCAGATAGGCGAGGAACTTCGCGACGCCCTTGTAGACGGCCGGATCCTTGCCCGACAGCACCCACAGGCTCGCCCCGCCGATGATCGCGTTCTGCGGCGCGCCCTTCACGCTGTCGTCGTACGGCATCATGCCGGTGCCGAAGTTGAACTTCGCGTATTTCTTGATCGTCGCGAGCGAGCCTGACGAGTTCGTGATGATGCCGCAGTCGCCGCTATAGAACTTCGACACCGGTTCGTCCTTGCGGCCGACATAGGTGAACGTGCCGTCCTTCGCCATGTTCTGCAGGAACTGGATGTGCGCGACCTGCAGCGGCTTGTTGAATTCGAGCTGCGCGTCCATGCCGTCGAAGCCGTTGTTACGCGACGCGAACGGCGCCGCATGCCACGCGCTGTAGTTCTCGAGCTGAATCCAGCTTTGCCAGCCCGACGAGTAGCCGCACGACATGCCCGAGGCCTTCAGCTTCTGCGCATCGGTGTGCAACTCGGCCCAGGTCTTCGGCGGCTGGTTGGGATCGAGGCCAGCCTTCTTGAACGCATCCTTGTTGTAGTACAGCACCGGCGTCGAGCTGTTGAACGGCATCGAGATCAGTTCGCCGGTTTTCGAGTCGCTGTAATAGCTCGCGATGGTCGGCACGAAGGCTTTCTGATCGAGCGGCAGGCCCGCATCCTTGAATACCTGCGTGACCGGGACGATGGCTTTCTTCGCCTGCATCATCGTCGCGGTGCCGACCTCGTAGACCTGCAGGATGGCGGGCGCATTGCCGCTGCGATAGGCGGCGATGCCGGCGGCGAGGGTCTGGTCGTAGGTGCCCTTGAACACGGGCACGATCTTGTAGTCGTTTTGCGATTTGTTGAAGTCGTTCGCGATGTCGTTCAGACGTTCACCCAGTGCGGCTTCCATGGCGTGCCAGAACTGGATTTCGGTCGCGGCGTGAGCCGCCTGGCTGACGCCGATGCTCAATACAGCGGCGACGGAAAGTGAACGGAACAGCGGCTTGTAATTCATCGATTTGTCTCCGGTTCGGAAGGGGCGCGGACGCGAATCGCGCGATTCTAGTTGTGTTCGATGACATTCCGGCGGCGGCGCGCCGGGCGGCGCGGACCAAGGGTGGCGGCGCGCCGGAAGCCGAAATTTAGCATTGGCTGTCACGGAAAGGAAATAAACGGGAATCTATTCGGGAAGATCACGGGTGATGCAACTCGGGCCACGGCGCGGGCAAAAGCAATCGCCTCATGCAACACGTCCGATCGGTCGGGCCGATACCTGAAGGTTCGTACACGATTGGGTCGCCAAGGCATTCCCATCATGTCGGAGCTTTCGGCATGCCATTGACGCCTAATCCGGGAATCGCTCTTGCCTATGCGTTGCCGAGAAATCCCACAGCTGTGCTGAAGGTCGTAGACCCTGTCGAAGGCGACAGTCACATTCTCGCGGTATCGCGTGTGTGCGGCATTCCGTTTATTGACGATGCGCCGAAAAACTACAAGGCCAAAGCGTTGCACGGTGTTTCGGCGGTCACGACTGCCAAGGTCCGTTGTCTCGACGCGTTGCGGAGGTCGTAGCGCGCAAACAAAAAAGCCCGCAACCCCTGAGGGTTCGCGGGCCTTAAGCGCGCAGCGCAGTTTGCGCTGCTTCGCGCTTAGACGTTGAACAAAAAGTTCATCACGTCGCCATCATGCACGACGTACTCCTTGCCTTCCGCGCGCATCTTGCCGGCTTCCTTCGCGCCTTGTTCACCCTTGTAGGTGATGTAGTCGTCGAAGCTGATCGTCTGCGCGCGGATGAAGCCGCGCTCGAAGTCGGTGTGGATCGCGCCGGCCGCCTTCGGCGCCGTGTCGCCGACGTGGATCGTCCACGCGCGCACTTCCTTCACGCCGGCCGTGAAGTAGGTCTGCAGGCCGAGCAGCTTGAAGCCCGCGCGGATCACGCGGTTCAAGCCCGGCTCATGCATGCCCATGTCGGCGAGGAAGACTTCCATGTCGGCTTCGTCGAGGTCGGCGATTTCCGCTTCGACCGCCGCGCACACGGCCACGACCGGCGCGCCTTCAGCAGCCGCGAACTTCGTGATCGCGTCGAGGTGCGGGTTGTTCTCGAAGCCGTTTTCCTTCACGTTGGCGACGTACATCGTCGGCTTGGCGGTGATCAGGCAGAACGGCTTGAGGGTAGCCTTTTCTTCATCGGTCAGATCGAGCGCGCGGACCGGCTTCGCCTGGTCGAGCTGCGCGCGGACCTTCTCCAGCACCGCCGCGTTCTTCGCGGCTTCCTTGTCGTTACCCGACTTGGCCGCCTTGGAATAGCGCGCGAGCGCCTTCTCGACGGTGGCGAGGTCGGCAAGCGCGAGCTCGGTGTTGATCACCTCGATGTCCGACAGCGGATCGATCTTGTTCGCGACGTGAATCACGTTGTCGTCTTCGAAGCAGCGTACGACGTGCGTGATCGCGTCGGTTTCGCGGATGTTCGCGAGGAACTGGTTGCCGAGGCCCTCGCCCTTGCTCGCGCCGGCCACCAGACCGGCGATGTCGACGAACTCGACCACGGCCGGCAGGATGCGCTCTGGCTTGACGATTTCGGCGAGCGCCTTCAGCCGCGCGTCCGGCACCTCGACGATGCCGACGTTCGGCTCGATCGTGCAGAACGGATAGTTTTCGGCGGCGATTCCCGCCTTGGTCAGCGCGTTGAACAGGGTGGACTTGCCGACGTTGGGCAGGCCGACGATGCCGCATTTGAGGCTCATGGAAATCCTTCAGTGAATCAGTAGGTTGCGTGATGCGCTCGACGCTGCGCGCGGATTCGGACAGCCTTCGCGTAAGGTGGGGCGCGGCGGGCTCAGCGGAGCGGACAAGACACCGAATCGGGGCGTTGGCTCGACGATTGAGTGCGAGTTTTCACGGAAAGCGCAATTGTAACCCGTTCGCCCGCGCGGACCCGCCGGCGCATTGGCGCGAAGCCACTGTAGAATCGTCAGTTCAGAGTCGGCAGCGCTCAATTTCCGGGGGAGCAACGTGGGACTCATCAGATGGGTTGGGATCGGCGTCGTCGCCGCGGTCGTGGTGGGCTCGGTCGCGACATGGGTCGCGCCGAATTTCGACGAAGCGCAGGCCA
The DNA here is from genome assembly GCF_014200875.1 of Paraburkholderia sp. HC6.4b. Taxonomy (NCBI): domain Bacteria; kingdom Pseudomonadati; phylum Pseudomonadota; class Betaproteobacteria; order Burkholderiales; family Burkholderiaceae; genus Paraburkholderia; species Paraburkholderia sp. HC6.4b. Next base: position 143,326 of record NZ_JACHDC010000023.1, read on the forward strand.
CCACGGACCGGCAGACCATCGATTGTTTGACGACCCACCTGTCGCACGAAGATCACGCCGACATCGCGCGGTTCGCCGATAAGAACGACTACGACTCGCTATGGCGCGTGTTCGACCGCGTGTTCCCCGACTGCGCGGTACGCAGCGATCAGCGCGATCGCAAGGCGGAGCTCGAGGCGGCCGCGTGGCGCAACCTCTCGTCCAATCGCGACTTCATGCGCATGCGCGAGGCGAACGCGGCGCTCGCGGCAAGCGCCGCGACGCATTAGCACGACGCATCGAGGCCGCGCGGCCAGCGGCCCGGGACTCAAATGCGCGTGGCCGCCAACGCATGAAGTGCGGGTTACGCGAGCGGTCGGCGTCAGACTCGCACAGTCCCGCCGACAACCTCAGGCTCTGCCCCCAGACACCATGTCCGGCACGAGCCCGCGAGGCCCCGCGCACAGCGCCCAACGGCCGCGCCCGTCGATCCGTCCCCCGCACCCCCGCGGCTATAATGCGCGCATGAACGCACACCACCAGACCTTTGATGCCGCCGTGATCGGCGGCGGGCTCGTCGGCAAGACCGCGGCGCTCGCGCTCACGCAAGCCGGACTGCGCGTCGCACTGCTCGCGCAGCCTTGCGCGGCGCTGCCCGCCGGTGCTGTCTTCGACTCGCGCGTCTACGCGTTGTCGTCGAGTTCGCAGGCCTTGTTCGAACGGCTGCGGGTCTGGCAGGCGCTCGATCACACACGGCTCGGTCCCGTCTACGACATGCGCGTCTATGGCGACGCGCACGCCGAGCTGCATTTCTCGGCGTTTCAGGCATCGGTGCCGCAGCTTGCGTGGATCGTCGAGTCGTCGGTGATCGAGCGCGCGCTCGATGCCGCGCTGCGCTTCCAGCCGAACCTCACGTGGATCGACACGCGCGCGCAGGCGCTCGATTTCTCCGTCGACAACGCGAGCGTCGGCCTCGCGAACGGCAGCGTGCTCGAAGCGGATCTGATAGTCGGCGCGGACGGCGCGCACTCGTGGGTGCGCGCGCAGATCGGCTCGAAGATGGTGCGCCGCGACTACAGACAGATCGGTGTGGTCGCCAATTTCAAGGCTGCGAAGCCGCACGGCGAAACCGCGTATCAGTGGTTCCGCGAGGGCGAGATCATCGCGTTGCTGCCGATGCCGGACGGCCACGTGTCGCTGGTCTGGTCGGCGCGCACCGAACACGCCGAGCAGTTGCTCGCGCTCGATCCCGAGCGGCTCGCCGCCGAAGTCGAGCACGTGAGCGGTGAACAGTTCGGTGCGCTCGACTGCGTGACGCCCGCGCAGGGCTTCCCGCTCGCGTTGCAGACCGTGGACCGGCTCGTCGCCCCGCGGGTCGCGCTGGTCGGCGATGCCGCACATCTGATCCATCCGTTGGCAGGACAGGGCATGAACCTCGGCTTGCGCGACGTCGCCGCGCTCGCGAGCACGATCGGCGGCAAGGAGTCGTTCCGCGATCTCGGCGACATGGTGCTGCTGCGTCGCTACGAACGCGCGCGCCGCGAAGACATTCGCGCGCTGATGATCGCCACCGACGGTCTGCAGAAACTGTTCTCGGTGCCCGGTCCGCTCGCGCGCGCCGTGCGCAATACCGGCATGGCGTTCGTCGGCGCGCAGCCATTCATCAAGCGCTGGCTCGTGTCGGCCGCGCTGGGGTAAACCGCGACGAGGCGTCGGGCGGATAGCCGATGGCCGGTCACCGGCGCCCGGGACAGGTATCATGACCGGATCGAAGCGCTGCGATCCGCCCCTTATCCGACCCCCGATCGAACCTGATCGAGCCTGATTGAACAGATAGGCGGCCGAAACTCGCGGCCGGAACGTAAAAAACGCGCAGGTGCGCGACTGACTCCAGGACTCCAGCATGAAAAAGACCTTCCGCATCGCCGCCGCCGCGCTCGCGATCGGTGCCGCTATGCTCGGCTGCTCGGCGCAGGCCGACCAGACCACCGACAAGCTCAAGGCCACCTTGCAAACCCGTCTTTCCGACGTGACGATCAAAAGCGTGTCGAAGACGCCGATCGCGGGCCTGTACGAAGTGAATCTCGGCACGCAGATTGTCTACAGCGATGCGAGCGGCGACTACCTGATGCTCGGCGACATGGTGGACTCGAAGACGCGCAAGAATCTGACCGAGGCACGCCTGTCGGAAACCAACCGCATCGACTTTGCGAGCCTGCCGTTCGGCAACGCGGTGAAGGTCGTGCGCGGCAATGGCGCGCGCAAGATCGCGGTGTTCTCCGATCCGAACTGCCCGTACTGCAAGCAGCTCGAAAAAACGCTGCTGTCGATCGACAACGTGACGGTCTACACGTTCCTGTACCCGGTGCTGTCGCCCGATTCGACGGCCAAGTCGAAGTCGATCTGGTGCTCGGCCGATCGCGCGAAGGCGTGGGAATCGTGGATGCAGGACCGTCAGGCGCCGACCGCCGCCGCCACCTGCGACACCGCCGCGATCGACAAGAACCTCGCGCTCGGCCGTTCGATGAACGTCGAAGGCACGCCGACGGTGTTTCTCGCCGACGGTCGCCGCCTGCCCGGCGCGGTGCCGGCAGATCGGCTCGACAAGGAACTGTCGGCCGTGCACTGAACAGCGCGCTGGCCACAGCGCCACGCCCGCCCCGGGCGCGCAACAGATGCAACGTTCAAACTGAAGGAGGCGCACGCAGCGCCTCCTTTCGCATCGAGCCCCGAACTTCTCCGCCTCACTCTCCTGACACTCCCAAGCGCCGCCGATGAAGCCGATCCGCTACACCATCGTTCCGGGTAACCCCGCCGCCCACCTGTTCGAAGTCACCGTGACCGTCGCCGATCCCGATCCGGCCGGCCAGCGTTTCATGCTGCCGGTGTGGATTCCGGGCAGCTACATGGTGCGCGAGTTCGCGCGCAACATCGTCACGCTGCGCGCGGTGAACGACGCGGGCCGCAAGGTGCGCGTCGAGAAGATCGACAAGCACACGTGGCAGGCCGCGCCGGTCAAGGGAGCCTTGACGCTGCGCTACGAGGTGTACGCATGGGACCTGTCGGTGCGCGCCGCGCATCTGGACGACACGATCGGCTTTTTCAACGGCACCAGCGTGTTCCTGTCGCCGCTCGGCCATGAGGACGCGCAGTGCGTGGTCGATATCCAGAAGCCGCAGGGCGCCGCGTATCGCGGCTGGCGCGTCGCGACCGCGCTGCCGGAAGCGCGCGGCACGAAGCGCTACGGCTTCGGCGAATACCGCGCGCAGAACTACGACGAACTGATCGACCATCCTGTGACGCTCGGGGAATTCGCGCTCGCGACGTTCAAGGCGCACGGCGTGCCGCACGACGTCGTGATCGGCGGTCGCGTGATCGGGCTCGACATGGAGCGTCTGTGCAAGGACCTGAAGCGCATCTGCGAAGCGCAGATCGCGTTGTTCGAACCGAAGTCGAAGAAGGCGCCGGTCGAGCGCTACGTGTTCATGACGCAGGCTGTCACCGACGGTTACGGCGGGCTCGAGCATCGCGCGTCGACCGCGCTGATCTGCAATCGCACCGATCTGCCGGTGCAGGGCCGCGAGCCGATGAGCGAGGGCTACCGGACCTATCTCGGTCTGTGCAGCCACGAGTATTTCCACACGTGGAATGTGAAGCGGATCAAGCCGGCCGTGTTCGCGCCGTATGACCTCGGCGTCGAAAACTACACGTCGATGCTGTGGCTGTTCGAGGGCTTCACGTCGTATTACGACGACCTGATTCTTGTACGCAGCGGCGTGATCTCGCAGGACGACTATTTCGGCCTGGTCGGCAAGGTGATCGGCGGGGTGCAGCGCGGCAGCGGGCGCCTCAAGCAGAGCGTCGCCGAAAGCTCGTTCGATGCGTGGGTCAAGTACTACCGGCAGGACGAGAACGCGCCGAACGCGATCGTCAGCTATTACACGAAGGGCTCGCTGATCGCGCTCGCCTTCGACCTGACGATCCGCGCGCAGACCGGCAACCAGAAATCGCTCGACGACGTGATGCGTCTGCTGTGGAAGCGCTTTGGCCGTGACTTTTATCGAGGCAAGCCGGTCGGCGTCGACGAAAGCGAGATCGAGGCGATTTTCGCGGAAGCGAGCGGCGCGCAACTGGCCGAACTGTTCGCCGAGGGCGTGCGCGGCACGCGCGATCTGCCGCTCGACGCGCTGCTCGCGCCGTTCGGCGTGGCGCTCGCGCCGGACGTCGACAAAAACGGCAAGCCGTCGCTCGGCGTGCGGCTACGCGGCGGCGCGGATTGCGCGCTCGCGACCGTGCACGAGGGCAGCGCCGCGCAGAAGGCCGGCCTCTCCGCTGGCGACGTGCTGATCGCGATCGATGGTCTGCGCGTGACCGGCGGGAATATCGATGCTCTGCTGTCGCGCTATCAGCCGGGCGCGAAAGTCGACGTGCACGCGTTCCGCCGCGACGAGCTGCGCGTCACGCAGGTGAAGCTCGACGGTCCCGAAGTGGCGCGCTACAAGCTCACGGTCAGCGATCACCGTCCCGCCGCGCGCAAAGCCCTTGAGCGCTGGCTGACGAAGTGATCGGCGTGGTGGTGGGCCGCACCGGACGGTCCACCGATCGTCGCCTGTCCCGTCGTCAATCGGCGGAGGAGGGCGGTTGATTGTTCTACCCATGCAACAATCCTTCGCCGCCGGACGGCTTTTTCGCCGGCCGGTAAAAAAACACAATGACTTCACTCGCGCAACACTGCGCGCCCCTACTGGAGTCAACCATGACCACGATCCTGCAAATCAACTCGGCAGCCCGTTCGCAAGGCGCGAACTCGACGCTTCTCGTCAACGAGCTGACGGAAAAGCTGCAACAGTCGAATCCGGGCGCGCAAGTCGTCGTCCGTAACCTGCAAGCCGAACCGCTGCCGCACCTCGACGACGCCGTGCTCGGCGCGTTCTTCACGCCGGCCGACCAGCGCACCCGGGAACAGGCCGCCATCGCCGCACGCAGCGAAGCGCTGATCGCCGAACTGCAAGCCGCCGACGTCATCGTGATCGGTGCGCCGATGTACAACTTCGGCATCTCGTCGCAACTGAAGACGTACTTCGACTTCATCGCACGTGCGGGCATCACGTTCCGTTACACCGCGACCGGCCCGGAAGGCCTCGTGACGGGCAAGAAGGTCCACGTCGTGTCGGCGCGCGGCGGCAAGTATCTCGGCACGCCGAACGATAGCCAGACGCCGTACCTGAAGAGCTTCCTCGGCTTCCTCGGCATGACCGACGTGAACTTCATCTACGCCGAAGGCCTGAACCTGGGCCCGGACGCCGCGAACGCCGCGCTGAGCTCGGCACGCGAAGCGATCGCCGCGGTTTAAGCGGGTTTGTCCTGCCGCATTGCGCAGCTTCGATGCGGCGCGAGCGGTGAAAAGAATAACGCCACGGATGGGTTCATCCTCCGTGGCGTTTTCGTTGTGTATCGCAATCTTCTGACGACGACGCTCTCACGCAAGCATTTGCGCGTCGTCCGGTAGACGCCAGTCGATCGGCTCCCGCCCGTGCTGCAACAGATATTCGTTCGCCTTCGCGAAATGCCCGCAACCGAGAAAGCCGCGATGCGCGGACAGCGGCGACGGATGCGGCGCCTCCAGCACATAGTGCGACTTGCCGCCGAGTAGCGCGCGCTTTGCCTGCGCATGCGCGCCCCACAGCATGAACACGAGGTTCTGATGCCGCGTCGCGAGTTCGTGGATCAGCGTGTCGGTACATTTTTCCCAGCCGCGTTTCGCGTGGCTCGCGGCGCTGTCGCGCTCGACGGTCAGCACCGTGTTCAGCAGCAGCACGCCCTGTTTGGCCCAGCTGTCGAGGCAACCGTGCTGCGGCGTCTGGTGACCGAGACTCGCGGCGATTTCCTTGAAGATGTTGCGCAGCGACGGTGGCGGCCGCACGTGCGGCGCGACCGAAAACGCGAGACCGTGCGCCTGCGGCGTGCCGCGGTCTTCGCCGTGGTACGGGTCCTGGCCGAGGATGACGACTTTCACTTCGTCGGGGCTCGTCAGGCGGAGCGCGCGGAACACGTCGGCCGGATAGATCGTTTTGCCGGCGGCACGCTCACCGTCGACGAAGCGGCACAGCGGCGCGTAGGTGTCGCTGTCGATGAAGGGTTTCAGGTGCGCGCGCCAGGCCGCTGGTAGCGCGGCGAATTGTGCTTCGAGCGTGGGCGGGGCGGCGGTGGGGGCGGCAGAGGCCGGGGCGGGCGCGACATCGTCGAACAGCGATGCCTGCGGCAAACTGGAGCGGGTGCGGGAAGCGGAGGTCATGGCGGGGAAGTGTCGCAGCAAACGCGGACTAGCTCAAGTTGCGGCAAGCGAGCGCATGAGGTGCCGCGGGTTTCGGGCAACGCGCTCACCTGGCGCGCAACCGATACCCGCGCTGCGCCTTGCTGATGTCATCCGGCGCGAGGCCGGCAATCCGTTTGCCGAGTTCGGCGGCGAGCGTGTGAAGCGCCGCTTCGTCGCCCGATTTCAGTTCGAGCTCGATCTCCGAGATCGGCGCACGGCGCGCTTCATCGTCGACTTCGGCAAGCACGTCGCCCTGATCGATCGCCGCCTCGATCTGAGCGCCGTCGGAGTCGAGCAGCCATAGCGTGCGCGTGAAATTGGTGTGGAACAGCTCGATCAGCGCAGGCGCGGCCTGTTTCAGTGCATCCGCGGCGGCGGGTTCGTCGCAAGCGCTCAGCAACGATTCGATTTCGAGCTTCGCGCCCGCGACCGGCAATTCCCATTCGTGCCGGCTATGCAAGCCGTTCGTCGCCGTGCCGACCGTCTTGAAGGTCTGCAGCCAGCCGTCCGGGGTCTGCCGTAGACGCAGCGCGCTCTTTGACGACGCCAGCGTCAACTGCGGCGTATCGAAGTAAATGTTCACGAGCTTGATCGCGCGTCCGTTCTTGCCGGCGCGCGCGGCGAACCACTGCGTCGCCGCCTGCACCTGCGAAGCCGGCAGCGCCAGCTTGATTTCGCGTTCCATGCCCATGCTGGGTGTCCTCGTTGCGTGGATTTCTCTGCGCCCGATACGCGGATACGTCGATACGACGCTCAGAAAAACATCCGCGCGAGTTCCACGCCCGGCTCGTCCGCGCGCATGAACGCTTCGCCGACGAGGAAGGTATGCACATTCCGCGCGCGCATGCGCTCGACGTCGTCGCGCGACAGGATGCCCGATTCGGTCACGACGATGCGATCGTCGGGAATCGCGTCGAGCATGCCGAGCGTCGTGTCGAGCGAGGTTTCGAAGGTGCGCAGATTGCGGTTGTTGATGCCGATCAGTGGCGTCTTCAGCGTCAGCGCTTCCTTGAGTTCATCGCTGTCGTGCACTTCGACGAGCACCGCGAGACCCAGCGAATGCGCGAGCGCTTCGAGGTCCTGCATCTCGGCGGTTTCGAGCGCGGCGGCGATCAGCAGGATCGCGTCGGCCCCCATCGCGCGTGCTTCGACCACCTGATACGGATCGACGATGAAGTCCTTGCGTATCACCGGCAACTGGCACGCGGCGCGCGCTTGCTGCAGATAGGCGACGCTGCCCTGGAAGAACTGCACGTCGGTCAGCACGGACAGACACGCCGCGCCGTGCTTCTCATACGAACGCGCGATGTCGGCCGGCACGAAGTGCTCGCGCAGCACGCCCTTCGACGGGCTCGCCTTCTTCACTTCGGAGATCACCGCGGCGAGACCCGCCGTGTGCTTGGCGCGCAATGCGCCGACGAAGTCGCGGAGATCGCGCGACGACGCTTCGAGCCGCAGTTCTTCGAGCGGCACGCTTTGCTCGGCCGCCCGGACTTCTTCGCGTTTGACCGCGATGATGCGGTCGAGGATGTCGCTCATAAATGTCTCGCTACGTGATTACTGCTTGAATTGCTGGGTGAAGCGCACCAGTTCGTCGACCTTCGCGCGTGCCTTGCCGCTCGCGATCGCTTCGCGCGCGAGCTCGATGCCGTCCGCGATCGTGGCCGCGACGTTCGCCGAATAGAGTGCCGTGCCGGCGTTCAGCGTGACGATTTCCCGCGCGACGCCGGGCTTGTTGCTGAGCGCGTCGAGCAGCATGACCTTCGACTCGCCCGCGTCGGCGACTTTGAGCGTGCGGTTCGACACCATCTGCATGCCGAAGTCTTCCGGATGGATCTCGTACTCGCGGATCTCGCCGTCGCGCAACTCGCCGACCAGCGTGGCGCCGCCGAGCGACACTTCGTCCATGCCGTCCATCCCGTACACGACGAGCACGTGTTTGGCGCCGAGGCGCTGCATCACGCGCACCTGAATGCCGACGAGGTCGGGGTGAAACACGCCCATCAGCTGATTCGGCGCGCCGGCCGGATTGGTGAGCGGCCCGAGGATATTGAAGATCGTGCGGATGCCGAGTTCCCGGCGTACCGGCGCGACGTTTTTCATCGCCGGATGATGGTTCGGCGCGAACATGAAGCCCATGCCCGTTTCCGCAATCGATGCCGCGACCTGCTCCGGTTGCAGATCGATGTTGACGCCGAGCGCTTCGAGCACGTCCGCGCTGCCCGACTTGCTCGATACGCCGCGATTGCCGTGCTTTGCGACCTTCGCGCCCACCGCGGCCGACACGAACATCGTCGCGGTGGAAATGTTGAACGTGTGCGCGCCGTCGCCGCCGGTGCCGACGATATCGACGAAGTTCGAGTTGTCCTGCACGTCGACGTGCCGGGCAAATTCACGCATCACCGTGGCGGCCGCGGTGATTTCGCCGATGGTCTCTTTTTTGACGCGCAGGCCGGTGATGATCGCCGCCGACATCACGGGCGAGAGTTCGCCGCGCATGATGAGGCGCATCAGGTGCAGCATTTCGTCGTGAAAAATCTCGCGGTGCTCGATGGTCCGCTGCAAGGCTTCCTGGGGCGTAATGGACATGATCTCGTCTCCCTTTGTGTCAGGCATTGCGCGGCGCCGCGTGATGCGAGGCCTTGCCGGCGACGGCGAGCTTCGACTGCTTGACGAAGTTTTCGAGCAGCGCGTGGCCGTGTTCGGACAGGATCGATTCCGGGTGGAACTGCACGCCTTCCACGGCCAGTTCCTTGTGGCGCACGCCCATGATTTCGCCGTCTTCAGTCCATGCCGATACTTCGAGGCAGTCGGGCAGCGATTCGCGTTCGATCGCGAGCGAGTGGTAGCGCGTCACCGTGAAATGCTTCGGCAGGTCTTCGAATACGCCCTTGCAGTCGGTTTCGATCGTGCTGACCTTGCCGTGCATGATGGTCTGCGCGCGCACGACGCGGCCGCCGAACGCCTCGCCGATCGCCTGATGGCCGAGGCACACGCCGAGAATCGGCGTCTTGCCGGCGAATTCGCGCAGCACGTCGAGCGTGATGCCCGCGTGTTGCGGATTGCTTGGGCCCGGCGACAGGCAGATGCGCTCGGGGTTCAGCCTGGCGATTTCGTCGAGCGTGATTTCGTCGTTGCGATAGGTGCGCACGTCTTCGCCGAGTTCGCCGAAGTACTGCACCAGGTTGTAGGTGAACGAGTCGTAGTTGTCGATCATGAGCAGCATGGTGTGTCTCCGGTCAGAAGTCGCTATCGAGGCCGTCCTGGACCTGCTCGGCGGCGCGCATTACCGCGCGTGCCTTGTTCTCGGTCTCCTGCCATTCGGATTCGGGCACCGAATCGGCGACCACGCCCGCGGCCGCCTGCACATACAGATTGCCGTTCGCGATCACGCCGGTGCGGATCGTGATGGCCAGATCCATCTCGCCGGTGAACGACAGATAGCCGACCGCCCCGCCGTACAGGCCGCGCTTGACGGGCTCGAGCTCGTCGATCAGCTCCATCGCGCGGACCTTCGGCGCGCCCGACAGCGTGCCGGCCGGGAAGGTGGCGCGCAGCACGTCGAAATTGGTCATGTCGTTCTTGAGCTTGCCTTCGACCGAGCTGACGATGTGCTGCACGTGCGAGTACTTCTCGATCACCATCTTGTCGGTCACGACCACCGAGCCGATCTGCGCGATGCGGCCGACGTCGTTGCGCGCGAGGTCGATCAGCATCACATGCTCGGCGATTTCCTTCGGATCGTTCAGCAGCTCGGTAGCGAGCGCGGCATCGCGCTCGGGCGTGTTGCCGCGCGGACGGGTGCCGGCCAGCGGGCGGATCGTGACGATACGGTCCTCGCCGCGCTTTTCCTGGCGCACCAGAATCTCCGGCGACGCGCCGACCACGTGGAAGTCGCCGAAGTTGTAGTAGTACATGTACGGCGACGGATTCAGCGAGCGCAGCGCGCGATACAGCGACAGCGGATTGTCGCGGTACGGCTTGATCAGGCGCTGACCGACCTGCACCTGCATCAGTTCGCCGGCGGCGACGTATTCCTTCGCCTTGCGCACGGCCGCCAGGTAATCGTCTTTCGCGAATTCGCGGTAGATCTCGGTGCGTACGCTGGCCGACACGACGGGCGGCTCGACGGTGACGCGCAGCCGCTGGCGCAGTTCGCGCAGACGGTGCTTCGCTTTCGTGTAGGCCTCAGCCTGGGTCGGGTCGGCGTAGACCACCAGATAGAGCTTGCCGGCGAGGTTGTCGATGACGGCGACTTCCTCGGTCAGCAGCAGCTGGATGTCGGGCAGATTGAGGTCGTCTTTCGGCGCGCTGTGCGCGAGCTTCTTCTCGATATAGCGCACCGCGTCATAGCCGAAATAGCCGGCGAGACCGCCCGTGAAGCGCGGCAGCCCCGGGCGTTGCGCGACCTTGAAGCGCGCCTGGAATTGCTGGATGAACGCGAGCGGATCGCCCTCGTGCGTCTCGACGACCTTGCCGTCGCGGACCACTTCCGACACGCCGTTGCGCGTGCGCATGAGAGTCCGCGCCGGCAGGCCGATGAACGAATAACGCCCGAAGCGTTCGCCGCCGACCACCGACTCCAGCAGGAACGAGTTCGCGCCGTTGCGCTCGGTCTGCGCGAGCTTCAGGTACAGCGACAGCGGCGTCTCGAGGTCGGCGAGCGCTTCGGCGATCAGCGGGATGCGGTTGAAACCCTCGTTGGCGAGGGACTGGAATTCGAGTTCGGTCATGTTCCGATCCTGTACGGTGGTCCGGCGGCAGCAAGCGTCGGGCAAAGCGGGGCTAAGCGCCTCCGGTCAGGGCGTGGGTCGACGTTCTCGACACAATGATACCGACCGGCGCGGGTCTTCCATCGGCGCGTGCGAGCGGTGCGGGCGAGCAACGGTACCTTGCGGGTACGCGCAGGCTCAATCAGCCGATGCAGCTGCGCAAAAACAGATCGATGGAAAAAGCGCGTGAGCGCAGCGAAGTAAAAAACGGTTGCCGAAGACGAGCTTCAGCGTACCTCAGGCGAGGTTAGCGCGACCAGCGACGCCAGGGCCAGGCTCCCCGGTCGATGCTAATCAGACTCCGTTTTTTATTCAGAAACATGAGGATGAAGGACTGTTAAGTCGTGGATTGATGCGCTGCGATCGCCCTGGCGGCGTCGAGCAGCGAGGCAACTATACCATCGGATTTTATCGTTTGTATAGCTTGGCCGTGGTTGTACCCGTAGGGCACGGTCAGCGTCGCCATACCGGCCGCGCGGCCCGCCAGCGCGTCGTTTTCCGAGTCGCCGATCGCCACCGTGGCGCTCGGCTCGACGCCGAGCTGCGCGGCGGCGGTCAGCATCGGCAGCGGGTCCGGTTTCTTTTTCGCGAGACTGTCGCCGCCGAGCACGACGCTGAAATACGGTGCAAGCCGGTACTGCTGCAGCAATTCGAGCGCGAAGCGGTGCGGCTTGTTGGTCACGCAGGCGAGCTTCAGGCCCGCGTCGCGCAGCGCGCGCAGACCGGCCTCGACGTCTGGATAAAGCCGCGTGTGCACGCCGTTGATCTTCGCGTACTCGGCCTGATAGATCGCGAGCGCTTCGTCGAAGCGCTCTTGCGCGTGCTCGGCTTCGAAGCGCGGCGCAAGCACGCTGCGGATCAGATGCTCCGAACCCTTGCCGACGTAGCCGACCACTTCCTCGCGCGTCGTTTCCTCCGCGTCGAGCTGAGCGAGCATACCGTTCAGGCCGGCGGTGAAGTCGTCGGCCGTGTCGATCATCGTGCCGTCGAGGTCGATGATCGCGGCTTCGAGGCGCGCGCCGGTAAACGTCGGGGCGGGATACGAAGTGGTCATGAGGCGCTGGTTTTTAACGCTGGACGGTCGCGAGGGCGGCGCGCATCTTGTCGATCACGACCTTGTGATCGGGCTGGCCAAAGATCGCCGAGCCGGCCACGAACGTGTCCGCGCCGGCCGCCGCGATTTCCGCGATGTTGTCGACCTTCACGCCGCCGTCCACTTCGAGGTGGATGTCGCGGCCGGTGCGCTCGGTGTACGCGTCGATGCGTTTGCGCGCTTCGCGCAGCTTGTTGAGCGCCTCGGGGATGAACGACTGGCCGCCGAAGCCCGGGTTCACCGACATGATCAGCACGAGGTCGACCTTGTCCATCACATGATCGAGATAGTTCAGCGACGTCGCCGGATTGAACACGAGGCCGGCCTTGCAGCCGTGGTCGCGGATCAGCGACAGCGTGCGGTCGATGTGATCCGACGCTTCCGGGTGAAAGCTGATCAGGTTCGCGCCGGCTTTCGCGAAGTCCGGCACGATGCGGTCGACGGGACGCACCATCAGGTGCACGTCGATTGGCACGTCCACGTGCGGGCGGATCGCTTCGCATACGAGCGGGCCGATGGTCAGGTTCGGCACGTAGTGGTTGTCCATCACGTCGAAGTGGATCCAGTCGGCGCCGGCGGCGACGACGTTGCGGACTTCTTCGCCCAGGCGGGCGAAGTCGGCGGAGAGAATGCTGGGGGCGATGCGAAATTGCGTCATGACAGGGGCCGATGCAAGCGGGAAAGCGCCATTTTACCGGTTTTGCGCGTGCAGACCGGGGTGCTGGCCGCGGTTGGCGTGGCGGAATCGCGCGATGAAACTTCGCAAAGTACCGGCGCAAAAACGACATGGAGACTGGGCGCGGCAAAGCAGCCGTGTCCCAACGTCTTAGACACAGCTGGCCGAAAGGCGTATCCGGTTGCGGCCATGCCGCGCATCAAGCAGAATGCCATTCCATGAGCGCCGCATCGCCGCTGCACCCGCAGACCATTGGCGTTCGGGCCTTCCACGATTTTTCACAGCCCGTTTGATCAGATCGGAATCAGGATGAGCCAGTACGAATTCAGCGTCTCGGCGCAGGTGCACTACCTGCCCGAAGAATCGGACCCGGAGCGTCGCCAGTACGCCTTTGCCTACACGCTGACCATCCGTAACACCGGCCAGGTGCCCGCACAGTTGATCGCGCGTCACTGGATCATCACCGACAGCGAAAACACCGTCCAGGAAGTCAAAGGTCTGGGCGTGGTCGGTCATCAGCCGCTGCTCAAGCCGGGCGAGCATTTCGAATACACGAGTTGGGCAGTGATCGCGACGCCGGTCGGCACGATGCGCGGCGATTACTTCTGCGTGGCGGAGGATGGTGAGCGCTTCGAGGCGCCGGTGCCGGAGTTCGTGTTGCGCATGCCGCGAACGTTGCATTGAACCGGCGCGGTGTTGCGCGGTCTTTAATGAGTTCGTATCGGCGCGCGGCGCAGCGGGCAGTTGAGTGGGTGGTTGGATGAGCGCTCAGACGAGCGCTTGAGGCGCGAGGGGTTGCGCGGTTCTGTATGCAACCCGCCGGCCAGGGTCACTGCGGCTTTTGCTGTTGGGACCGTTCCGCCGGCTTGGCACGTCGCGCTTTTTTCTTGCCAGACGACGTCCACACAACAATAAAGACGAGCAGGAACAGCGCGAGCAGCGATTCCAGCGCGAAGATGAGCATCGGGTATTCGTCGAACAAATCAGACATGGCGGTTTCCATCAAGAACGAACATTGTATGCGTTTTGTCCGCCGAGCCGGCGCGTGGGTCGGTGCATTGTCGGTTGCGGTGTTGCTTGCCTCCTGCGGTGGCGGCGGCGCGCTCCGGCCTTCGCCGCCGAGCGGCGCTGCGATCATCCCCGGCCAGATCGCGTCGTCGCGCTTGACCGCGGTTGCGTGGCAGCAGGTGCCGGGCTGGCAGGACGACTCGCTGATCGGCGCGACGGCCGCGTTGCGGCAAAACTGCACGAGGCTCGCGCGTCAGCCGAACTGGTCGCGTGCATGCGCGGCCGCCGCGCAAATCGACGATCTCGACGTCACCGGCGCGCGCGCCTTCTTCGAAGCCTACTTCACGCCGTTCCAGCTCGCGAATAGCGACGGCACGCTCGACGGTCTGGTCACCGGTTACTACGAGCCACTGCTGCGGGGCTCGCGCACGCGGCATGGGGTATATCAGACCGCGCTGTACCGCTGGCCCGCCGGCTATCGCGTGGGGGCGCCGTTGCCGGCGCGCGCCCAACTCGAACGCTCGGGCGCGCTCAGCGGCAACGAACTCGTGTGGGTCGACGATCCGATCGAAGCATTCTTTTTGCAGGTGCAGGGCTCCGGGCGCATCGTGATGGAAGACGGCAGTGTGATGCGCGTCGGCTTTGGCGGTACCAACGATCAGCCGTACAAGTCGATCGGGCGCTGGCTGCTCGATCATGGCGAGATCACACCCGCGCAGGCGACGATGCAGGGCATCAAGGCATGGGCACGCGCGAATCCGACGCGCGTCGATGGATTGCTCGACACCAATCCGCGCTTCGTGTTTTTTCGCGAGATGCCGTCGGCCGAAAGTATGCCGAGCGGTGGCGCGGACGGTCCGATCGGCGCGCTCGGCGTGCCGCTGACGCCGGAGCGCTCGATTGCGGTCGACCCGAGCGCGATTCCGCTCGGCACGCCGGTGTTCCTGCAGACCACACGGCCGCTGACGAACTCGCCGATGAACCGCCTCGTGTTCGCGCAGGACACGGGCACCGCGATCAAAGGCGGCGTGCGCGCCGACTACTTCTGGGGCCTCGGCGACGATGCCGGTGATCTGGCTGGCAAGATGAAGCAGGGTGGCCGGATGTGGTTGCTGCTGCCGAATTCGTGAGGCGGTGGGGCGCAGGCGGAAGCGTGACTGCCGTTTGAGTTAGAGCGGTTTTCGGGAGGCGGGTTGGAGGCTGCCGCGAAGCCGCTAATAGAAGTCGTGGAAATCGGCGTCACGTTTGGATCAGGATCCGTGCGTGACGCCGTTTTTTGTTGGGCTCTTACGCTGCGCGTCGCTGCCCGTTGCCTGACTTAGAGCCCCGAACTGCGCTTGTCGACCACCCGCCGCGCCTTGCCCACCGAGCGCTCGATCCCATTCACGGCCAGCACGTTCACCACCGCGCTTACGCCAATCAGCGCCTTGATGTCGTACGCCAGCGCGTTTTTCGCGGTGGTTAGCGCGGAAGTATCCGGCGCGCTTTCGGGGCACGGTTCGACGTTCAGCGTCAACACGTCGAGCGGCCCTTCCTTCGTCAGTACGATCTGATAGTGCGGCGCGAGCGCGTGCTGCTTGAGCAGCAACTCTTCGATCTGCGTCGGGAACACATTGACGCCACGGACGATCATCATGTCGTCCGAGCGGCCCGTGATTTTTTCCATACGCCGCATCGTGCGGGCGCTGCCCGGCAGCAGGCGCGTGAGATCGCGCGTGCGGTAGCGGATGATCGGCAGCGCTTCTTTCGTCAGCGACGTGAACACGAGTTCGCCGAGTTCGCCATCGGGCAGCACCTCGCCCGTTTCGGGGTCGATGATCTCGGGATAGAAATGGTCTTCCCAGATCGTCGGGCCGTCTTTGGTCTCGATGCACTCCGAGGCGACGCCCGGGCCCATCACTTCGGAGAGACCGTAGATGTCGACCGCGTCGATGCCCATGCGTTTTTCGATCGCCTCGCGCATTTCGTTGGTCCACGGCTCAGCGCCGAAGATGCCGATGCGCAATGAGCAGCTAGCCGGGTCGATACCCTGGCGCTCGAGTTCGTCGGCGATCGACAGCATGTAGCTCGGTGTCACCATGATGATGTCCGGCCGGAAGTCCTGGATCAGCTGCACCTGCTTTTCGGTCTGACCACCGCCGAACGGAATCACGGTGAGCCCCGCGCGCTCGGCGCCGTAATGCGCGCCGAGGCCGCCCGTGAAGAGGCCGTAGCCGTAGCTCACGTGCACCTTGTCGCCGCGCTTCGCGCCGGCGGCGCGTATCGAACGGGCGACGAGATTCGCCCACGTGTCGATGTCGCGCGCCGTATAGCCGACGACGGTCGGCTTGCCGGTCGTCCCAGACGATGCATGGATTCGCGAAATCTGCTCCTGCGGCACCGCGAACATGCCGAACGGATAGTTGTCGCGCAAATCCTTCTTCGTCGTGAACGGTAAGCGCGCGAGGTCCGCGAGCGACTTGACATCGCCCGGATGAACACCGGCTTCGTCGAACTTGCGCCGGTACACCGGCGAATTTTCATACGCATGGGTGAGTGACCATTTGAGCCGTTCAAGTTGGAGCGCGGCGAGCTCGTCGCGGCTGGCGGTCTCGATCGGATCGAGCGGAAGAGCGGTGCTCATCGAATGTCTCCTTGCTGCCTCAGTATCTGAGTTTGATATGTAACGCGTTGGCGTCAGAGAGCCACGCAGACAGTCGTCCGCGAGGGCGGCTCTGGCTTGCCGCCGCTCAATGTCAGTCGCCGGTGGGAATCAGGTGGCCCCTGATTTGCGCCGACTTGCCGCGAAACATCGCGACGGTCTCGCCGGCGCGATTCGTGACGCGAATATCGTAGATGCCAGTGCGCCCGCTCGATGTCTGCTCGACCGCTTCGGCGCTCAGCACGTCGCCGCCGTAGACCGGCCGGAGGTATTCAATCGAGCAGCCGGCGGCAACCGTATTGATGTTGTAAGTGTTGCAGGCGAACGCGAAGGTCGAATCGGCGAGCGTGAAGATCAGGCCGCCGTGGCAGATCTGATGGCCGTTCAGGAAGTCGTCGCGCACCGCCATGCGCAGCCGCGCATAGCCGGGGCGCACGTCGAGAATCTCGAGCCCGATAGCGCGACTGCAGGCGTCGTTTTCGTACATCGCGGCAGCTGTCGCGCGGGCGAGTTCGTCGGCAGTCATCTGGTCGGGGCGGGTGGTTTGCGTGGACATCTCAACGCCCCTCGAAGCGCGGCGCGCGCTTTTCGATAAATGCCTGCACGCCTTCCGCGTAATCGTGCGAGGCGCCTAGTTGGCGCTGCAGATCACGCTCGAGATCGAGCTGCTGGTCGAGCGATTGCGTCGTGCCGGCACGCATCGCCTGCTTGATCGCGGCGATCGCGCGCGTCGGTTGCTGGGCAAGCTGGGCCGCGAGTTTTGCCGCGGCCGGAGCCAGTTCGGCGTTGTCGAGCGCTTGCCAGATCAAGCCCCAGCTTTCGGCTGTGTCGGCGCTGAGCTTGTCGCCGGTGATCGCGAGGCCGAGCGCGCGTGCCATGCCAACGCGTTGCGGCAGGAACCACGTCCCGCCCGAATCCGGCACGAGGCCGATCTTCACGAACGCTTGGATGAAACTCGCGGAGCGAGCTGCGAGCACCAGGTCGCAGGCCAACGCGAGATTGGCGCCCGCGCCGGCGGCCGTGCCGTTGACCGCGGCGATCACCGGAAACGGTAGCGCTTGCAGACGGCGGATCAACGGATTGAAGTATTCATCGATCACGGCGCCGAGGTCGGTCATCGCGCCGGGCGTGAAATCGAGGTCGGCGAGATCCTGGCCGGCGCAGAAGCCGCGTCCCGCGCCGGTGAGCACGAGCGCACGGGCGCCGGACTTTTCGACCTGGTCGAGTGCCGCGCCGAGTTCCTGATGCATCGCGCGCGTGAAGCTGTTGAGCTTGTCCGGGCGGTTCAGCGTGATGGTGGCGACGTGGCTCGATGAGTCGATGTCCAGCCGGATCGCTTCATATGACATGGGGTGTCTCCTCAAACTCTCTTTGGCCGATGGGCACGGTCGCTCGACTAGCGTCGGCGCGTGATGCCGATCCGATGTCTGATGTTAGTCAGAGCGCACGACTCGGTCCATCCGCCGAACGGCATAGGACGAAGTCGTGCGTTGCGCTGAAGCCTTCTTATGCCGTTCAGCCAGCTACCGCGGGCGCCGCTTTCGGTTCAACATGAACGCGGCTTTGAACGACACGGAAGCGGTTGGCGACGAAAGCGGCATCGGCAAGCGCGGCATTCGCGGCCGGGTTGGCGCCGGTGCCGTGAAAGTCCGAAAAAGCCGCGGACTGGTTGACGAACACGCCACCGGTCAGGTTGATCGACAGTGCGACGCCGCCGCGAATCGACGCTTCGTGCGCGGCGTCGAGCACGGCGTCGTCCGTGCTGTAGACCGCCAGCGTTAGCGCGCCGTGCTCGGCAGCAATGTCGCCAGCGAGGTCGAGTGACTGCGCGGTCGAGTCCGTCGCGATGACGAACGAGATCGGCCCGAACCATTCTCTCGTGAACTGGGCGCGGTCGGTCGAGGCGTCGAGTTGCAATACGAGCGGTGTGCGCACGCGAGCGCCCGGAAAGGACGGATGGTCGAGCGTCTGGCTCGCGACGAGAACGCGGCCGAGCCCGGCGGCTTCGTCGATGCGCTGCACGACGCCTTCGTTCTGGATCGCGCCGAGCAGTTCGACGGCGCGGGCCGGATCGGCGACGAGCTTTTGCACCGCGCCGGCAAGCGCCTGGGAGACATCGTCAAAGCTGAGCGTGCCTTCCGCGGTGCGAATGCCGTCTCGCGGTACGTAGATATTTTGCGGCGCGGTGCACATCTGGCCTGAGTACAGCGCCAGCGAGAACGCGATGTTGCGCGCGGCCGCCTTGATGTCGTCGACCGAGTCGATGACGATCTGATTGACGCCAGCTTTTTCGGTGTAGACCTGCGCCTGGTGCGCGTTGCGCTCGAGCCAGGTGCCGTTCTGGGTGCTGCCCGTGAAGTCGATCAGTTTGATCTCGGGGCGCTGGGCCAGTTGCTGGACGAGGGCGCCGTCGTTCGGGGCGGTGGCCAGCAGCGTGACGACGTTCGGATCGAAGCCTGCTTCGCGCAACACGTCACGCGCGATGCGCACGGTCAGCGCGAGCGGCAGGATCGCGCCCGGATGCGGCTTGACGATCACCGTGTTGCCGGTGGCCAGATCGGCGAACAGGCCCGGATAGCCGTTCCACGTCGGGAATGTGCAGCAGCCGAGCACGAGGCCGATGCCGCGCGGCACGACGGTGTAGCGCTTGTGCATCGCGAGCGGCGGGTTTTTGCCTTGCGGCTTTTCCCAGTACGCGTCGGCGGGGATACGGCGCAGCTGATCCCAGGCATACGCGACCGCTTCGAGCGCGCGATCCTGCGCGTGTGGGCCCCCTGCCTGGAAGGCCATCGTGAACGCCTGACCGGTCGTGTGCATCACGCTGTAGCCGAGCTCGAAGCTGGCGCGATTCAGGCGCGCGAGGATTTCGAGGCTCACGCCGATCCATGCCTGCGAGCCGGCGGCTCGCCAATCGCGTTGCGCCGCGGCAGATGCGGCGATGAGCGCGCTCGGGTCGGCTTTCGGGTAACGCACGCCGAGCTGGAAGCCGAACGGCGAAACCTCTGCGCCGACGGTCTCTCCCGTCGACGGTTGGTCCAGGTCGAACGTTTTGTCTAGAAGCGCCTTGAACGCGGCTTCGCCGTCCGCGTTAGCTGTTTCCCCGTACACTTTCGGACTGGGCATCTCGACGAACGGGCTCCAGTAGCCGCGCGTTTCGAGCGCGGCGAGCGCTTTGTGCAGCGTGTCTTCGTGCTTGGTGAATAGCGGATGTGTCATGGCAAAGAGGCTCGGCTGTACGTTGGGGAAATACCTGTCGAATAATTGACCGACCGGTTGGTTGGGGAATGGTAGCATCACCACAGACGATGCGCGAAGCGTTTTTCGCGTGCGATTAACCCTTATGGAGGCGGCATGGCTTACGAAAACATTCTGGTTGAGACGCGGGGACGGGTCGGACTGATTACGCTCAACCGTCCGAAGGCTCTGAATGCACTGAACGACGCGCTGATGGACGAACTAGGCGCAGCGTTGCGCGAGTTCGACGGCGACGAGTCGATTGGCGCAATCGTCGTGACGGGCAGCGAGAAAGCATTCGCGGCGGGTGCGGACATCGGGATGATGGCGTCGTACTCCTATATGGATGTCTACAAGGGCGACTACATCACGCGCAATTGGGAAACGGTTCGCTCGATCCGTAAGCCGATCATTGCCGCGGTGGCGGGCTTCGCGCTCGGCGGCGGCTGCGAACTGGCGATGATGTGCGACATCATTTTCGCCGCCGACACGGCGAAGTTCGGTCAACCGGAAATCAAGCTCGGGATCATGCCGGGCGCGGGCGGCACGCAGCGCTTGCCGCGGGCGGTGTCAAAAGCGAAGGCGATGGACCTCTGTTTAACCGCCCGTTTCATGGATGCCGCCGAAGCGGAGCGCGCCGGACTGGTTTCGCGCGTGATCCCGGAGGCATCGCTGCTTGACGAAGCGGTCGGCGCGGCCGCCACCATTGCGGAATTCCCGCTGCCGGCGGTGCTGATGGTCAAGGAGTCGGTCAACCGAGCCTTTGAAACGACGCTCGCGGAGGGCGTGCATTTCGAGCGCCGCCTGTTCCATTCGCTCTTCGCCACCGAAGACCAGAAAGAGGGCATGGCCGCGTTCGTGGAGAAGCGCAAACCGGTTTTCAAGCACCGTTAATACGCTTGTCAAAATATCGCTTGCAAGTCCCGATGTCGGCGACTAGAATTCCGCACTTTCGCGCTCCGGACGCCGGGGTGCGGAGAAGCGGGAAGCCTTTGATGGCGTGGG
>NZ_JACHDC010000024.1:0-161129 GCF_014200875.1 Paraburkholderia sp. HC6.4b
CGATGATTGATCCGTCTTTCGACAGACAAACCTTCCTCCAATACTGTGTGAGGCTTCTGATACTTCTGCCTGACAGCAGACTCCGGAGAATCCGCCGCCGCATTCCGCATCAAGCGCCCACACTTATCGACTGTTAGTTTTTAAAGATCGGTCCGCCAAACGCGCCGCGCCTGAACCACCACTACCCGGCACTGCTTCGTTTGCGTCGCTGCGTCTGCAGCAGAGAAGCGAAATTATGGAGACTCTTTCGCGTCTCGTCAATACCCGTTTTTGCTTTCGCTTAAAAAAGTTGCCGCTCACTTCCGGGTCGCATCCACCACGACCTCGACAGGAACTGTAGCGGCCATAGCCGCGTAGCCCGCGTCGCTTGGATGGATGTGGTCGCCGCTATCGAAAGCGCGCTGCAGACGCTCCGGCTGCGTCCGATCGCGCAACGCCGCGTCGAAGTCTACGACGCCATCGAAAGCACGACTAGTTCGGATCCACTGATTAACCGCGAGTCGGATCTTTTCCCGCTCCGGTGGCAGCGACGCCGGCGTCAGCGTCGCGCCGAACATCTTGACACCGTTGCGCCGCGCGGCCGCGATCACTCGCTGGTAACCGGCGATCAGATCGGCAGCCGTGACCGACGTATGAGGAAAATCGCAGTCGAGCCCGCCATGAGGCGGCATTGCCGCAAAGTTGATGTCGTTGATGCCAATCAGCAGGATCGCCGCTTTGACGCCTGGACGTCGCAAAACGTCGCGCTCGAAGCGGCTCGCAAGCGCGTCGCCATAACAAGGCGAGTCGCTCAGGAGCCGGTTGCCGCTGATGCCGAGATTCACGATCGCGGTCGACTGCGCGCCGCTCGCCGCCAGCCGCCGAGCCAGCGCATCCGGCCAGCGACGGTTCTGGTTGAGGGTGGAGCGCATGCCGTCGGTGATCGAGTCGCCGATCGCGGCCACGGCAAGCGACGGTGCCGCCGCCTCCACCGACAAACCTGTGACCCACACATATTGCGTGAAGCGGCCGGGAAACGCCGTGGCGGACGCGTCGGTGGTGTGATTGCCGGGCCCGGACACATAATTTACCTGATTCGACACTCGGTGCCATGCGACGATCCGCTGCTCCGGTCCCACGAACGCACTGATCGCATATGGCGCGCCCTCGACGACATCGATCGCGACCGGATCGCTGTCCACCTCGCCGCCAGGCGGAACGCTGACCGCGCCCTTACCGCCAAACGTCACCCGACCGCCGGCGCCCTCGACGGCTGCCGCGCCACCGGCGGAGCGCGCGATGCGCAGTTCGTCGATGACGAGAGGCGTCTTGCCGTACGCATTGCTCAGATGAATTCGCGCCACCCTCCCCGACAACGTCGGATACATGATTTGCCGAACGGTGCGCCCGGCGACTTCCGGCGCGCGATACAGCGGTGGCAACTCGGCCCGCTGTGGAATCGGTTGCAGCGCGGTCGCCCAAACGGCGACCCAATGCTCGGACGCTTCGGCAGCGAACGCACTCGAGGAAACGACAAACGGGGCAAATTGGGCAAGCAGCGCCGCGCCGCATGCGGCAGCCAGGGTGCGAATGGTCATTCGGAAGATCGGTTCGAGGCGAAACGCGCATTGTGCCCGAACGACGCGGCAAGCGCCGGCAATCGCAGGCAGGTCCGCTTACCCCGGCGCCCGGCGGCTGTGCCGGCTCGGTCTCACGCCGTTTGCTGACTCATGATCTTCAGCGCGACCGCTTCGGCGACCTCGATTCCGTCGATTGCCGCCGAGTAGATCCCGCCCGCATACCCCGCACCCTCGCCCGCCGGATACAGCCCGTTGACGTTGACACTCTGGTAGTCGTCGCCGCGACGCACGCGTACCGGCGACGAAGTTCGCGTTTCAACGCCGGTCAGCACCGCATCATGCATCGCGAAACCTGCGATTTTCTTCTCCATCTGTGGCAGCGCTTCGCGAATCGCTTCGATCGCGTAGTCGGGCAGCGCGGTGCTGAGATCGGTTGGCCGCACGCCCGGCTTGTACGACGGAACGACCGAGCCGAGTGAAGTGGACGGCCGCCCCGCGATGAAGTCGCCGACCAACTGCCCTGGAGCCATATAGTTACCGCCACCGAGCTCGAACGCCCGCTCCTCCCACTTGCGCTGGAACGCGATGCCGGCGAGCGGCCCGCCCGGGTAGTCGTCTGGCGTAATGCCGACCACGATGCCCGCGTTCGCGTTGCGCTCCGCGCGCGAGTACTGGCTCATGCCGTTCGTGACGACGCGCCCCAGCTCGGACGTGGCCGCCACCACGGTGCCGCCGGGACACATGCAGAAGCTATAAACCGCTCGCCCGTTGCTGCAGTGGTGCACCACCTTGTAGTCGGCTGCGCCGAGCTGTTTGTGACCGGCAAATTTCCCGAAACGGCTCCGATCGATGATCCCTTGCGGATGCTCGATCCGAAAACCGAGCGAAAACGGCTTCGCCTCGACGTGAACGCCGCGGTCGTACAGCATCTGGAAGGTATCGCGTGCGCTATGGCCGACCGCCAGCACAACGTGGTCGCAGCGCAGCGTCTCGCCGGTCGACAGCTTCAGCCCGCGCACCTGGCCGTTGTCGATGTCGATGTCCTCGACACGCGTTTCGAAGCGCACTTCGCCGCCCAACTCGTGGATGCTCGCGCGCATCTTCTCGACCATGCTGACGAGACGAAACGTGCCGATATGCGGCCGGCTCAGGTACAGGATGTCCTCCGGCGCACCGGCCCGCACGAATTCGTCGAGCACCTTGCGGCCGTAGTGTTTCGGGTCCTTGATCTGGCTGTAGAGCTTGCCGTCCGAAAAGGTGCCCGCGCCACCTTCGCCGAACTGCACGTTCGACTCGGGATTCAGCACCGATTTGCGCCACAGGCCAAACGTGTCCTTGGTGCGCTCACGTACGGCCTTGCCGCGCTCGAGGATGATCGGCCGGAAGCCCATCTGCGCGAGGATCAGGCCCGCGAACAGTCCGCACGGCCCCATGCCGATGACGACCGGACGCGGCGTGCTCAGTTGGGCGGGCGCTTCGGCGACGAACTTGTAGCTCATGTCGGGCGTCACGCCGCAATGCGGCACGTCGGCGAGCCGTTTCAGCGCGGCCCCTTCATCCTTGACCTCGACATCGACGATGTAGGTGAGCTTGATGTCGGCGCGCTTGCGCGCGTCGTGCGCGCGGCGAAACACGGTGTATCGGATGAGCCCGTCCCGCGCCACGCCGAGTTCCGTGAGGCGCGCACGGATGGCGGCTTCGAGGGCGCTTTCGGGATGATCGAGCGGGAGTTTGATTTCGCTTAGACGTAACATGAGTGCCGGAGATGCAAGTGGGCCGCAAATCGCGGCCAATTCGCAATTTTACCGGTAAGTGTCGGCGCGGGGTGACGGCCGGTCATGAAGCGCCGGCCCGTCGAAACCGGGCAAACCAGCATGCATGCTTCGACGCCCTCAATCAGCTATCAGCCCCAACGTCTCTGCACAAAAAATTTATAAACCGACCGGTCGGTTGGTTTATACTACGCCGACACAGACCACTCCTCCAGAGAGAGCGTCCCTCATGTACACCCAATCCCTCGATATCCCCGGCAACGTTGCCCCGCTGGACGCGGACGCGAATTCGCCCGAACAACAGGCTCGCTTCGACGCGGTCATGAGCGCCGACGGCAAGATCGAGCCGCAGGACTGGATGCCCGACGCGTACCGCAAAACGCTGGTGCGGCAGATCTCGCAGCATGCGCACTCGGAGATCGTCGGCATGCTGCCCGAGGGCAACTGGATCACGCGCGCGCCGAGCCTCAAGCGCAAGGCGATCCTGATCGCCAAGGTGCAGGACGAAGCCGGCCACGGCCTCTATCTGTATAGCGCCGCCGAAACGCTCGGTGTCTCGCGCGAGCAGCTGATCGACGCGCTGCACGCGGGCAAGGCCAAGTATTCGAGCATCTTCAACTACCCGACACCCACCTGGGCCGACGTCGGCGTGATCGGCTGGCTCGTCGACGGCGCGGCGATCATGAACCAGATCCCGCTGTGCCGCTGCACGTACGGCCCGTACGCCCGCGCGATGATCCGCATCTGCAAGGAAGAGTCGTTCCATCAGCGCCAGGGCTTCGACGCGCTGCTCGCGATGATGGCCGGCACCGAGGCGCAGCGCGAGCTGGTCCAGCAGGCGGTGAACCGCTGGTGGTGGCCGGTGCTGATGATGTTCGGCCCGAGCGACAAGGATTCGGTCCACAGCAACCAGTCGGCCAGATGGGGCATCAAGCGCATCACCAACGACGACCTGCGCCAGAAATTCGTCGATGCGACCGTCGAGCAGGCGAAGGTGCTCGGCGTCACGCTGCCCGACGCTGACCTCAAATGGAACGAGGCGCGCGGTCACTACGACTACGGCGACATCGACTGGGAAGAGTTCTGGCGCGTCGTCAATGGCGACGGCCCGTGCAACCGCGAGCGCCTCGCGACCCGCGTGAAGGCCCATGAAGACGGCGCCTGGGTACGCGAAGCCGCGCTCGCCCACGCGGAAAAGCAGCGCCAGCGCGCGCAACAGCACGCCGCCTGAGTGGCACCGCACATCAAAGGAATCAGGAGATCAGCAATGAACAAGGAATGGCCGATTTGGGAAGTGTTCGTGCGCAGCAAGCAGGGACTCGACCATAAACACTGCGGCAGTCTGCATGCCGCCGACGCGCCGATGGCGCTGCGCATGGCGCGCGACGTCTACACGCGCCGCCAGGAAGGCGTGAGCATCTGGGTGGTGCCGTCCTCGGCGATCACGGCCTCGGCGCCGCACGAGAAGGCCGAGCTGTTCGAACCGGCGGGCGACAAGATCTATCGCCACCCGACGTTCTACACGCTCCCCGACGAAGTCAACCACATGTAAGCGCGGCCATGACCACTACGTCCACTACGTCCATTACGCCCGAACATCTCCAGTACGTGCTGCGCCTCGCGGATACCGCGCTGATCCTCGGTCAGCGCAACACCGAGTGGTGCGGCCACGGCCCGATCCTCGAAGAGGACATCGCGCTGTCGAACATGAGCCTCGACCTGATCGGCCAGGCGCGCCTGCTGTACACGCACGCGGCCGTGCTCGAAGCGCCGCTCACCGGCCGTCAGCGCAGCGAAGACGACTACGCGTACTTCCGCGCCGAGCGCGAATTCGCGAACTACACGCTCGCCGAGCTGCCGCATTACGGGCCGCTCGCCGGCACCGCGCAGGCCGGGAAGGATTACGCGGTCACGATCGTGCGCAACTTCCTGTACGCGACGCTGATGATGCATCTGTGGGGTGCGCTGACGGGCTCCACCGACGGGCAGCTCGCCGCGATCGCCGCGAAGTCGATCAAGGAAACGCAGTACCACGTGCATCACGCGAGCGAGTGGCTGATCCGTTTCGGCGACGGCACCGACGAATCGCACCGTCGCGCGCAGGCCGCGCTCGACTATCTGATGCCGTACACGTACGAGTTCTTCAGCGCGGACGCGGTGGAAGACGCGGTCGCCGCGGCCGGCATCGGCCCGCGCACCTCAGCGCTGGAAGCCGCGTGGCTCGACGACGTGCGCGCCACGCTCGACCAGGCCACGCTGACGCTGCCCGCGGCGCTGCGGCACGTGAGCACGGGCAAGCACGGCGAGCATTCGGAGCACATGGGTTTCGTGCTCGCCCAAATGCAGAGCCTCGCGCGCCAGCATCCGGGCGCCAGCTGGTGAGTACGCGATGACGACCTCGACCGCCCCGCAGCCCGCGAACGCCGCCGCTGCCACGACCGACGCCGCGCTCACCCGCGCATGGACCGTGCTCGAAGCGGTACCCGACCCGGAGATCCCGGTGGTGTCGATCCGCGAGCTCGGCATCCTGCGCGACGTGCGACGCGCCGCGGACGGCGCGCTCGAAGTCGTGATCACGCCGACCTACTCGGGCTGCCCGGCGATGTCGCAGATTGCCGAAGACATCGGCCGTGCGCTCGAGGCCGCGCAGCTCACGCCATACCGCGTCGCCACCGTGCTCGCGCCGGCGTGGACCACCGACTGGATCACGGCTGAAGCCCGCGAAAAACTGCGCGTCTACGGCATCGCGCCGCCGACGGGCAACTGCGGTTCAGCCGCGACGTCAGCGCCGCAGGAGAAAGTGCTGCGCTTCGTGCCGCGCGCGCTGCCGGCCCCAGGCTGCCCACGCTGCGGCTCGGCGCACACCGAGCGGCTCGCGCAATTCGGCTCGACCGCCTGCAAGGCCCTGTATCGCTGCCTCGACTGCCGCGAACCCTTCGACTACTTCAAACCGTACTGATATGGCCACCCCGCAATTCCATCCGCTGCGTATCCGCGAAGTGCGCCCCGAAACCGCCGATGCGGTCTCGGTCGCCTTCGAAGTCCCGCCCGAACTGCGCGACCACTATCGCTTCACGCAGGGGCAGTTCGTCACGCTGAAGACGCATATCGACGGTGAGGAAACGCGCCGTTCGTATTCGATCTGCGTGGGCGTCACCGACTACGATCGCGACGGCGAGTTGCGCATCGGCATCAAGCGCGTGCGCGGCGGGCGTTTCTCGAACTTCGCGTTCGACACGCTGCAGCCGGGCCACACGATCGACGTGATGACGCCGGACGGCCGTTTCTTCACGCACCTGAACGCGGAACAGGGGCAGCAGTACCTCGCGTTCTCGGGCGGCTCGGGCATCACGCCGGTGCTCGCGATCATCAAGACGACGCTCGAAGTCGAGCCGCGCAGCACCTTCACGCTCGTCTACGGCAACCGCAGCGTCGACCAGATCATGTTCGCCGAGGAGCTCGAGGATCTGAAGAACCGCTTCATGAACCGCTTCGTGCTGTATCACGTGCTGTCGGACGACCTGCAGGACGTCGAGCTGTTTAACGGCGTGCTCGACCAGGAAAAATGCGCGGCGTTCATCGAGCAGCTGCTGCCGGCCGACGCGATCGACGAAGCGTTCATCTGCGGCCCCGCGCCGATGATGGATGCGGCCGAGGCCGCGCTCAAGGCAGCCGGCGTGCCGCCCGCGAAGGTGCACGTCGAGCGCTTCGGCACGCCGCTGCCGCAGGCGGGCGTGCCGCCCGTCGAGATCACCGCGGACACCCCCGCGGCCGAGCTCGAAATCGTGCTCGACGGCAAGCGCCGCAAGCTGCGCCTGCCGTATCAGGGCACGAGCGTGCTCGACGTCGGGCTGCGCGCCGGTCTCGCGCTGCCGTATGCGTGCAAGGGCGGCGTGTGCTGCACCTGTCGCGCGAAGGTGCTCGAGGGCGAAGTGAAGATGGAAAAGAACTACACGCTCGAAGAACACGAGGTCCGCGACGGGTTCGTGCTGACGTGTCAGTGTCATCCGGTTAGCGACAAGGTCGTCGTCAGTTACGACGAACGTTGAGTCGAGTGCTTTCATGGCCTATGTACGGACTGCCCGCCCGTGACGTCCGCCACCGCTTTCGGCCGTTTCGCGATCCGCTTAAACTAGAGGCCGCTCATCGATCGGGACATCGGGTTCCAGTCGGCGAGCGGCCTCTTTTTGTTACAGCTGCTGGCGTCACTGCAAGCCCTTGCCCATGAGCACGATTCACCTCACCAACGGCGATGTCGCCGCCGAGTCGCTGCGTACCGCGCTGGACCAGGCGGGCCGCGACGATCGCGTGCAGCCGCTGCGGGACGATCTGGCGGTCGGCCCGTTACGCGGCGTCGACGACGCTCCGCACGTGCGCGCCGACTTCTGGGAACGCGTCAGCGCCGACACGCAACGCGACTTCGTGCGCGAGTTCCGCGAACAGGCCGCGGTGCTCGACGGCCTCGCCAGCAGCACCGCGAATCTCGTGGTGTGGCACGCCGAAAGCGCGTCCGATCAACTGATGCTGCGCCGCGTCTGCTACCTGGTGCGCAACAGCCCGCAGCGTTTGAACGAAGTGCGTCTGTCGATCGCCGACCTCGCCGATCCGCAAGCGTGGGCGCATACCCGCAAGGATTGCGCGACATCGGTCGGCATGTTTGCGCCGGACGTATTGCAGACACACCTGCCGGACGCCGCGCCGATTTCCGTGCTGCGCATCAGCCGGCTCGCGCTCGAATGGCAGGAGGTCAAACAGGCGAACGGCGAGACGCGGCGCTGGCGTGACAACACCTTCACGAGCGGCAGCGTTGCCGAGATCGACGCGCTGATCCTCGACCGCGCACCCGACGACTGGCAGCCCGCCGCGCGCGTCGCCGCCTACGTGATGACCGCCGGGTTGGGGTTCCTCGTCAGCGACAGCATCGTGCTGTGGCGCATGCGCGAACTCGCGGCGCTGCGGCGCATCCGCCTGCGCGGCGACGCGAACGAATGGCGCTCGCTCGAACTGCGCGCGGCATCCGCCCCCTGCTCACCCCAATAAGATAAGAACAGACGAATATGGCCCGCACCCGAGCCCCCGACCACGAGACCCAACGCGAGCAGATTCTCGAACTGGCCGCCGCGAAGTTCGCGCAGACCAGCTATCCAAGCACGTCGATGGCCGATCTTGCCGCGGCGAGCGGCACCTCGAAAGCGCGCCTCTATCACTATTACGAGAGCAAGGAAGCAATCCTGTTCGATCTGCTCGATCGCTACACGAAGCGCCTGATGCTGATCATCGCCGAGGTGGAAGGATCGAGCCAGCGGCGCGAACTGAGCGAGCGAGAAACCTTCGCGGAGCTGATCCGCGCGTTCCTGTCCGAGTATGAGACGTCGCACAGCCGGCACGTCGCGCTGCTGAACGATGTCAAGTATCTGGTCGATTCGCAGCGCGAGATCATCCTGAACCGTCAGCGCGACGTAGTCGCCGCCTTCGCGCGGCAGCTCGTGCGCGCCTATCCCGAACGCGCGACACGCGACAACCAGACCGCGCTGACGATGATGGTGTTCGGCATGATCAACTGGACCTTCACGTGGCTCAAGCCGGACGGCCGGATGGGCTATCGCGAGTTCGCCGAGCAGGTGGTCGGCATGGTCGAGCATGGTCTCGGCAGCGCGCCGGCCAGGTAGACGATGGTCTGAACAGATCGCCACCCGCGCACTGGATGTTGCAAAGCAACAACATGCAGGCCAAATAAATCAGCGCAGGGAATCCATGCGGCATCGTGTCACGAACGTGCGATCACTTTTAACTTCTGTTTAAAATCAAATAATTAAATTTAGGGTTCCAGCGCTCCAGGTATTCACCTCGACTTTTGATACGGGTTTTCCCTAGTGAATGGCTTAGGTTTCCGCTAAAATCCGTTTTGCGGTGCACAACGCCGCCTGATTAAAAGGAGAACCCGACCATGAACATGCTGACCCATCGCAACACCGAGCCGATCGCGCCGAACGATCGCGCGTCGCTGCCTGCTGAACGCGCGCACGTTCTGGTCCGTGAACTCACCGCCGCCGATCGCGAACGCCTGCTTGCTCACTTCCTAGCGCTCGACGAAGAAGACCGTCTGCTGCGCTTCGGCCAGGTCGTGCCGAACCATGTGATCGAAAACTACGTGCGCGCGATCGACTTCACGCGCGACACCGTGTTCGGCGTGTTCAACAGCAAGCTGGAACTGAGCGGCGTCGGCCATCTGGCCTACCTGCCGGCCGAAGGCAACAAGCGCACCGCCGAATTCGGCGTCTCCGTGCTCGAAAGCGCACGCGGCATCGGTATCGGCTCGAGGCTATTCGAGCGCGCCGCGATCCGCAGCCGCAACACGCATGTGACGACGCTGTACATCCACTGCCTGGCGCGCAATTCGACCATGATGCACATCGCCAGGAAGGCCGGCATGAAGATCGAGTACGCGTACGGCGAGGCCGACGCCTATCTGACGCTGTCGCCGGCCGATCAGTCGAGCATCCTCGCGGAAATGCTGCAGGAGCAGGCCGCCGTGTTCGATTACGCGCTCAAGCGCCACGCACGCCAGGCATCGCGACTGTTCGAGTCGTTCATGCCGGTGGCTGTCGCTGCCTGAATAATCGCTACGGGGAAATGAGATTGGGGCGGCCGAAAGGTCGCCCTTTTTCTATCTGTACCCAATCAACGCCACGCGTAGGACCGTGCGCGGAAGCCTACAAAATGGGCAGCGCTGTCGTTTCCTTGATCTTTTCTAGCGAAAAGCTCGATTTCACATCGATCACCGATGGATGCCGCAGCAATTGATCCTGCACGAAGCGCGAAAAGTGCGCCATGTCCTCCACCTGGACGCGCAGCAGGTAATCCATCTCACCCGTCATCGCGTGACATGCGACAACTTCGGGCCACGTCTGCACGGCCGCGCCGAACAGATCGGCGTGCGTGGCCTCGCCATACGGACTGAACGCGCGACCGCCACCCTTCTCCAGCCGCACGCTGACATACGCGAGCAGGTCAAGCCCGAGACGTTGCGCGTCGAGCAGCGCGACATAGCCGCGAATCACGCCGCTTTCCTCGAGCCGGCGAATCCGCCGCAGGCACGGACTCGGCGACAGATTGATCCGGTCCGCTATCTCCTGATTCGACAGCCGGCCATTCTCCTGAAGGATCGCCAGAATGCGTCGATCGATCGCGTCTATCTCGCCAATAGCCATGTTCTGCCACGTGTCGTTCGAATAGAGCCATAAACTGGCTCAAGCGTAGCGACGCGTGATTAAGTTCGCAAGTTTTTGTCTTCATCGCGGTTCTACACTTGCCCCATCCGGTCGCGCTCAGCCGGCCGTCCCGCGCGCTCACCGCCTGCGCGCCTCGGCAACCCTCTTGCATGGGATTGGAGACTGACGATGCAGGTTTCAACTTGGGAAAATCCTGTCGGCACTGACGGCTTCGAATTCATCGAATACACGGCGCCGGACCCGAAAGCGCTCGGCAAGCTGTTCGAACAGATGGGCTTCACGGCCGTCGCGCGGCATCGTCATAAGGACGTGATGCTGTATCGTCAGGGCGACATCAACTTCATCGTCAACGCGGAGAAGCATTCGTTTGCGCAGCGCTTCGCGCGCTTGCATGGCCCGTCGATCTGCGCGATTGCGTTTCGCGTACAGGACGCCGCGAAGGCCTACGCCCAAGCGCTCGAAAAAGGCGCATGGGGTTTCGACAACAAGACCGGCCCGATGGAGCTGAACATCCCGGCGATCAAGGGCATTGGCGATTCGCTGATCTATTTCGTCGACCGCTGGCGCGGCAAGAACGGCGCGACGCCGAACAGCATCGGTGACATCGACATTTACGACGTCGACTTCGAGCCGATTCCGGGCGCGAACCCGAACCCGGTCGGCCACGGCCTGACCTATATCGATCACCTGACGCACAACGTGCATCGCGGCCGCATGCAGGAATGGGCGGAGTTCTACGAGCGCCTGTTCAACTTCCGCGAGGTGCGCTACTTCGACATCGAGGGCAAGGTGACGGGCGTCAAGTCGAAAGCGATGACCTCGCCGTGCGGCAAGATTCGCATTCCGATCAACGAGGAAGGCTCGGACACCGCCGGTCAGATCCAGGAATACCTGGACGCGTACCACGGCGAAGGCATCCAGCACATCGCGCTCGGCACCACCGACATCTACCGCACCGTCGACGGCCTGCGCGCATCGGACATTTCACTGCTCGACACGATCGACACGTACTACGAACTCGTCGACCGACGCGTGCCGAATCATGGCGAGCCGCTCGAGGAACTGCGCAAGCGCAAGATCCTGATCGACGGCGCAGCGGACGATCTGCTGCTGCAGATCTTCACCGAAAACCAGATCGGTCCGATCTTCTTCGAGATCATTCAGCGCAAGGGCAACCAGGGCTTCGGCGAAGGCAACTTCAAGGCGCTGTTCGAATCGATCGAGCTCGATCAGATTCGCCGCGGCGTCGTGCAGGACAAGACCTGACCATGGAGACTCGCGCCTGATCGGCGCGCACAAGAAAAAAGGGCGAGGATCGCAGGATCCTCGCCCTTTTACGTTGCAACGCCGCCGCTCTCTTCGGAACGGCGGCCGGTCGTCATTAGACGCGCGCGATGCGGTGCGTCATGAATTCTGCCTGTACCGATCGCTGCCGATCGCACCGTCGACCCGCGCCGGCGCCACCTGCGCCGTGCGGATGATCGCGTTCGACAGTGCCCCCGTGCTGCCCGGATTCGAGCGCACCGGCGCGCTCATCGCGAAGAAAGCGGCGGAAACCATCAGGAAGGTCTGGATGTTTCTTGTGTTCATGCGTACTCCTTTTCTAACTGCCCTGCTGTCCAGAAGCTGCACAGAATGCGCGGCGTTCGGCATCGCTCGCAGGTCGGGGTTAGACAGTCGTTTTCACTGCGGTTCCGCAAATTTGTAGGTTTTACAGCTTGTTACACGCGCAGGCGCAATACAACTCCATTCCGGCGGAAATCCGCGACAACTGCTGACAACACGTCGGCAACTTGTCGCGAAACCGGCCGAAATCGGACCGTGCGCGGGCGATTTTTGATCCGCTGCGGCGGGTTTCCACCAGTGCTACCATCGCTTAAAACCCGTCAATATGACGACCCCGGCCCCAGCATTCACGAGATGCCGGGGCCAGAAAAGTTTTGGTGATCCCAAGCTGAAGTGGAGGAGTACACATAATGAATGCCCCGCTAGACGCAGGTCAGCGAGCCTCGCTCGAAGCCGCGTTGTCTTCCGTCACGCTCGACGACAAATACACCCTCGATCGCGGCCGCGCGTACATGAGCGGCATCCAGGCGCTGGTGCGTCTGCCGATGCTGCAGCAGGAACGCGACCGCGCCGCCGGCCTCAGCACGGCCGGCTTCATCTCCGGCTACCGCGGATCGCCGCTCGGCGGGCTCGACCAGTCGCTGTGGAAAGCGAAAAAGCATCTGGCCGCGCATCAGGTGGTGTTCCAGCCCGGCGTCAACGAAGACCTCGCGGCCACCGCCGTATGGGGTTCGCAGCAAGTCAATCTGTACCCGAGCGCCAAATACGACGGCGTGTTTTCGATGTGGTACGGCAAGGGCCCCGGCGTCGACCGGTCCGGTGACGTCTTCAAGCACGGCAACTCGGCCGGCTCGTCGCGGCACGGCGGCGTTCTCGTGCTCGCCGGCGACGATCACGCGGCCAAATCCTCGACACTCGCGCACCAGTCCGAACACATCTTCAAGGCGTGCGGGCTGCCGGTGCTGTTTCCGTCGAACGTGCAGGAATATCTGGACTTCGGCCTGCACGGCTGGGCGATGAGCCGCTACTCGGGCCTCTGGGTCGCGATGAAGTGCGTGACCGACGTGGTCGAATCGTCCGCATCGGTCGATATCGATCCGCACCGCACCAACATCATCCTGCCGGAAGACTTCGTGATGCCCGACGGTGGGCTGAACATCCGCTGGCCCGATCCGCCGCTCGTGCAGGAAGCGCGTCTGCTCGACTACAAGTGGTACGCGGGTCTCGCCTACGTGCGAGCGAACAAACTCGACCGCGTCGAAATCGATTCGCCGCATGCGCGCTTCGGCATCATGACCGGCGGCAAAGCTTATCTCGACGTGCGCCAGGCGCTGACCGACCTCGGTCTCGACGACGAAACCTGCTCGCGCATCGGCATCCGGCTGTACAAGGTCGGCTGCGTGTGGCCGCTCGAAGCGCAAGGTGCGCAGGCCTTCGCACGCGGTCTCGACGAAATTCTGGTGGTCGAGGAAAAGCGCCAGATCCTCGAATACGCGATCAAGGAAGAGCTGTACAACTGGCCCGACGCGCAGCGCCCGCGCGTATTCGGCAAGTTCGACGAGAAGGACGGCGCGGGCGGCGAATGGTCGGTGCCGATGGGCAACTGGTTGCTGCCGGCGCACTACGAGCTGTCGCCCGCGATCATCGCGAAGGCGATCGCCACGCGGCTCGACAAGTTCGATCTGCCATCGGATGTGCGCGCCCGCATTGCCGCGCGCATCGCGGTGATCGAGGCGAAGGAAAAGGCGCTCGCGCGGCCGCGCGTCGAAGTCGAGCGCAAGCCGTGGTTCTGCTCGGGCTGCCCGCACAACACGTCGACCAACGTGCCGGAAGGCTCGCGCGCGATGGCCGGCATCGGCTGTCATTACATGACGGTCTGGATGGATCGCAGCACCAGCACGTTCAGCCAGATGGGCGGCGAAGGTGTCGCGTGGATCGGCCAGGCGCCGTTCACGAACGACAAGCACGTGTTCGCCAATCTCGGCGACGGCACCTACTTCCACTCGGGGCTGCTCGCGATTCGCGCGGCGATCGCGTCGAAGGCGAACATCACCTACAAGCTGCTGTACAACGACGCGGTCGCGATGACGGGCGGCCAGCCGGTCGACGGCGTGCTGAGCGTGCCGCAGATCACGCATCAGCTCGCCGCCGAAGGCGCGGCGAAGATCGTCATCGTCACCGATGAGCCGGAGAAGTACGCGGCAAACGTCGGCCTCGCGCCCGGCGTCGACATTCACCACCGCGACCAGCTCGACGACGTGCAGCGTCAGCTGCGCGAGGTTCCGGGCACCACGATCCTGATCTACGACCAGACCTGCGCGACCGAAAAGCGCCGTCGCAGGAAACGTGGCGCGTATCCCGATCCGGCACGGCGCGTCGTGATCAACGAAGCGGTGTGCGAAGGCTGCGGCGACTGCTCGGTGAAGTCGAACTGCCTGTCGGTCGAACCGCTCGATACTGAGTACGGCACGAAGCGCCAGATCAACCAGTCGACCTGCAACAAGGACTTCTCGTGCGTGAACGGCTTCTGCCCGAGCTTCGTCTCCGTTGAAGGCGGCCAGTTGCGCAAGCCGAAGGCGGCGTCGGGCGCCGAAATGCCGCCGGTGCCGGATCCCGAGTTGCCGTCCATCGACCGTCCGTACGGCGTTCTGGTGACGGGCGTCGGCGGCACGGGCGTCGTCACGATCGGCGCGCTGCTCGGCATGGCCGCGCATCTCGAGAACAAGGGCGTCACGGTGCTCGACGTCACCGGCCTCGCGCAGAAAGGCGGCGCCGTGATGAGCCACGTGCAGATCGCGAAGCAGCCCGCCGACATCCACGCGACCCGCATCGCAATGGGCGAAGCGAGCCTCGTGATCGGCTGCGACGCGATCGTCACCGCCAGCGACGAATGCGTGTCGCGGATGCACGCGGATCGCACGCGCGTCGTGCTGAACAGCGCGCACACGCCGACGGCCGAGCTGATCAAGAACCCGAACTGGCGCTTCCCCGGCAGCAGCACCGAAGCCGACGTGCGCGCCGCGGCCGGCGATGACAACGTCTCGACCGTCGACGCGAATCACTTCGCCGTCGCGCTGCTCGGCGACGCGATCTACACGAACCCGTTCGTGCTCGGCTATGCGTGGCAGCGCGGCTGGGTGCCGCTCACGCACGAGTCGCTGATTCGCGCGATCGAGCTGAACAACGTGCAGGTGGACAAGAACCGCGCGGCGTTCGAATGGGGCCGGCGTGCCGCGCACGATCTGGCTGCGGTACGCAAGCTCGCGCAAACGCAGAGACGCGGCGAACCGGCCGACAGCGCGGGCGGCAAGATCATCGCGCTGCATACGCCGAAGGCGCTCGACACGCTGATCGACAAGCGCGCCGACTATCTGACCGCCTGGCAGAACCGTGCGTACGCGGAGCGCTATCGCGCGCTGGTGTCGCAGGTGCGAGCCGCGGAAGAAGCGCTCGATTCCGCCGACGGCCAAATGCCGCTGACCGAGGCGGTCGCGAAGAACCTGCACAAGCTGATGGCGTACAAGGACGAATACGAAGTCGCGCGTCTGTACAGCGACCCGGCGTTCATCGAAAAACTGAACGCGACGTTCGAAGGCGACTGGAAGCTGCACCTGCATCTCGCGCCGCCGACGCTATCGAAGAAGGACGCGCACGGCCATCTGGTAAAGAAGAAGTACGGCCCGTGGATGTTCCGCGCGATGCACGTGCTCGCGAAGCTCAAGTTCCTGCGCGGCACCGCGTTCGACGTGTTCGGCAACACCGGGGAGCGTCGCACCGAGCGCGCGCTGATCGGCGAATACGAGGCATTGGTGCGTGAGCTGATCGGCGAGCTGACTTCTCTGAAACGCGATCTCGCGGTCGAGCTCGCGAATCTGCCCGACGGCATCCGCGGCTATGGGCACGTGAAGGAAAACAACCTGAAAGGCGTGCGCATCAAGTGGAACGAGCTGCTCGCGCGTTGGCGTTCGCCGGATGCGGGCAAGACGCAGCACGCGGCTTGATCGACTCTCCCAACTGAACCGAAAAGCGGCGGTCTGCACGGACCGCCGCTTTTTTTCAGGCGCAAAAAAACGCTACGGAACCGGGATTCCGTAGCGCTTCTGCCCAGGCCGCCGCGCGCGCGTTACTGCCGCGCCCGCGCCAACCTCACGTGATGCACGTTACTTCGCGTTCACCGACTTGCGCGCGTTCGCCGAAGCGACCGCCGTCATGTTGATGATACGGCGCACGGTCGCGGCCGGCGTCAGGATATGCACCGGCTTTTCCGCACCCAGCAGGAACGGCCCGACCGTCACACCCTCGCCGCCCACGACCTTCAGCAGGTTGTACGCGATGTTCGCCGCTTCGACGTTCGGCATGATCAGCAGATTCGCTTCGCCGGCGAGCGTCGTGCCCGGGAACGCGGCCTTGCGGACCGTCTCCGACAGCGCCGCGTCGCCGTGCATTTCACCGTCGATTTCGAGCGACGGCGCGCGTTGCGTGATCAGCTTGCGCGCCGCGGCCATGCGCTGCGACGACGACGACGGCGCGCTGCCGAAGTTCGAGTTCGACAGCAGCGCGACCTTCGGGGTGATGCCGAACTTCTCGATTTCGCGCGTGGCGAGCATCGTCATGTCGGCAAGCTGCTCGGCGGTCGGCACTTCGTTCACGTACGTGTCGCAGATGAACATGTTGCGGCCCGGCAGCATCAGCAGATTCATCGCGGCGAAGTTCTCGACGTCGTCGGCCTTGCCGAGCACCTGCTCGATGAAGTTCAGATGCGTGTGGAACTGGCCGATCATGCCGCAGATCATTCCGTCCGCTTCGCCAAGGCGCACGAGGATCGCGCCGATCAGCGTGTTGAACTTGCGCATCGCGGCCTTCGCGACGTCCGGCGTCACGCCTTCGCGCGCGCCGAGTTCGTGATACGCCTGCCAGCACTTGTGATAGCGCGGATCGTCTTCCGGATCGACGATCTCGACGTCTTCACCGCACTTGAGCTTCGAGCCCATCTTCTTCAGACGCATCTCGATCACCGACGGACGGCCGACCAGGATCGGCTTGGCGATCTTTTCGAGCAGCACGAACTGCGCGGCGCGCAGCACGCGCTCGTCTTCGCCTTCCGCGAACACGATGCGCGCCGGTGCCGACTTCGCCGCCGCGAACACCGGCCGCATCACCATGCCCGAGCGATAGACGGTCGCGCCGAGCTGTTCGCGGTACGCATCCATGTCCTGGATCGGGCGGGTCGCGACGCCCGAATCCATTGCGGCCTGCGCGACGGCCGGCGCGATCTTGATGATCAGGCGCGGATCGAACGGCTTCGGAATCAGGTATTCGGGACCGAATTCGAGCGAGTGGCCTTCGTAGGCCTTCGCGACTTCATCGCCCTGGTCGGTTTCCTCGGCCAGTTCGGCAATCGCGCGCACGCACGCGAGCTTCATTTCTTCGGTGATCGTCGTCGCGCCGACGTCGAGCGCGCCGCGGAAGATGAACGGGAAACACAGCACGTTGTTGACCTGGTTCGGATAGTCCGACCGGCCGGTCGCGATGATGCAGTCCGGGCGCACCTTGCGCGCTTCTTCCGGACGGATTTCCGGCTCGGGGTTCGCGAGCGCGAGAATCAGCGGCCGCGAGCCCATTTCGGCGACCATCTCCGGCTTCAGCACGCCGGCGCTCGAGCAGCCGAGGAACACGTCGGCGCCGCGGATCGCATCGGCGAGCGAGCGCGCTTCGGTGTGCGCCGCATAGCGCTCCTTCGACGGATCGAGGTTGCCGCGCCCTTCGTAGATCACGCCCTTCGAGTCGGCGACGAGAATGTTCTGCTTCGACAGACCGAGATTGACGAGCAGATCCAGACACGCAATGGCCGCCGCGCCCGCGCCCGAACAGACCAGCTTCACTTCGTCGAGCCTCTTGCCGACCACCTTGAGGCCGTTCAGGATCGCCGCCGATGCGATGATCGCGGTGCCGTGCTGATCGTCGTGGAAGACCGGAATCTTCATACGTTCGCGCAGCTTCTTCTCGATGTAGAAGCACTCGGGTGCCTTGATGTCCTCGAGGTTGATGCCGCCCAGCGTGGGCTCGAGCATCGCGATCGCCTCGACGAGCTTGTCCGGATCGGATTCGCTCAGCTCGATGTCGAACACGTCGATGTCCGCGAACTTCTTGAACAGACACCCCTTGCCTTCCATCACCGGCTTCGCGGCAAGCGGGCCGATGTTGCCGAGGCCGAGCACCGCGGTGCCGTTCGTGATCACGCCGACGAGGTTGCCGCGCGACGTGTACTTCTGCGCGTCGAGCGGTTCCTCGTAAATTGCCATACAGGCTGCCGCCACACCCGGCGAATACGCGAGCGACAAATCCAGCTGGTTCGACAGCGCCTTGGTAGGCGTCACCGAAATCTTGCCAGGTTTCGGATTCTGGTGATATGCGAGAGCGCTTTGCTTGAGTTGTTCGTCCATTTCTAGGCCTGCGAGACGTAAGTGATTGGGCCCGGCGACACACATCGTGCAGCGCTTTCATCTGTCGGACCGATAGCCGACCGAGGCGGTTTTCGCACGCGCCCGGTCAGGCGCGACGGCTTACCTCGACGAAGACGGGACGATGTGGAGTGCTTCGCGGGTCGATTAGTGTACACCCCGGACGTGTCGATGCACTGAGTGGTTAACAGGACTCGCCATTAGCGAAACAGGCGCTCAGGACGCTGCGTCGCCACGACCCGGCCGTGCTTTTCCGCCAGGCGGCGGGGGGCGCCATGCGGGCCGCATGGTCCACGCATTCGCAGTATTCGAAGCGATTGAAGGACGCGCTTCGTCGACGCGGTCAGTCGAGTTCGGCGCCGCGTCGCTCAGGAATCAGAAACAGGGTCGCGAGGATGTCCAGCAGGTAAATCGACGCCAGTAGCGCGAGCGCCACGCCGAACGAGTAGCGCGCCGCCAGCGCGCCCACGACGACCGGCCCAAAGCCGCCCACCGCGCGACCCGCGTTGAACAGCACGTTTTGCGCGGTGGCGCGCGCATCGGTTGGATAGAGCTCCGAAATCAGCGCGCCGTAGCCGCCGATCATGCCGTTGACGAACACCCCCATCGCCGCGCCGCCGATCAGCAACGCCATCGGCGTCGTCAGTTGCGCATAGACGAACACCATGACGACGGCGCCCGCCTGGTAGAACAGGAACGTCGGCTTGCGGCCGAAGCGGTCGGCGGCGATGCCGAATAGCCAGATGCCGGCCGCCATGCCGAGAATCGTCGCGGCGGTCCACAGCCCCGATTTGGTCAGCGAATAGCCGAAGGTCTTCGACAGATAGCTAGGTAGCCAGATCATCAGCCCGTAATAGCCGAAGTTCTGCACCGAGCACAGGATCGTGACGCCGAGGCTCGCGCGCGTCGTGCGTCCATCGACGAACAGCAGTTTCAGCGGCAGCTTGCGCATGCCGCGCGCGATGCGTTGGTCGAAAAGCGCCGGCTCCTCGACGCGGCGCCGCACGAAGAACGACACGACCGCCGGCAGCAGCCCGAGCGCGAACATGCCGCGCCAGCCGATCACCGGCAGCAGCAGCGGCGTCAGCAACGCGGCCGCCAGCACGCCAAGCTGCCAGCCGAGCCCGACATACGACGACACCCGCGCCCGCTGCGACGCCGGCCACGCTTCGGCGACCAGCGTCATACCGATGCCGAATTCGCCGCCCAGCCCGATCCCGGCGACGGTCCGATAGATCAGCAGGTCCGTGTAGCCTTGCGCGAGCGCGCACAGGCCGGTGAACACCGCGAAGATCAGGATCGTCCACGTCAGCATGCGCACGCGGCCGAAATAATCGCTGAGCACGCCGAAGAGCACGCCGCCCGCCACCGCACCGATGAGCGTCCATGTGACCAGCGCACCGGCCTGCGAGGAACTCAGATGCAGGTCGGCGGCGATCACCGGCAGCATGAAGCCGAGAATCAGCAGATCGAAGCCGTCCATCGCATAACCCAGCACCGACGCAAGCAGCGCGCGGCCCGCATAGCCCGGTTGGACGGCGGAGCGGGTTTCGGTGGCGGAGGCGGAGGCGGGTGGAGCGGCGTTCATTGAAAGCATTCCGTAGGTCTGAAGGCGGCTGCGTGGGAAGCGTCCCGGGAAAGTCGCGTGAGTGTAAAGGCGGCCTCACCCGGTCACAAGACGATGCGCGCGCCAAAGCGCCCGCCGGCTGCGCCGCCGCGCACGACGGCCTCCTCGGTGCGACCCATTTCAGGTAAAATAGCGGCCCACGCGCGCAGTAAAAGCCGGTCTGTGCTCTTCCCCCGGCCGCGTATCCCGCCCAGCATGGCGCGGCATACCCCGCTTGCTGCGCCACCGGGCCCAGCGCCCGCTTCTCCCCCGCTCACTCCGAAGGATCCGCCCATGACAGGCTTCGATCGCCAGACGATCTCCGACACCACCGCCAAAATGCTGCTCGAAGTACAAGCAGTGCATTTCAACGCGGAGAAACCGTATATTTTCACGTCCGGCTGGGCGAGCCCGGTGTATATCGACTGCCGCAAGCTGATCTCGTATCCGCGTGTGCGCCGCGGCCTGATGGAAATGGCCGAAGCGACGATCCTGCGCGACGTCGGCTATGAGCAGATCGACGCGGTCGCCGGCGGCGAAACCGCGGGCATCCCGTTCGCGGCATGGCTGTCCGACCGCCTGATGGTGCCGATGCAGTACGTGCGCAAGAAGCCGAAGGGTTTCGGCCGCAACGCGCAGATCGAAGGTCTGCTGACCGAAGGCCAGCGCGTGTTGCTCGTCGAAGACCTGACGACCGACAGCCGCAGCAAGATCAACTTCATCAACGCGCTGCGCACCGCCGGCGCGACGGTGAACCACTGCTTCGTGCTGTTCCACTACAACATCTTCAAGGAAAGCGTGTCGGTGCTGAAAGACATCGACGTCGATCTGCACGCGCTCGCCACATGGTGGGACGTGCTGCGCGTCGCGAAGCAGAACAACTACTTCGACACGAAGACGATCGACGAAGTGGAAAAATTCCTGCACGCGCCGGCCGAGTGGTCCGCTGCACATGGCGGTGCGACGTCTACGCCGCAATAAAGCCATCGCGCTAAGGCAGTGACAATAAAAACGTAGCCGCTTTATGCGGATTGAATGAAAAAGCCGCCTGTTTCGCAACAGGCGGCTTTTTTATCGCCGATTGTTTATCGCTGATTACCCGGCGGACGAAACGAGGCCCGATATCAGGACTGGTTCGCGATGTCCTTACTCGAGTTCGACGAAAGATTCAGCAAACCATTGCTCTGCG
The DNA here is from genome assembly GCF_014200875.1 of Paraburkholderia sp. HC6.4b. Classification (NCBI taxonomy): domain Bacteria; kingdom Pseudomonadati; phylum Pseudomonadota; class Betaproteobacteria; order Burkholderiales; family Burkholderiaceae; genus Paraburkholderia; species Paraburkholderia sp. HC6.4b. The sequence goes on from NZ_JACHDC010000024.1 coordinate 21,386, forward strand.
CATACTGGAATAGTTGGGAGTCGCGATCGATTCCGAGCTTGCGCATGGCCGCGTTTTTTTGTGTGCTGATCGTCTTGATGCTGCGATTCAAACGCTCCGATATTTCCTTGATCGTCATACCCGATACGAACAGGCGCACGACTTCGAGTTCGCGCCGCGACAGCTTCGAGTCGTCGCGCTTGCCGGCTGAATTGACCCGCAACCCATCGAGCACCGCCTTCACCGACGGACTCATATAGGTCATGCGACGGCCCACGTGTTGTACCGCAAGCGCAATATGGCTGAGATCGTCCGATTTGTTCACGACCGACGTCACGCCAAGTTCCTTGAGCCGTTTGAGCAATGCGGCGTTCTCGAGCATGGTGAGCACGACGATCGGCAGATTCGGGAAATTGCGGCGCAAATAGTCGATGAGTTGCAAGCCGTCGCCGTACTGACCGCCCGGCATGGCCAGGTCGGTGACGAGCACGTCGCATTCGGTGGATTGCAACATTTTGATAAGTTCAGTCGACTGCCTTGCGCGCCCAACGACTTGCATACCGGGAAATTTGAGCAGCGCATTTTCAGCGCCAAACAGAATAACCGGATGATCGTCTGCCACCACGACCCTGAGTGAAACTTGCATCGTCCTCCTCTGGACGGATAAACCGGTCTCCACAACTTCTAACACTGCTTTTGACGCTCGCTATTTAAACGAGTCAAATGCAGTAAGGGTCGCGCGACAACCCCCTTACTATAGCTGATTTCCTGTCTGCGAATTCCGCGGCACGCGAACATATTGCGTCGCAGAGCTAATCAGCGCTGATGTTAGACTTGATTCGACCTTGGGGCACAATTCAGCACAACGACAGTCGCGAGGACCCGCGCCTCGCGCCCTTACAGGAGAACCGGCATATGCGCATGCGTTGCCTGGTTGTTTCGCTGGCATCATCTTGGCGGCATCGATCGCTCGCCGTCGGCGCGATGCTTGCGCTATTCGCAGCGCATAGTGCCGGTGCGCGGGCCGACGAGCCGTTCACGCTGACGAGCGCGAGCGTGCGCGCGGGCGGCACCGTGCAGAATGCGCAGGTGTTCGACCGGAACGACTGCAAGGGCGGCAACCGTTCACCGCAGCTCTCATGGCGCGACGCGCCGGCCGGTACGCGCGGCTTCGCGATCACGATGTTCGACGAGGACGCGCCGGGGCGCGGCTGGTGGCACTGGGCGGTCGCGGGCATCCCCGCCACGGTCGACAGCCTGCCCGAGAATGCGAGCTCGTCCGGTTTCCTGCGCAAGCTCGGCGCGGTCGAAGCGCGCAACGACTTCGATACCGACGGCTATGGCGGCCCGTGCCCGCCGCCCGGCAAACCGCATCGCTATATCATCACCGTGTACGCGCTGAACTCGGCCGATCTGCGTCTCGCGCAAGGACGTCCCGCGTTGATGTTCGATCACGAGATCGGCACGGCCGCGATCGGCAGCGCGCGGCTCGAGGTCAATTACGGGCGCTAGTGGCGGCCGTCGCGGTCGTGATGGGGCGCCGCCGCGCCGCATCGCCTGGCTTGCGCCGTTCGCCTTCCCGATCGCTTTGCTGGAGCACTTCATGTCGAAGATCGTCATCGTTTATCACAGCGGCTACGGCCACACGAAGAAGGTCGCCGAAGCCGTGCTCGCGGGCGCGCTGGAAGCCGGTGCGCAGGCGAAGATGATGCCGGTCGGCGACCTCGACGACGCCTCGTGGGACGAACTCGCCGCCGCCGACGCGCTGATCTTCGGCGCGCCGACCTACATGGGCGGCCCGTCGGCCGATTTCAAGAAGTTCGCCGACGCCAGTTCGAAACCGTGGTTCGCGCAGGCGTGGAAAGACAAGATCGCAGCCGGCTTCACGAACTCGGCGACGATGAACGGCGACAAGTTCTCGACCATTCAGTACTTCGTCACGCTGGCGATGCAGCACAGCATGATCTGGGCCGGCACCGGCATGATGCCGTCGAACACGAAGGCCGCGACGCGCAACGATCTGAACTTCGTCGGCGGCTTTACCGGACTGCTTACGCAATCGGCGGCCGATGCGTCGCCCGACGAAGCGCCGCCGCCGGGCGATCTCGAAACCGCGCGCCTGTTCGGCGCGCGCATTGCGGGCGTCACCGCGCGCTGGATCGCGCCGCGCGGGTAGCGGCGCGCGGCTAATGGCTGAACGGCGCCGAGACGATGTCGCGGTTCATCTTCGGTCATCAGCCCGCATTCGCCGCGCAACGGGTCACGCCAACGTCACGTTGTGCGCGCATCGTCGTTTTTTCGCGCTGCACCGCACCGTCGCAGCGATGACGTCTTAAAATAACGTTCCGGCGCGGCGTCGCGCCCCGTTTCCAGCGAGTGAGATCGAGATGAGCACGAAAGTTTTTGTCGACGGACAGGAAGGCACGACCGGTCTGAAAATTTTTGAATACCTGTCGCAGCGCGCCGACGTCGAAATCCTGCGTATCGAAGAAGCGAAGCGCAAGGACCTGGACGAGCGCCGTCGTCTCATCAACGCGTCGGACGTCACGTTCCTGTGTCTGCCCGATATCGCCTCGCGCGAGTCGGCCTCGCTCGTCGAGAACGACCGCACGGTGCTGATCGACGCGAGCACCGCGTTCCGCACCTCGCCCGACTGGGCCTATGGCCTGCCCGAGCTGGCTCGCTCGCAGCGCGAGCGCCTGCGCACCGCCAAACGCATCGCCGTGCCGGGCTGCCACGCCTCGGCGTTCGTGCTCGCGATGCGCCCGCTCGTCGAAGGCGGCGTCGTCGCGCCCGAGTTCGCCGCGCACGCCTATTCGATCACTGGCTACAGCGGCGGCGGCAAGAAGATGATTGCCGACTACGAAGCCGGCGGCAACGACAGACTCAAGAGCCCGCGCCCGTACGCGCTCGGCCTCACGCACAAGCACCTGCCGGAAATGGCCACGCATACGGGCCTGAAGTCGGCGCCGATTTTCACGCCGATCGTCGGCGACTTCTACAAGGGCCTCGCGGTCACCACGTACTTCTCGCCGGGCCAGCTCGCGAAGAAGACGACGCCGCAGGACGTGCAGGCTCAGTTCGCCGAATACTACGCGGGCGAAGCGTTCGTGCACGTCGCGCCGTTCAACGCCGACGCGAGTCTCGACAACGGCTTCTTCGACGTGCAGGCGAACAACGACACCAACCGCGTCGACCTGTTCGTGTTCGGCAACGAAGAGCGCTTCGTGACCGTCGCACGGCTGGACAATCTCGGTAAGGGCGCGTCGGGTGCGGCGATCCAGTGCATGAATCTCGCGATCGGCGCGGCCGAAGACACCGGTTTGAAACGCTAGGCGAGTCGACCCGCATCCGCGGTGCCACGAAAAAAGCCGGTCTTTGCAGACCGGCTTTTTTTGTTTTAAAGCCCGCTCATTGCATTGCACTGCATTGTTTTCCGCCTGCAGCGCATGTCGCACGGCATAACTCGCGGCCTGGCAATGGCTATTGCCACAGCACCTTTTCTTATCGCTTGCGGCGGGGCAAAGCCGACAATCCGGGCTCCGTCACACCGGCGCAATGCGCGGGCGCGAGTTGCGGTACGCAAGGCGCGCCGACGCCCAGCGCTAGCACCGCGACGCTGTGCCCCGACATCGCGGACCTCGTCAACAGCACTTACCTCGGCGGCGCCGGCAGCGGCGAAATCGTTCAGCTGAATATCGACGCGACCGCGATGACCTACACGCTGAAGTGGCTCGAGTCGCCGATTCCGCTCACCAGCGCGAGCGTCTCCGTCACACGCAGGGGCACGCAGATCACGGGCGCGGTGATTCACCCGCCCACCGGCATGCTGCCGACCGCCGAGCAGACACGCTGCGCGTTCATCCTCGGCGCGGGCACCGGCACCGCGTCGGACGGCACGACCTACACGACGCCCGACTTCGTCGACAACCCGAACGCGCCGATGATCCTGATCGGCAAGGGCGTCGCGGGCGGCGGGATTCCGGGCGCGACGAGATCCAGTATGCAGGCATCACGCTGCTGCCCGGCGTTCCCGCCATCGGCGCGGTCCACAAGCGGCACTTCGACTTCTATCCGTTCCTCGGCTTCGCGAGCATGACGACCGACATCACGAAGCTTGCCGGCACCTACAACGCGCTGCTGTACCACCTGTCGCCGACCGCGAACTACGAAACCGTCGCTACGAACGCCGTCGAAACCTTCGACGCGATGTTGACGGCAGAATTCATCGCCGTGGCAGGCCCAACGGTCCGCTTCAGATCGCCTGATGCATTGGCTTCGGCCGCTGGCCTGGCTCCGGTCCTGAAGCAATCGGGCAAATCCAGTTGGCTCAAACGACCTCAAAAGGGCGACAAGCGTCTCAAGCGGATCTTCTATCAGTCCGCATTCGCATCGATGCGCTGTCCCGAGAGCGCCGCGTTCTACGCACGCAAACGCAAAGAGGGGAAGCGACATCATCAGATCATCATTGCTCTGGCCAGACGACGCGTGAATGTGCTATGGGCCATAGGGCGGTATGAATTCGAAAATCATTTCGGTGCTCGCTCTGTGCGCACCGTTGCTGGGCGCGTGCGGCGGCGGCGGCAGCAGTAACGGCGACGGACCGATGACCGAAACGCGGCCGTGCCCTGCGTCGCTCGACTACGGCACGGTCTTCACCGGTGGCGGCGGAGACGGTGAACTCGTCAAACTGCAGCTCGATACGACGAAGATGACGTGGCAGATCAGCTACATCCAGTCGCCGATTCCCGCCACCACCGGCACCGTCGCCCCGACGCGCGCGGGCCAGGTCGCGAGCGGCTCCCTGACCCAGGAAACGCTGCTACCGACCAACAAGCTGAACCAGTGCGCGTTCCGTCTGAACGGCGCGAGCCTCGATGCGAGCCGGCCGGCGCGGATTTTCGTGGGCGAAGGCGTCGTCGTCGTGGGCGCCGGTGTTCAACGCGGGCCTTGCGTACAGCATCACCGAGCACTGGGCGCTCGTTGCGTCGGTCACGTATATCCCGCTGAAGACGACGTCGCCGGTCATCATCAAGGCGGCCGATGGGACGGAGCTTGGCGTGTCGAAGGCGGATCTGCGCGCAAACCCGATCATTTCCTTCCTGGCCGTGTCGTATAAGTTCTGAATTTGATTTTCCGCGATCGCGGCGCCGCTTTGGGCGCGCGGCGAATTCCGGGCAAAAAAAAGCCCACCTAAGTTGGCGGGCTGAATCCATATCAGAGGAGACATGGAGGAGACAAGACGAACTATAGCAGACCGCTTGGTGCGTTGCAACATGCAAATTAGGGTTGACCCTCAATGTTGCAGACATACAACGGTCACATGGGTACGGCTCAGTTTTCCCTTGTCTGCCGACACGTGCGGTGCTTAGTGCCTCACCAGCGCCATCATCGCGCCGAAACCGACGAACACACCGCCCGTCAGCCGGTTGAACATCCGCGCGACGCTGCGGCTCTTCAACCTGGCGCCGATGCGCGTGCCAAAACCCGCATACACCAGATACCAGCTGACCTCGATCGACGCGAACGTCGCGAGCAGCACGCCGAACTGCGGCAACTTCGGCTGGGTTGCATCGATGAATTGCGGCAGTAGCGCGGCCGCGAACAGGATCGCCTTCGGATTGCTGCTCGCGACCAGAAAGCCGTTGCGAAATAGCGCGAAGCGCGAGCGCGCGGGCCGGGCTGTCAGGTCGTCGACGTTGTGCGCGGCGGTTTCGTCGGCCGGCGCGCGCCATGCCTTGATGCCCAGATATACGAGGTAGGCCGCGCCGATCATGCGCAGTGCATTGAACATGGTCGGCCATGCCGCCAGAAACACGCCGAGCCCCGCCGCCGATACCACCAGCATCAGCACCAGCGCCGATAGACAACCGGCCATCGTCGCGCTCGCGCGACGCAGGCCGTGCTGGGCGCCGTGCGTCATCACGAGCAGCATGTTGGGACCGGGAATCGCGGAAACGACGAAAACGGTGGCGGCGAACAGCCACCATGTATGCAGAGTCATCGAAATCGGGTGTAGGGGGATCGGGCGGCTATTATGCCTTGCCGCCCAGCGCGACTCATGCGGCCACGCTGCGTCGAGCGCTCGCGTCCGGCGATCGACAGCGCCGTCAGCGGCCGGCCCGGCGCGTCGCGACCTGACCCAGCACCGCGAAATCCTTCTCGCCGTCGCCGTGCGCGATCGCTTCGATCAGGCTGTCGCGAACCACGCTCGCGACCGGCATCGGCGTCGTCACCGCATCGGCGGCGGCGAGCGCGAGGCGCACGTCCTTCAGTCCCAGACGCGCCTTGAACAGCGCCGGCTCGAAGCGCTGCTCGGCGATCAGCTTGCCGTAGCCCGAGTACACCGGTCCCGGAAACAGGCCGCTCGTGATCACGTCGAGGAAGTCCTGCATCGCGAGGCCGTGGCCCGTCACGAGCGCGGCCGCTTCGCCGAGCGTCTCGATCGCCGCGCCGAGCATGAAGTTCGCGGCCAGCTTCATCACGTTCGCCTGCTGCGGCAGCGAGCCGATGCGCCAGGTCTTCTGGCCGAGTGCGTCGAAAATCGGCTGGATCCGGTCGATCGATTCGGCCGGGCCGCCCGCGACGATCGTCAGCTTGCCCGCGGCCGCGACGTCGGGCCGCCCGAGCACCGGTGCGGCGACGTAATGCACGCCGCGCGACGCGTGCGCGGTCGCCAGTTCCTCGGCGAGAGCCACGGAAATCGTCGCCATGTTCGCGTGGATCAGCCCGCGCGGCGCATGTTCGAGCAACGACGCGGTGATGACTTCGCGCAGCGCGGCATCGTCGGCGAGCATCGAGAACACGGCGTCGCCCGCAAACGCTTCAGCCGGCGTCGCGACGACTTGCGCGCCCAGCCCGGCCAGCGGCTGGGCCTTTTCCGGTGAGCGGTTCCACACGCGCACCTGGTGCCCGGCTTTCAGAATGTTTGCAACCATCGCGGCGCCCATCTCGCCGAGACCGATAAAACCGATGTCCATCTATCGCTCCGTCTTCTAAAGAACCCGAAGTAGAGCACACTCATGCGACAAGCGCAGGACAACGCGCAACCCGAGCGGTGCGATACTGCAGGCATGGTCACCGCGACATTCCGCTTCTACGAGGAGCTGAACGACTTCATCGCCCGGCCGCTGCGCCGGCGCGCGTTCACCTGCGTCTGCGCGCGCGGCGCAACGACCAAGCACATGATCGAAGTGCTCGGTGTGCCGCATACCGAGGTCGAGCTGATACTGGTAAACGGCGACTCGGTCGGTTTCGATCATCCGCTCGCCGACGGCGACCGCGTCGCGGTCTATCCGAAATTCGAGGCGCTCGACATCCAGCCGCTGCTGCGCGTGCGCGAGCGGCCGTTGCGCGTGATGCGCTTCATCGCAGATGCGCATCTCGGCGGCCTGGCGCCGCTTCTGCGGCTTGCGGGCTTCGATACGCTGTACGACAACCACTTTCCCGACGCCGATATCGAGGCGCTTGCCGCCGCGCAGCAGCGCATCGTGCTGACGCGCGACCGCGAGCTGCTCAAACGCCGCAATATCACGCATGGCTGCTACGTGCGCGCGCTGCGGCCGCGCGAGCAGTTGCGCGAAGTGTTCGAGCGGCTCGACCTCGCGCGCAGCGCGCAACCGTTTCGGCTATGCCTCGTATGCAACGCGCCGCTGCGACGCATCGCACGCGAGGAAGCCGGCCTGCGCGTGCCGCGCGGCGTGCTGCAGCGGCACAGCCGCTTCGTGACCTGCGATGTATGCCGACGCGTGTTCTGGGAAGGCTCGCATTGGCAGAGGATGCGCGCGTTGATGGACAGCGTCTCCGCCGGCGCACCGGACCGTGTCGGCTGACGCCCCGCGCTTGCGTACAATGCGGGTTGATCTATTTGGCAGAGGCCTTTCCGATGATGAAAAAAACCGACCTTGAAAAGAACAAGGCGCTGAAACTGGGCAACGCGATGAAACAGGCAACCGCTAACCGCGGCGGCAAGAACGCGGCGACCGAGCCGAAGATCGACCGGCGCGAGCAGCGCAAGCTCGATCAGGCGCAAGGCCTCGTCCCGTTTGCGTGCAAGCTCAACGGCGAGCTGGTGGAGGAGCTGAAAACGCGCGCCGCCAGTCATCCGGACGGCCTGAACGGGCTGCTGGATGAAGTGATCCGGCGCGGACTCGCGGGCTGATCTTCCCGCGCGCAAAATGCGCCGCAAAAGCAAAAAGGCCAGAGCGCGAGCTCTGGCCTTTTTGCTGGCAACGCATCTGCCGCCACCGGCTGCACCGACCGGCAAACGGTGCGGCGCAGCGCTATGTCGCGCCCGACGAGCGCGCGTTGGCTTAGTTCTGCACGCCCTTGTCGTTCGTGCCTGCTGCCGAAGCTGCGGCGGAAACGTGTGCCTTCTTGCCGTGGGTCTTCAACTGCTTGACGTGGTGCTTCTTCGGTGCGCTTGCTGCTTCCATAGCAGCGGCATCCGATGCCTGCGCGAAAGCCTGAACGGAAACGAGTGCGATCGAAGCGGCTGCGAGCGAGACGATAACTTTTTTCATGTGTTGATCCCCAAACCAGACGACTGAGTCAATGTGAATGAATACAGCTGCACGGTAGAGCGGCTGGACTTCGAGGTGCCTTGTGCTCCCCGCGGGAGAGTATTACCCAGGCGTAGGCGGTTTGTCATGCGCAAAACTCGATATGTATTTTCCGGGAGACAGCCTGCTTTCAGCCTGCTTTCATCTACCTGCAAGCCGCAGCGGAGACCCTACCAGGTCCCCGTGAAGCCGCCGCCCGCGCGCCTCGCCGACCGCTTCGCGGCGCTCAAACCAGGTTTCGCAGCAGGCTCGCGGTCTCCTGCAGCGCCGGCAAAACGCGGTGCAGCGCGGCGTTCGCCGACTCCTCGCCGATCGGCATGCTGACGCTGATCGCCGCGACCACCGTACCGTGCCGGTCGCGCAGCGGGACCGCGACGCCGCGCACACCAATCTCGAGCTGCTGGTCGGTGACCACGTAGCCGTTGCGGCGGATTTCGCCAAGCACTTCTCTGAGCCGTTCGACGGTCGAATAGGTGTACGGCGTGAAAACCTTGATCGGATACGACGCGAGCCACGGGTCGATGCTGTCGGGCGGCTGGAACGCGAGCAGCACGAGCCCCGCCGACGATAACGGCGCCGGCGTGCGCGAGCCGGTCACGAAGCCGACCGCCATCGCCCGATTCACGCCGTTGCGCGCGACGTAGACGACGTCGTGTTCGTCGAGGATCGCGACCAGCGCGGTTTCCTGCACGGTCGCGGTGATCCGCTGCAGGAACGGTTGCACCGTGCGCGGCAGCCGCGCCGAATCGAGGTAAGACTGGCCGAGCCGCAGCACGCGCGGCGCGAGCCAGAACAGCTTGCCGTCTGTGTCGACGTAGCCGAGCTCGCGCAGCGTCAGCAAATAGCGGCGCGCAGCCGTGCGCGACAGGCCGGCGCGCGCGGCGACCATCGTTGGCGTCATGCGCGCGTGCTCTTCGTCGAATGCTTCGATGATCGCGAGCGCCTTCGCGGCGCCCGCGATCCAGTCCTTGTCGTCCATGTCGTTTGCTCGTGGAAGGAGCGGGGGATCGCGGTCCGGTCCGCAAGTCGCTTGATCACCGCGATCCGCAGGCCGGCGACCGCACGGCCGTTGCGCGATTATCGCGCGACTTGCGGGCTTTGCCTGCCCGGCGCGCGACGCCCGCGTATCATGTGAGCGATTCCTTACCGGCTGAGCACCGCGTGGCGCGCCTGCGCGGCTTCCCAGCGCGATCCCAAGACAAATCAGAAGAAATCTTGAATCCCGATACCCGCCAACACCTGCGCGCGAACGTGCTGATGCTGATCGCGGCGATGATCTGGGGCTCCGCGTTCGTCGCACAGCGACTGAGCCTCGATACGATCGGCCCGTTCCTGTTTACCGGCTTGCGCTTTCTGCTCGGCGCGCTCGTCGTGCTGACGATGATCGTCTGCGTGCGCCGCGCGGCGCTCGCCGAGCTGACGAAGCGCGCGCCCGGCGGAGCCCGCGAACTGCTTGGCGCGGGCGGGCTGCTCGGCGTCGTGCTGGCCGTGTCGATCTCGCTGCAGCAGATCGGCCTGCAGTACACGAAGATCGCGAACGCGGGCTTCATCAGTTCGCTGTATGTGATGATCGTGCCGCTGCTCGGCGTGCTGTTTCGCCACCGGACTGGCCTCCATACATGGCTTGGCGCGCTACTGGCGGCCGTTGGCATGTACTTCCTGAGCGTCGACGAGCACTTTTCGATGCTATACGGCGACTGGTATCAGCTCGCCGGGGCGCTGGTGATTTCCGCGCAGATGATGCTGGTCGGCCGCTTCGCGGCGCGCCACGACACGCTGATGCTCGCACTCGCGCAGTTCGTGACCTGTGGGCTCGTGTGTCTGTCGATCGGCCTTGCCATTGAACCCGTTAGCGCCGCGGTAATTGCGCGAGCCGCGCCGACGATCGCGTACGGCGGTGCGTTATCGGTGGGCGTCGCGTATACGATCCAGGTGGTCGCGCAGCGCTACGCGGCGCCCTCGCATGCGGCGGTGATTTTCAGCATGGAAGGCGTGTTCGCGGCGTTTGCGGGCTGGCTCGTCCTCGGCGAAACGCTGACGACTCGCGCGTTGTTCGGCTCTGCGCTGATGCTCGCGGGATTGATCGTGTGTCAGATACTGCCGGGCTGGAAACGCGCCCGGCAGCGTGCGCCGCAGGTGATGTGATTTACAGCGTTATAAAACGATTCGACGCCAACGCTCGGTGCGCGATGCGCGCCGACAGGCGTCTTGCCCCTTCGCCCAACTATGCCGCGCGCGGATGAGCGAATAGGCTCGGCGTATCGGCGGTTGGCGGAAACACGCACCAGCAGCCGTCGTCGTGGCGAAAGAAGAACAAACCCCGCCCGCCCTGTTCCGACGACGTCTCCACCCTCACATAGCGCCGCCCGCCCGCGCGCGTGCGGCTGAACTCCGTCACGTGAACCGGCTCGGCCGGCGATGGCGAAAGCCACTTCTCGACCAGAAACCGCAACGACTGTTCGCTCGCGGCTCTCATGATCTGCTCCGGAACAGCTTGTCGCGCTGCGCATCGCGCGTGGACTCGGGACTGTCGTCGTCGCGAGCGGCGTCGCCGTTCTCGGCGGCCTCGGCGGCTGCCAGCGCCATCATCCGACTCGTCGCGACCGCGCGCAACGAGCTGCAATGGGCCGCATGTCGAAGGTCCGACAGAAGACGGACTAGCTGTCGTGCTGATCTGCGTCTCATACATCCCCCGCACTGCACCAGAAACCTCACAAAGCACTTTAACTCTATGCCGGATTGTTCGTTGGGCAAATGATTTTGACTAAATAGCAACAGTCGCGCTTGCAATAAGAAGGCGCGCAATCTTCGTGCCGCGTTATCAATGTGCGCGTTCGGTGGGCGGAAATCTGTGCGTTGGCGAGCGCTTCGCGTCGCGCGAAGCGTCGATGCGGGAGCAACGGGAAGTGTCGGTCGGAGACTTGTTATCCACAGCGACCTCTGAATAACTTCGGGATAGCGCGACGAACAGCCTGTGCGCGAAATCTTGATAAAGATCAGGGTCGGCTAACGGTGTTCGAACTTATCCCAGTTATGTAGTTTTTCTACCGACGTGTTCCGCAGGGTTATAGGTTTCGCATGATGTTGAAGCGGCGCGACATTTGCGACTTATCCACAGAATCGGTTGACCCTTGTTAACTACTACTACGTATGTATACGTATCAAGTAAACACCATAAGGTGAATATCGCTGCGCGCCTGAATCAGAGGCTGATCGGACCTTGATCAGCCTCGACGCGAAAGCCGCTGCGCGGCTGTCACGGCACCAGAGGCGCCGTGCCGCTCGCGGGTTCGATCGCTGCAGCCTGGCCAATCGGGTCGGCGGGCTGGACCGGCGAGGATGTCGACGGCGTCGTCAACGGAACCGGTGCGGGTGCGGTTAACTGCACTGGCGCGGGCGCTGACTCGACCGCCTGAGCCGCAGCTGGTGACGTCACCGCGACAGGCTTGTCGGTCGTCGGTTGAGCGAGCGCTGGTGAGGTCGTCTGAACCGGCACGGTCGGCGTCGCTCGAACTGCAGCGGAGGTGGTCGCCGCTACCGGCTCGGGCACCGGCTCAGGGATCGTCAGTTGAAGCGGCGCTGCTACCGGCATCGGCAGCGTCCGCGTCTCGATCGGGCTGCTCGTCACCGGCTGCGTGCGCACGACCGTCTGCAAGTAATGATTGACGAGACCGAAAAAGCGGTCATAGAACTTGCCCGACGGAATCGTCTCGCTCGAGATCTTCACCATCGCGTCGCTATTGGAGCGAATCGGCAGCGACAGCGAACCGAGCACGCTGAGCCCGACGCTCGCCGACGTATCGCTCTTCTTCAACGCGAAGCCGTTCTGCACCGCGTTCACATACACGATGCTGGTATCGGCCGCCTCTTCGCCGGGCGTGCACACGACGTGAAATTCGACGACCACGTGCGAATCGCCGGTCGGCTGAAAATTCTTCGTGCCGTCGACGGTATCGGGACGTGACATCGTCGTCAGATAGCCTTGGCTCAGCAATGCGCGGCGCGCGGCTTCGCAGCTATCGCCCGTACTCGAATTGAAATTGCGCGCGTACGGGCTTGCGCCGGTTTCGAATAGTTCCTGAGTGAATTTGGGTTGCGGCGTGCTGCTGCATGCCGTGAGCGCGACCAGCCCGAACAGGGCCGCGGCGGTGGTGCGGGAAAAGGGGTTCTGCATGATCAGTTGCGAGAAGCGCTTCGTGAGCGCGAATGGAAATGCATTGTAGAGCGGGCAGCGTCACGTGCGTAAAAAGCGTGCAAGGTACAGCCCGGACCCTATTGCAGCGGGTAACACCACGTCAACTTGAAGCACGCTGCCGCGCCCTCGCAGTGCATGCGGGCGAAAATGCGAAAGAAATCGCGCGCGCGTGCCTAGTTCGACGTCGTGCGCGTCGAGCCAATCGTCGCGGCCGAAGTCGACCCAGAGGTCGCGGCCGACGATGCCCCGGCTGCCCCGCTCGCGGCGGGTGCCGCGGATGCAATGAGCACCGCCGGCACGCTGAACGCGTCGGCCCACGGATTCGCGCTGGCGCAACGATCCGCCTCGCACGACGCGGCCCGCCCAACGGCCCCGGAAGCGCCGTCAGCGGGTGTCGCAACCGCCGCGAAATCCTCCACGCGCAGATTCACCTTCTGCGCATAGGCCTTCGAGCCGCCATAGCTCTTGAGCGCGGTATTCAGATCGCCGTTCGCCGAGCGCATGTAGCCGTACAGAATCGCCGACCCCGCTTCGATGTTCGCACCCGGCTCGGTCAGATCCTTCACGTTGCGCAGCAGGCCGCGGTGCGCCTGCGGCACGACCTGCATCAGCCCCGTCGCGCCATTGGCGCCGCGGGCTTTTTCCTTGAAGCGGGATTCGATCGAGATGATGGCGAGCAGCAGCGCCGGAGGAAGGGAGTATTTGTTGGCGGCGGATTGCACCGCGTCGGAGATCTTTTGAGCCTTTTCTTTGCCCACACCGAACTTCTGCGTCAGGTACGCCGATATTCGGTCGGTGTTTTCGTCGGCCGCCGCGGTTTGCGCGAGGCCGAGCGAAAGCACGATCAGGCAAAGTAACCGGCTCATAGTGGACGTCGGAGGAAGCAAAGATCCGCGCATTATAGCGCCGCTGCATCGGGCGGCGCCTTTCCTCGGCAATTTTTGTCTTTTAAATCAAGGGTGACCGGAACTCGCCCCGCTTTCCGATGCGTTCATTTGAGCGCTTTTAACTTCAGGTCATAGCCGTCGCTCAGCGTCGCGAGGAACGCGGCGACGTCGTCGATATCACGCTCGGACCAGACCGGACGCTCGCCCGTTTTGCGCGTCAGCGGCTCGTCGGTCGTATCGACGTTCACGCGCAGTGCGACCGGCAGATCGTTGAATTTGTCGACTTTGCCGTGCGCATCCCTTGGATACCACTTGTCCGGGTTCGTGTCGCGTTGCACGTAGAAACGCAACGCCTCTTTCAGCGTGTGGAAGCGACCGTTGTGAAAAAACACTTGACGCGTCGCGGTATTGCGCAGCGATACCGACTTGAACAGTCCGCAGTTCAGCTTGTCGCTCTGATCCGTACGCAATGGTCCGCACAGGCCCATGTCGAAATACTTCGGATCGGCGTTGACCTTCAGTTCAGCGTTGCGCGGCACGCCAAGCGCCTGAAAGTTGAAGTCGGTGAAAAGCGGATGAGCGCCGTTCACGCCCGACTGGTCGATATGACAGGATGCGCAATTGCCGCCGGCGGGGTCGTCGAACAGTTTTTTGCCGCGCAACTCTTGTGCAGTTAGTCGCACTTTCCCGTCCAGGTAGTAGTCGAACTTGCTCGTGTACGGATGAAAACTCGGGTCTTCGAGCTCGAAGCGCTCGATCGCGTACATCGCCTGGGTGAACGCCTTGGTCGGATCGGCAAAAATGTTCTGGCCGAATACTTCCTTGAAGCGCGCAGCGTAGGGCGCGCGCTGCATCTTCGCGAGCAATGCGGCCGGATCCTTGTTGGCCATCTCGTTCGGATTGAACAGCGGGAAGTTCGCCTGATCGTGCAGATAGTTGAAGCGCCCGTCCCAGCCGAAGCCGCCGACCGGCGCGTTGTCCGTTTCGCTGAGCCGCTCGGACAGGCTCGCCGCCTGCGCATGCGTCCAGATCGGCGTACGGTTCAGCACGTAGCGCAGGCTCGGCACCGCGCGCGTGCCCTGCTGATGCAAGTCCGCGCCGCCCAGTTGCGCGGCGAGACCGTTGGGCGGCCCGTACGCGTGCTCGGGACTGTGACAGCTCGCGCACGACATCTTGCCCGAGGCCGACAGCGCCGGATCGAAGAACATCAGTTTGCCGAGCGCGGCGGCGTCGCTATAGACGGGCTTCACATCGGCGGATGTCGGTGTCGCATTCGACGCAACAGCGGGCGCCGCACCGGCGCCCCCCAGTAACGCGCCGCCCATCAGGGCGGCGAGCGCTATCCGACGCGCGCTCGCGCGCGCCGTGAATCGCATGACAGAAGACAGCATCGAGTCTTTTACAGGTTCGTGAAGATGTCGCTGCCGAACCCCACCAGACCGGCCTGTCCCGCATAACCAAGGTGGTCGAGCTGGAAGATGTCCTCGATGCTCTTCAGCATCGAATAGTGGTTGTACGGCACCGTGGACACCGTACCCGGCTTGATGAACTTCGAGATCATCACAGCGCCGGTCTGGTCGCCGCCGTAGCTCGACTTGGTCAGGTTGATCGTGATGCCGTTATAGGCGAGCGACGAAGTCTCCGGGAACGACGGCAGGTTCGGGCCGGGTTGCTGGCTACAGCAGGTCGTGCCGGCAAATACCAGATCCTCGCCCGACGCAGACTGCGTGACCGTCGCGTAGCTGCTTTCGTCGAAGTTGATGATCAGCAGGCCATCCTTCTGGAACGCCGGCGATGCGGTGATGATCGGCACCCACTTCTGCAGGAACGTGTTCGCGCTCGTCAGGCCGCCCGGCTGGCCGTTCACGCAAGGTGCGTCGTGGCCGTCGTCGCACAGGTTCGGCGTGATCAGGTTGAAGTTCGCCGTGGTCGAGACCGATTGCAGATCGTTCTGCAGGTTATTCAGATTGACGACGTGCTGTCCGCAGTCCGGCGAATCGATGATCGAGTGGAAGTACATGAACGGATTGTGGCGCGTCGCATACTGGTCGCCGAGCGGCACGGCCGCGCTCGGCGCTTCGGCCGACTGCGTCAGGTCCGTCGTGTTCAACGTCGGATGGCCGCAGGTGGCGGCTTCGCGCGACGGATCGTTGCCCATGTCGCCTTCATAGCCCTTCCACGTATAGCCCGCTGCCTTCAGCTGGTCCGGCAACGTCTTCACGCTCGCCGGATACACGCAGCCCGAGCCGATCGCCTGGCCATCGGACGTCATGCCGGTCAGCTTGAAGTCCTGATAGGTCATGCAGTCGTTGTCGGTCTCGTTGGTCGGCGACTGGCCGCTGATCATCGAGATGTAGTTGTCGAGACTCACGTGGCCCGTGCCGTAGTACTGCTGCACGAGCGCGCCTTGCGATGCCAGTGTTTGCGCGAGATACGGCGCTTTGGTGTCGGCGCCGAACGTGGTCGCGTAGTTTTCGTTTTCGAGCGTGAGCACGAAGACGTGGCGAATCTGCTGCTGTCCGGTCAGTTGCAGCCCGCCGGACGAAGAAGACGAGCCGCAGGCGGCCACGATCAAAGCGATTAAAGCCGCGCAAGCGGCCATGATGAGTGCGCGTAGCCCAATGCGGTGTGACATGTTCGTTGCCCTCTGTTGCTGTCTCTTTGTTGCCCTGTCGGGAATGCGGTTTTATTTGCGGGCAGACTTTATGGAGCGCCTATGACATTGACGTGAAAGTTGACGTTCGTTCACCGATAAAACCATTGGCGAACCAGCGGGTTGCCGACTCGATTCACGCTTCGCGACGATTTGAGACAATGCGCGTCGGCCGCGCGCATCGTTGCGCGCCGCCTCAACGAACAACCGATGTTTTCAGCTATGAGCAAGACCGCGTTTATTCCCAGCGTCCCGGGCACCTCGGAGGACGACTTCGAGATTTCGGCGAGCGCGAAAATGGCCGGCTACCGGCGCTTCTTCGGCGTATTGAAGGTGGTGCGCACGACCGACGGCCGCGTGCTGTTTCCATTCGATGGCGCGCCCGAACTGGGCCCACACGCGAGCCGACTCGAAGCGCTCGCGGCCGCGCAGGTGTATGGCGAACACATCGTCGCGAGCGATCTGGCGCGGCCGGAGTTGTAGGATTCGTCGATCACCCGGCGATATGCCGATAGGCGAAAAGATGCGGGTGGGTCAGCGCACGCGCACCCGGTTTGCCGCGCCGGCCCCCGCACGCGCGGCGAGCACACCACCGAGCACGCCGCCGACATGGCTCTGCCACGACACATCCGGATAGATCGGCAGTACGCCGAACAGCAGGCTCAGACCGTAGCTGCTGACGACGACCAGGGCCACGAGGATCGACACGAGATTGCGCGTGTAGTAACCACGCGCAACCAGGTGACCCGCATAGCCGAACACCAGCCCGCTCGCGCCGATATGCACCGAATACGGCGCGCCGAATAGCCACGCGCAAAGACCGGCGCCGAGCATCGCGCCGATGGTCGCGCGCCAGAAGCCGGCGATGTTCGGCCACGTACACAGCCAGCCGAGTACGACGAGCCCGCTGGTGTTGGCGGCGATGTGTCCGACGCTCGCATGCAGCCACGGCGCGAACAGGATGCCCTGCAAGCCGTCGAGCGAACGCGGCACGACGCCGTGTTCGTTCAGATGCAGGAACGGCAACGCAACCGACAGAAAGAACACCGCCCACATCGAACCGACGAACAGCGCGATCAGCACGACGCGTGACTTCAGCTTTTCGGTTAGCGTGTTGGGAGGTGAGGTCTTCATGATGACGAGGCCACGTGGGATGTCGACAGAGGGTAGTCGATGTGGCGTCGTCACGTCGAGGCATCGTGGCAAGACAGATGCCGATGGTGTTTCGTCCGCCGGACCGCATGGCGGCGCGGCGGAATGCGTGAGCTTGCGGCCCGGTTTGCCGCTACGTCTTCGTCACTCCACCGTCACCGACTTCGCCAGGTTCCGCGGCTTATCCACATCCGTGCCACGCGCACAAGCGGTGTGATACGCGAGCAACTGCAGCGGCACGACGTGCAGGATCGGCGACAGCAAGCCATAGTGCTCTGGCATCCGGATCACATGCAGCCCTTCGCCGTTGACGATCTTCGTATCGGCATCGGCGAACACATAAAGCTCGCCGCCGCGCGCGCGCACTTCCTGGATGTTCGACTTCAGCTTTTCGAGCAGCGCGTCGTTCGGCGCGACCGTCACCACCGGCATCGCTTCGGTCACGAGCGCCAGCGGCCCGTGCTTCAGCTCGCCAGCCGGATACGCCTCGGCGTGGATATACGAAATCTCCTTGAGCTTCAGCGCGCCTTCGAGCGCGATCGGATAGTGCATGCCGCGTCCGAGGAACAACGCATGTTCCTTGCGCGAAAACTCCTCCGACCACGCGATGATCTGCGGCTCCAGCGCGAGCACGCTGTTGAGCGCCGCCGGCAGGTGGCGCAACTGCTTCAGATAACTCGCTTCCTGCTCGTCGTTCAAACGTCCGCGCAGCTTCGCGAGCGTTGCCGCCAGCGTGAACAGGGCAACCAGCTGCGTCGTGAATGCCTTGGTCGACGCGACGCCGATCTCGCGGCCCGCGTGCGTGAGGAACGACAACTCGGTCTGCCGCACCATCGCGCTCGTGCCGACGTTGCAGATCGCGAGCGTGTGCTTGTGGCCGAGCCCCTGCGCGTGCTTGAGCGCCGCGAGCGTGTCGGCGGTTTCGCCCGACTGCGAAATCACCACCACCAGCGACTTCGGATTCGGCACCGACTCGCGATAGCGATACTCGCTCGCGATCTCGACCTGAGTCGGAATCTTCGCGAGCGATTCGAGCCAGTACTTGGCGGTGAGCCCCGAGTAGTAGCTGGTGCCGCACGCGAGAATCAGCAGGCTGTCGATGTCCGCGAACACCTGGCGCGCGCCTTCGCCGAAGATCGACGCATCGAACGCGTCGGCCTGCGGAATCGTGTCGGTGATCGCGCGCGGCTGCTCGAAGATTTCCTTCTGCATGAAGTGGCGATACGGGCCGAGTTCGACCGCGCCGCCATAGGCGGCCACCTGGCGCACCTCGCGTTGCGCGGCCTCGCCCTGGCGATCGGCGATGCGCACGCCATCGAGCGACAGTTCGCAGACGTCGCCTTCCTCGAGGAAGATGAAGCGCTCGGTGCTGCCTGCGAGCGCGAGCGCGTCCGATGCGAGGAAGTTTTCGCCGTCCCCGAGCCCGACCACGAGCGGCGAGCCCTGACGCGCGCCGACCACCGTATGCGGCTGATCCTCGTGCAGCACCGCGATCGCATACGCGCCGTGCAGTTGCGCGATCGCCTCGCGCACCGCAGCGAACAGGTCGCCGCGATACAGGCTATGGACCAGGTGCGCGATAACCTCGGTGTCGGTCTGCGAGACGAACTCGTAACCCTTGCCGCGCAGCATTTCGCGCAAGGTCTCGTAGTTTTCGATGATGCCGTTGTGTACCAACGCCAGCGCATCCCGCGAGAAGATCGGGTGCGCGTTGTCGGTGACCGGTGCGCCATGCGTGGCCCAGCGTGTATGCGCGATGCCCGTCACGCCTTCGAGGCGACCGTCGCGCACCTGGCCTTCGAGGTCGGCCACGCGCGCGACGCTGCGCGCGCGGCTCGGCCCGCGAGCGCCGAGCACGGCGACGCCGCACGAATCGTAGCCGCGATATTCGAGGCGTCGCAGTCCTTCGATCAGGACGGGAACGATATTACGTTGCGCAACCGCGCCGACAATGCCGCACATGGTGTATTCCTTTTCAGTGCCGGATTCAGTGAGCGCGCCTCGTGGGCACGCCGTATCGATCAGCTTTTCTTTTTGACAGGGCGCACGTAGCCCGTCTTGCTCGTCTGGGTTTTATCGTTCAACACCAGCGCGTCGGCGGCGACGTCCTTCCACACCGTGGTGCCGGCCGCGATCGTCGCGCCGCGCTGCACGCGCACCGGTGCGACCAGCTGCGTGTCCGAGCCGACGAACACGTCGTCCTCGATCACGGTGCGGAATTTGTTGGCGCCGTCGTAGTTGCAGGTGATCGTGCCCGCGCCGATATTCACGCGCGCGCCGACATCCGCATCGCCGATGTAAGTGAGGTGGTTGGCCTTCGAGCCATGACCGAGCACCGCGTTCTTGATCTCGACGAAGTTCCCTACATGAGACTCGTCCTGCAGCGCCGCGCCTGTGCGCAAGCGCGCATATGGACCGACAACGGCCTTCGCGCCGACTTGCGCGCCTTCGATGTGCGTGAACGCATCGACGCGCGTACCGGCGCCAATACTCGCGTTGCGAATCACGCAGTTCGGCCCGATGCTGACGTTGTCGGCCAGCGTCACACGGCCTTCGAACACGCAGTTGACGTCGATCGACACGTCGCGGCCGCATTCGAGCGTGCCGCGCACGTCGACGCGCGCCGGGTCGGCGAGCGTCACGCCCGCGACGAGTAGTGCGTCGGCGACATTGCGCTGATGAATCCGCTCGAGCTCGGCGAGCTGCTGCTTGCTGTTGACGCCGAGCGTTTCCCACTCGTCGTCGGGCTGCGTGGTGACGACTTCGAGGCCGGCTTCGATCGCCATTTCGACCGCGTCGGTCAGATAGAACTCGCCTTGCGCGTTGTCGTTTTTGAGCGCCGCGAGCCAGTCGGCAAGGCGCGCGGTCGGCGCGACGATGATGCCGGTGTTGATTTCGGCGATCTTCAGCTGCTCGGGACTCGCGTCCTTCTGCTCGACGATGCGTTGCACGTTGCCGTGCAGATCGCGCACGATGCGGCCGTAACCGGTCGGGTCGTCGAGCGTGACGGTGAGCACGCCGTAGCCGTCCTGGCCGGCACGCCCGGTCAGTGCGCGCAGCGTTTGCGCACGCGTGAGCGGCACGTCGCCATAAAGCACCAGCGTGGGCAACGAAGGATCGAGCAGCGGCAGCGCCTGCTGCACCGCGTGGCCGGTGCCGAGCTGTTGCTCCTGCACCGCGAACTGGATATCGGGCGCGGCGACGGCTTCGCGCACGGCTTCGGCGCCGTGGCCGATCACGACGATCAGGCGGGCGGGCTTCAGCGCGCGGGCGGTGTCGATGACATGAGCGAGGAGCGGCCGGCCGGCCAGAGGATGGAGCACCTTGGGAAGCGCGGACCGCATGCGCTTGCCGGTACCTGCCGCCAAAATGACGATGTTCATGGCGTCGGCAAATAGACGAGTTTGGAGCGGACGATTCTATCATGCTGCACCTGCAAAAAAGGCCGCAGACGCGGCCTCGGCAGGGCTTGCAAGCCAGCGGAAAAGCGCCGGAATGCCGCCGGAACAGGCACTTTTCGCTCGTTACAGGTCGTCGAACTGGACCAGCGAAATGGTCTTCGCACTGGTGAGCGGCGCGCCTTCGCCGCCGCTCGAGCATGGTTCTTCGTCGAACGCGATGTCACCTTGCGGGTCGGCTTCGCCGCTCGCGCGCAGCCCCGCGAACGCAAACAGCTGGTGATCCATCAGATGCGACGGCACCACGTTCGACAACGCATTGAACATGTTCTCGATGCGGCCCGGGAAACGCTTTTCCCAGTCGCGGACCAGCGCCTTCATTTCCGCGCGCTTAAGGTTTGGTTGGCTACCGCACAGATTGCACGGAATGATCGGGAATTCACGCAACTCGGCGTACTTCTCCAGATCGGTTTCCTTCACGTAGGCGAGCGGCCGGATCACGATGTTCTTGCCGTCGTCCGATTGCAGCTTGGGCGGCATGCCCTTCAACTTGCCGCCATAGAACAGGTTCAGCAGCAGCGTTTGCAGGATGTCGTCGCGATGATGGCCGAGCGCGATCTTGGTCGCGCCGAGCTCGCCGGCGACGCGATACAGGATGCCGCGCCGCAGCCGCGAGCACAGCGAACAGGTGGTCTTGCCCTCCGGCACGAGCCGCTTGACGATGCTGTAGGTGTCCTGATTCTCGATGTGAAACGGGATGTCGAGCTGGGTCAGATACTCGGGCAGCACGTGCTCGGGGAAGCCCGGCTGCTTCTGGTCGAGGTTTACCGCGACGATGTCGAAATTGATCGGCGCGCGCTCGCGCAGCCGCATCAGGATCTCGAGCATCGCGTAACTGTCCTTGCCGCCCGACAGGCACACCATCACCTTGTCGCCGTCCTCGATCATGTTGTAGTCGCCGATCGCCTGGCCGACCTGGCGCGCGAGACGCTTGAAGAGCTTGTTGTTCTCGTACGCTTCCTTCTGCTCGCGGCGCGTGAGCGGCGATTTCGAGGCGCGGGCGGCGCTCGGTGCCGCGGTGGCGTCAGCGGCTTCGTTGTCTGCGGTCAGGATTTCCGGTGCGTTCATCGCTCAGTCCTCCTTGATGCGGAAGACTTCGACGCCGACCGCATCGCAGTCCGGATACACGTCCGGCTTTTCGGTCGACACGCGCGCGCCGCGCACCTGCGGATGTTCGAGCATCGCGCGCACGAGGTCGTCGCACAGCGTTTCCTGCAGATGAATATGGCCTTGCGAGACGCGCCTCGCGATCGTCGAGCGCATGAAGTCGTAGTCGACGACTTCGGTGAGCTTGTCGTGCACCGGCGTGGACATCGCGAGCGGCACGAACAGTTCGACGTTGATCACGACGCGCTGCTCGCCGCGCTTTTCGAAGTCGTGCACGCCGATATTGATGTGCACTTCGTAATTGCGCAGAAAAAGCCGGCGGCAATCGGCGAGCCGGGGGTGCGAAAGAGCGGCAAACATGTTCGTTCCAGTCCAAAAAAGCGTGCGGGGCACGCAAAGGGGCGCTTCGCCACACGCGATGGCCGCCTCGAAGGCCGGCCACGCGCGCGTGTCAGGCGCCCGTCAAAAACATCACGTCGCGCGGCAGCGGCACGAGATGCTGCCCGCCGTCGACCACCAGCGTCGTTCCGGTAACGCCGGCTGCATCCGCGAGATACAGCGCGGCGGCGACGATATCCTCGGGCCGCGACGCACGGCCAAGAGGCGTCATACGGTGAGCGGCCTCGAACCCGTGCTGGGTCTGGTCGCCCGATTGCATGGTCAGCCCGGGCGCGAGCCCGACCACCCGGAGCTTCGGCGCGAGCGCCTGAGCGAGCGCGACCGTCGCGGTCTGCAGCGCCGCCTTCGACAGCGTGTACGACAGATAGTCCGGGTTCATGTTGTACAGCTTCTGATCCAGCACATTGATGACGACGCCGCGCTGGCTTTCGTCGCGCAACGCCGCATCGGGCGTCGCGTCGTAAAGCATGCGCGCGAGCACGAGCGGCGCGCCGACGTTCATCGCGGTCAGCTTCAGCAGCAGCTCGTAGCCGACGTCGCGCGCCGTGTCTTCCTCGAAGCGCGACGCGTTATTGACGATGCACGACGGCCGCCCGAGCGCAGCGGCGCAGTCCGGCAGCAGCCGGGCGACCTGCGCCTCGTCGCCGAGCTCGGCGTGCAGCGCGACCGCGCGGCGGCCCAGCGCGACGATCTGCGCGACCACTTCGTCGGCGTCCTCACGCGAGGCACCGTAGTGCACGGCCACGTCCCAGCCGCGCGCGGCGAAGCCGAGGGCGAGCGCGCGCCCGATGCGGCGCGCGGCGCCCGTAATCAGCACGACGCGGGGCGTTTCGGGCGGCAGTTCAGCCGCGCGGGCAGCGATGTCCGGAGAAACGGTCATTTACAATGCGGGGATGAATCCCAAAGCTCACCAACCCGATAGTTTACCTGCTCCCGGCCCGAGCGCGCTCGCGCAGTCCGACGCGCTCGTCGCCGAGATCCGCGCGCAGCTCGACGCGGCCGGCGGCTGGCTGCCGTTCGACCGCTACATGGAGCGCGCGTTGTACGCGCCGGGTCTCGGCTACTACAGCGGCGGTGCGCGTAAATTCGGCCTGCGCGCCGACGACGGCAGCGACTTCGTCACCGCGCCGGAATTGTCGCCGCTGTTCGCCGCGACGCTCGCGCGCCCGCTCGCCGAAGCGTTGGAGGCGAGCGGCACGCGCGATGTGATGGAGTTCGGCGCCGGCACCGGCAAGCTCGCCGCGGGCTTGCTCAATGCGCTCGACACGCTCGGCGCCGGGCTCGACAGCTATTCGATCATCGATCTATCGGGTGAGCTGCGCGAGCGGCAGCGCGAAACGATCGCGGCGGCCGCGCCCGCGCTGCTCGCGAAAGTGCGCTGGCTCGACGCGTTGCCGCAGCGCTTCGAAGGCGTGGTGATCGGCAACGAGGTGCTCGATGCGATGCCGGTGCGGCTCTTCGCGCAAAACGGCGGTGTCTGGCGCGAGCGCGGCGTGGTGTGGCGCGACGGCGCCTTCGCGTTCGACGACCGCCCCGTCGCGGCCGCCGCGGACCTCGCGCTGCTGACCGAAATCGATGCGACCCGCGAACCGGCCGGCGACGACTACGTGACAGAAACGCACGAAGCCGCGCGCGCCTTCACGCGCACCATCTGCACGATGCTCGCGCGCGGCGCGATCTTGCTGATCGACTACGGTTTTCCGCGCCACGAGTACTACCACGACCAGCGCGCGCAGGGCACGCTGATGTGCCACTACCGGCACCGCGCGCACGGCGACCCGTTCCTGTACCCCGGTCTGCAGGACATCACTGCGCACGTCGAATTCACCGGCATCGCCGAGGCGGGCGTCGAGACCGGCGCGGACCTGCTCGGCTTCACATCGCAAGCGCGCTTCCTGCTGAACGCGGGCGTCACCGAGGTGCTCGGCGAAATCGATCCCGCCGACGCCGCGCGCTTTCTTCCCGCCGCCAACGCGGTACAGAAGCTGCTGTCCGAGGCGGAGATGGGCGAGCTCTTCAAGGTGATCGCGTTTTCGCGCGGACTCGACGATACGCTGCGCGCCTTTTCGAGCGGCGATCGTTCGCATACGCTGTGATCGTGAATCCGCTCTGGCTCGAGGACTCGCGATGATTCGCTGGCTTTTGACTACCTTCGTTGCCGTCGCGGTGCTGTCGTCGTGCTGGCCGTGGCTGAGGAAGCTCGGCATCGGCCGGATGCCCGGCGACGTGACCTTGCGGCTGTTCGGCCGCGAGTATCCGTTTCCGTTCATGTCGACGCTGGTGCTGTCGATGCTGTTGTCGCTGTTGGCGCGGGTGTTGTAGGCGCCGTCGCGCGCTACTTTACGCCCGCGCGACTTCAAGCCAGCGCAGCCTCTACCGCACGCACGCGCTCCTCATGCACGGCGTCCTTGATGCCGGCCGGCGCATCGGCGAGCCGCTGCGCCACTGCCCCTGCATCCACGCCTCGCGCGGCCACCAGTGCAAGCCTCAGCCGCTCGGCCTGCGGGTACTCGCTCATCTCGAGGCCGAGCCGCCCGCGTGCATCCGACTCGCAGGCCTGCAGCGCCTCGGCGAAGCGCGCCGGCTTCCTGATCGCGTCGCTGCGCTCGAGCAGGCGCACCACAGCCGCCGCCCCCATCTCCATCACGCGATGAATATTGCCGTGCTCGCGCGCGACCAGCACCGCCAGATCGCGGCACTCGTTCGGCACGCGCAGCCGCTCGCACAGCGGCTTCAGCAGATCGACGCTGCGGCCCTCGTGACCGATGTGCCGCGGCAGCAGGTCCTCCGGCGTGGTCGCCTTGCCGAGGTCGTGCGTCAGCGCCGCGAAGCGCACCGGCAGCGCGTAGCCCTGCTGCGCGGCATGGTCTAGCACCATCATCACGTGGACACCGGTATCGACCTCGGGGTGATAGTCGGCGCGCTGCGGCACGCCGAACAGCGCGTCGATCTCCGGCAGAATCCGCGCGAGCGCGCCGCAGTCGCGCAGCACGCCGAACATCCGCGACGGCTTCTTCTCCATCAACCCGCGCGACACCTCCTGCCACACGCGCTCGGCCACTAGCGCATCGGCTTCGCCGTCGGCGACCATCTCGCGCATCAGCGCCAGCGTTTCCGGCGCGACCGTGAAATCGAGGAAACGCGCCGCGAAACGCGCGATGCGCAGAATCCGCACCGGATCTTCGAGGAAGGCGGCGCTGACATGGCGAAAAAGCCGCGCCTGCAAGTCAGCCTGGCCGTTGAACGGATCGATGACGGGGCCGGTCAGTTCGCCGTCCGGGCGCACCTCGCGCGCCATCGCGTTGATCGTCAGATCGCGGCGCGCGAGGTCTTCTTCGAGCGTCACGTCGGGCGCATAGAAAAACTGGAAGCCGTGATAGCCGGCCGCCGTCTTGCGCTCGGTGCGCGCGAGCGCGTACTCCTCCTGCGTCTGCGGATGCAGGAATACCGGAAAGTCCTTGCCCACCGGCCGATAGCCCTGCGCGACCATCTGCTCGGGTGTTGCTCCCACCACCACGTAGTCGCGGTCCTGCACCGGCACGCCGAGCAGCTCGTCGCGGACCGCGCCACCTACTGCATAGATATTCATGGGCATTCGTCTTGATAGGCGATCGCGTGCGTTTCGCGGCGCGAGGCGTCGATCCATGCATTGACCGCGGGCAGCTCGGTGAGCCGCTCGACATAGGCGGCTGCGGTCTCCGACAACGCCGGCTTCCACGTGTTGAAGCGCATCGCGACCGGCGCGAACATCGCGTCGGCAATGCCGAATTCGCCGAACAGGAACGGACCGCCGTAGGTCTCGAGGCAGTCGCACCAGATCGTCTCGATCCGCGCGATATCGGCGAGCGCGCCCGGCGTCGCGTTCTTGCCCGGGAACGACGCACGGATGTTCATCCACATCTTCGAGCGCAACTCGCCGAACCCCGAATGCATCTCGGCGCTGACGCTGCGCGCATGCGCGCGCGCCGCCGCGTCTCGCGGCCACAGCGCGTGTTGCGGGAAGCGCTCGGCGAGCGTTTCGGCGATCGCCAGCGAATCCCACACGGCCTGCCCGGCGTCGTCGATCAGGCACGGCACCTTGCCCGGTCCGCGCGGCGCCTGAGCGCGGATCTTCGCATTCGTGTCCGCTTCGTACAGCAGGATCAGTTCCTCGTCGAACGGAATGCCGAAGTGCGTGAGCAGCAGCCACGGACGCATCGACCACGACGAATAGTTCTTGTCACCAATCAGCAGTTTCATACTTGTTATCAGGTAGAGGGAAAGGCTTCAGCGTCCGGCGTTGGCGCGGAACGTGTCGAGTCGCGAACCCGAGGCAGCACCGGTCAGGTACGTCGGCACGATCGCTTCGATGCTGACCGGTTCGAGTCCGAGCTCGGGCGCGAGCGGCCCGCTCAGAATGTTGGCAACCTTCATCGAATCGAGATTGTCGCGCGAAATCACCGGTTCGCCCGGCGCCATTTCGAAGCTCAACGCCTGCAGGCGCGCGAGCGGCTCGGGCAGACGGATGATGCGCGCATGCTTGCCGATCACGTCGCCGCAGTACGAAACCAGGTCTTCGAGCGTGTAGACGGTCGGACCGCCGAGCTCGTAGGTGCGGCCGCTCGCGCCATCGAGATCGAGCACGTTGACGATCGCCTTCGCGACGTCGCCGACATAGACCGGTTGGAACTGCGCGTCCGGCATCGCGAGCGGAATGGCCGGAAACACGCGCTGCAGGAACGCGAACTTGTTCAGAAACGCGTCCTCGGGTCCGAACACGACGGACGGCCGGAAGATCGTCCACGCGACGTTGGCCGCATGCACGGCTTTCTCGCCGTCGGCCTTCGAGCGCGAATACATGCTCGGGCCGTTCGGATTGGCGCCTAGCGCGCTCAGATGAATCAGCCGATGCACGCCCTTGCCTTCGCAGGCGGCGACGATGCGCGTCGGCAGCTCGACGTGCGCATGCGCGAACTCCCGCCCATAGGGCTTGCCGCGTTTGCCGTTCAGGATACCGACCAGATTGATTACGCAATCCGCGCCCTCGACGAAGCGCGCGAGTTGCACCGGATCGAACACGTCGGTTTCGAGCACGTCGATCGGCAGCATGGTCAGATGTCGCGCGTTGTAGCGTCGCCGTGTGGCGACGCGCACGTCCTTGCCCGTCTCGACGAGCGCGTTGACGAGGTAGCTGCCGATAAACCCTGAACCGCCGATGACCGCGATGGCTTGATGTCGCATTTTTCGACTCCCTGATGGAAGCCGCGGCAACGGCTGGCGAAGCGCGCCGCAACCTCGAAGCGAGATTGCGGCGCCAAGGCGCTTACGGTGCGATGTAACCCAGGCGCGCCTTCAGCGATTGCGGACGGCCTTCGAACAATGCCGCGTAGTAGACCGTGTTGGACAACACATTTTTCACGTAGTCACGAGTTTCCTGAAACGGAATCGTCTCGGCGAAGACCGCGCCTTCGACCGGGCGCTGCAGCGACTGCCGCCAGTTGCGCGGACGGCCCGGACCTGCGTTGTAGCCAGCGGTGGCCAGCACGGCGGACCCGTCGAACTGATTGTAGATCATCGCCAGGTAGTTCGTGCCGAGCAGGATGTTGGTGTCGATGTCGTTCATCTGCTCGCGCGACACCGGTCCCAGACCGATCTTCTTCGCGACCAGTTGCGCGGTGGCGGGCATCAGCTGCATCAGTCCGCCCGCGCCGACCTCAGAGCGCGCGTTGATGATGAAGCGCGACTCCTGGCGAATCAGCCCGTACGCCCACTCGACGTCGAGCCCGCTCGACTGCGCGTCCTGCTCGACGATGTTGCGGAACGGCGATAGATAGCGCAGCGAAAAATCGTGCTCGCTCTTCGTGCGGTCCGCGGTGTTGACGGTGCGGTCGTACAGCTCGATGCGGCGCGCGTACTCGGCGGCGGCGAGCAGTTGCCGGTCGGACATGTTGCGCAACGGCCAGTTCCACTCGCGATTGCCTTCGAGCCGCAGATTCAGCCCATAGAAGCGCTGCGCGAGATCGAAGCCCGGCGTGGTGCCGGCTTGCTGCACTTCGGCGTCGGTCACGGTGGTTTTCGGCGGCACGGTGATCTTCTGGCCGAGCTCTTCGAGCGCGAGCTGGCCGTAGAAGTTGAAGTTCGACGCGATCGACTGGAATTCCTGACTGGCCGTAGCCGTGTCGCCGGCCTGCTTCAGCGCGCGCGCGTGCCAGTACACCCACGACGGTTGCTTGCGCAGCGACTCGGGCATCTGCTCGATCGACCAGCGCACCATGTTCCAGTCGCCTGCGAGTAGCGCGCTGCGTGTGCGCCATTCATACGCGGGATTCGACAGCGGCGCGTTGGCCGACAGCCGGAACCAGTCGACCGCGCCAGGCATCTGCTTGAGCGCGCCCTGATAGCCGATCGTGCCCCAGCCGATCGCGCGCTCCGGCGAATTCAGCGACGGCGCGACCGACGCGAACGTGGCCGCGGCCATGGCCGGATCGTTGCGCGCCATGCGCGTGATGGCGAGCAGCGCCAGTTGATGCGATTGCGCATCCGGTCCGACGCCGCGCGCGAGCAATAGCGGCGGCGCATTGGTCGCCTGGCTGAACAGCACCGGGTCGGGCGGCTGGTCGCCGAGCGCGTCGACGAGCTTGCTGCCGGTACTCGTGTAGTTCTGTTCGTACGCGAGACGAATTTGCGCCCAGATGTCGTCGGCGCTGAACTGGTGGTTCACGCCGAGCACCGTGATCAGATCGACGCAGCCGTCGCCGTACCACTTCGGCTCGACGAGCAGCGCGCGCGCCGCGTCCGCGACGTTCTCGCCGCGCGACGCGCGCGATTCGAGCGCGTAGCACTTGACCTGAGTGTCGTCGTCGAGCACGAACTTCGCGTACTGCTGGTCGAAGTTGCGCCAGTCGTGACGCGTGCCGAGCACCGTCAGGTAGTCGTTGCGCATGCGATCGGCGATCGCCTGGCCGTCGTACTTCTGCAGGAACGCGAGCACGGGCGCGTCCGGCGCGTCGATGCGCGCATGGCCGGTCGAATCGAACAGCTGCGGCTTGATCTGGAAGTACTCCAGATACGAGGGCGCCGGATAATTCGGGATCATGCTCGCGAGCTGGGATGCGCGCGCCGCGTCGTTAGTACGCGAGGCTTCGCGAAGCTGGACGAAAATCTGGTCGTCGTTCGTGAGTTGCGAGATCGGAAGGGGCTTGACGGCCGAGGCAGTGCTGCAGGCCACGAGTGCCGCTGCGGCAAGCGCGATACTGGCCGCGCGATATACTCGAAAAAGGCGTTTTGACATCGTTGTTTCTGGAGCGCGAATTGGACCCAAGCATAGCATGCAACCCTGTCCCGGCAACGAAAAAGGCGCTGCGCCGGAGGTTGCTGGAAAGCCGTCTGCAAGCGGCTTCGGAGCCGGCGAAGAATGCCGTGCTCGGGCGTCGGATGCTCGACGCGCTGAAGCACTACGCGGTACGCAGCGCGGGATTCTACTGGCCGCTTGCCGGCGAGTTCGACGCGCGCGGGGCGATTGCGATCTGGCTTGCCGCGGACTCGCACCACGAAGCCAGTCTGCCAATCATTAAAGAACGTGGCATGGCGCTCGAATTCCATGCCTGGACGCCCGCGACGCCGATGAAAATCGGCCATCACAAGATTGCCGAGCCCACCTCGGGGCGCGTGGTGCTGCCCGAGCTGCTGTTCGTGCCCTGCGTGGGTTTCGACTCGGACGGCTACCGCCTCGGCTACGGCGGCGGCTATTACGACCGCACGCTGGCCGGCTGGCCGGCGGCGCACAAGCCGATCACGGTCGGCATCGCCTACGAAGCGTGCCGCACCGACACGCTGGAACGCGAGGCGCATGACATTGCGCTCGATCTGATCGTCACAGAGGCGGGGTTTCATCCGGCGCTGCCGGGCTGAACGCGCGATGCGCGGCGTGTGACGCGCCGGCGCTTGCGCAGTGTTTCGTCGTTACAGTGAAGCCGCCGCGCGCGCCGCCGTGTCGTACAGGCCCGACGCATTGCGCATCAACTGCGCGGCCTCGCCGATCTGCTGGTTGGTCAGGCCGCTTTCCTTGAGCGTCGAGATCAGGCAGTTTTCGCGCACCTCGCGATACTTCAGGCATAGTTCGCGGCCCGCGTCGGTTGCGGAAAAGAACACTTCCTTGCCGGTCTTTTCGCTTTTTACGTACCCTCTAGCTACGAGCTTTTTCAACGCGTACGTCGCGACGTGCGTGTCCTCGATGTTCAGCACGAAGCAGATGTCCGCGAGCTTCTTGCGGCGTTCGCGATGGCTCACGTGGTGCAGCAGCGACACTTCGATCGCGGTCATGTCCTTGTCGCCCGCCGCCGACATGCAGCGCACCATCCAGCGGTTGAACGCATTGCCTGCCATGATCAGCGCGTATTCGAGTTCCGAGAGTTCCGCGCTGCTCTCGGAGACGAGATGTTCCGACGAAACGATCTTGGTGGGATGACGCGTCATACGAGGTTCCCGTGACGAAAATGGGCTGGAAAAGTGTCGCAAGTGTACGACGATGCTCGCCACCGACGAGCCTGGCAAAAACGCTTATTGGTAAATCGTCAATATTTTATTGATAATGTACGCTCCAAACGTCGCCGACTCCGTGCCGGGCATGCGCCAACGCACCGCGCTGTCCGCCTCATCCTCCGACTCGATCCGGGCCGCCCAGTCATGAGCCAACCACGAATTTTTCCCCTCGGCGATGCCGCGCTCGTCTGCGAAGCGCCGCCGCCCGCCACGCTGGAGTGCCAGCAGCGCGTGTGGGCTGCGGCCGAAGCCGCGCGCGACTGGCCGCAGGTGCTCGAAGTCGTGCCCGGCATGAACAATCTGACGCTCGTGTTCGACCCGCTCTCGACCGACGCCGACGCGCTCGGCGAGCAGTTGCTGACGGCCTGGAACGCAGCGGCCAAAGCCGTGGCGCCCGGGCGCGACGTCGAGATTGCAGTGCAGTACGGCGGCGCATTCGGCCCCGATCTGCAGGCGGTCGCCGAACATACGGGCTTGAGCGCGCGCGAGGTCGTCGAACGTCATGCGGGCGGCGTCTACGTGGTGTTCTTTCTCGGCTTCCAGCCCGGCTTCGCCTATATGGGTGGGCTCGACACCGCGCTGCACACGCCGCGCCGCGCGTCGCCGCGGCTCGAGGTGCCGGCGGGCTCGGTCGGCATCGGCGGCGAGCAGACTGGCATCTATCCGGCGGTGTCGCCGGGCGGCTGGCAACTGATCGGCCGCACCGAGGTGCCGCTGTTCGATCCGGCGCGCCGTCCGCCCACGCTGCTGCAGCCCGGCGACCGGGTGCGCTTCACGATCGCGGGGATGCACGCATGATCGACGTGATCCGCGCGGGTCTCCAGACCACGATCCAGGACCTCGGCCGCCACGGCTATCGGCATCTCGGCGTCGCGATGGGGGGGGCGCTCGACCGGCTGTCGCTCGAAGTCGGCAACCGGCTGGTCGGCAACCGCCCCGACGCGGCCGGCCTCGAAATCACCTTCGGCCCGACCGCGCTGCGCTTTTTGCGCGCGACGCGCGTCGCGATCACCGGCACCGAGTTCGGCGCGACGCTCGACGGCAAACCCGTCTATTCGTTTTGGAGTCTGCCCGTGCAGGCCGGCCAGGAGCTCGTGCTGCACGCGGCGAAGCGCGGCATGCGCGGCTATGTCTGCGTGGCGGGCGGCATCGACGTGCTGCCGATGCTCGGCTCGCGCAGCACCGACCTTGCCGGCCATTTCGGCGGACTCGGCGGCCGCGCGCTCAACGACGGCGACCGTCTGCCGGTCGGCGCGCCGCAGCAGCGCGGCCACCTCGGCTTCACGCCCGAGGCGCCCGAGTTCGGCGTGAAGGCGCCCGCCTGGTGCAAGTTCGTGCTGGTCAACGAGCCGCTGCGGCGCGGTCGTCATCCGTCGGGCGTGCCGTGGGCCATACCGATCCGCGTGCTGCGCGGCCCCGAATACGACAGCTTCACCGCGGATGCACAGCAGTCGTTCTGGTCCGACGAGTGGCTCGTGACGCCGAACAGCAACCGCATGGGCTATCGCCTTGCCGGCACCGAACTGAAGCGCACGCACAAGACTGACCTGCTGTCGCACGCGGTACTGCCCGGCACGATCCAGGTGCCCCCGAACGGTCAGCCGATCGTGCTGATGAGCGACGCGCAGACCACCGGCGGCTATCCGAAGATCGGCGCGGTGATTCAGGCCGATCTGTGGAAGCTCGCGCAGGTGCGCCTGAACGGTGCTGTCCGTTTCATCCCGACGACGCCCTACGAAGCGCGCCAGGCTTTGCGGGAAGAACGCACGTATCTGCGGCAGATCGATGCCGCGATCGCGATGCATGAAGAGCGTTGCGCGCGCCGGGTGGCGCTCGCGGCGCTGTGACACTAAGTAAAGGAATCCCCATGGAAATCGATCTGAACGCCGATCTCGGCGAAGGCTGCGGCTCCGACGAGGCGCTGCTCGACCTCGTGAGTTCGGCCAACATCGCATGCGGCTGGCATGCGGGCAGCCCCAACGCGATGCGCGACTGCGTGCGCTGGGCCGTGCAGAAAGGCGTGTCGATCGGCGCGCATCCGAGCTTCAACGATCCCGAGAATTTCGGCCGCAAGGAAATGGATCTGCCGGCGGGCGAGATCTATGCGGGCGTGCTGTATCAGCTCGGCGCGCTGTCGGCGATCGCGCAGGCCGAGGGCGGGCGCATCGCGCACGTAAAGCCGCACGGCGCGCTGTACAACCAGGCCGCGCGCGACGCGAAGATCGCTGACGCGATCGTCTCCGCGGTGCACGATTTCGATCCGTCTGTCGCGGTGTTCGCGCTCGCCAACAGCGGGCTCGTGAGCGCCGCGCGCAACGCGGGCCTGACCGCGATCGAGGAAGTGTTCGCCGACCGCGGCTATCGCGCCGACGGCTCGCTCGTGCCGCGCAAGGAGCCGGGCGCGCTGCTCGACGACGAGGACGAAGTGCTCGCGCGCACGCTCGTGATGATCCGCGAGCAACGCGTGAAGGCCGTCGACGGACAGTGGGTGCCGTTGAACGCGCAGACCATCTGCCTGCACGGCGACGGCCCGCATGCGCTGGCGTTCGCGCGACGCATTCGCGGCGCGCTCGCCGACGCCGGCATCGAAGTGCATGCGGCGGCCGCCGCGCGCGTCTGAGCGTTCGCATCACCGTCCTAGCCACTGCGCGCCTCGCTCCGATCCGGCGCGCGTGACCGATCCAGCGCCCCGCACCCATGCGGGGCGATTGCCAGCCGCGGCATCAATCGCGATGCCCGCTGCAAACCCACGGATGCCGACGCGCATTCACGGGGCAGGTAAAGAGAGTTCGACGCGGCCGCAGAGCCGCGGCAGCATGCCGGCGCATGAGGCCGCATGCACCGGTTCACGTCAGCCGCCACCCGCGGCGAAGTTGAATAGCCTCTTTGGAGATCCTGATGCAGACAACTGTCAGTCTATGGCCGCTCATCGGTGTGGCCGTCATCATCGTTGGCTTTCTGTTGCGCTTCAATCCGATGCTGATCGTGGCCGTCGCCGCGATCGTCACCGGTTTCGCGGCGCACTTCCCGCCGGAAAAAATCCTCGCGCTGATCGGCACCGGCTTCATCAAGACGCGCAACATCCCGCTGATCATCCTGCTGCCGCTCGCGGTGATCGGCCTGCTCGAACGACACGGCCTGCGCGAGCGCGCGCAGGCGTGGATCAGCAGCATCAAGGCGGCGACCGCCGGACGTCTGTTGATCGTCTATCTGCTCGTGCGCGAGCTGACCGCCGCGGTCGGCCTGACCGGGCTCGGCGGCCATCCGCAGATGGTGCGTCCGCTGATCGCGCCGATGGCCGAGGGCGCGACCGAGAACCGCTTCGGCAAGATCGGCGACGCGGTGCGCTTCCGGCTGCGCGCATTCTCGGCCGCAACCGACAACGTCGGCCTCTTTTTCGGCGAGGACATCTTCGTCGCGTTCGGCGCGATCGTGCTGATGACGACTTTCCTGAAGGAAGCGGGCATCGTCGTCGAGCCGATTCACGTCGCCGTGTGGGGCATTCCGACCGCGATCAGCGCGTTCATCGTGCATGGCTTCCGGCTCTGGCTGCTCGACCGCCGGCTCGAGCGTGAATTGCGCGGCAAGGCGCCGGGCGGCAGTTCGAGCGCGACCGCCGCATCGACGCCGCCGTCGGCCACGCGTGCTACCGGAGACGAAGCATGACCTTCACGATCACCTATCTGTTCTGGTTGCTCGGCATCGTGCTGCTGATCGTCGGCGGCATGATCGTCACGGACCTCGAGCATCCGCGCCGCCTCACCGCGGGCGGCTTCTGGATTCTTTACGCGCTGATCTTCCTGATCGGCGACCGGCTGCCGCCGGCCGTGGTCGGCGTCGCGGTGATCGCGATGGCGCTGATCGCGGGCTTCGGCGGCGTCACCGCGGGCAAGCCGAAGACGCTGTCGCTCGAAGCACGTCAGGCGAGCGCCGCGCGACTGCGCAACAAACTGTTCGTGCCCGCGCTGACGATTCCGGTCGTCACCGTGATCATCACGCTCGCGGCAAGCCATCTCGTGTTCGGCGGTGTGCCGTTGATCGAGAAGGCCAACGTCACGCTGATCGGCTTCGGTCTGGGCTGCGTGATCGCGCTCGCGATCGCCTGTGTGATCACGCGCGACACGGTCGGCCAGTCGATGAAGGAAGCGCGCCGCCTCGTCGATGCGCTCTCGTGGGCCGCGGTGCTGCCGCAGATGCTCGGCATGCTCGGTCTGGTGTTCTCGGACGCGGGCGTCGGCAAGGCGGTCGCGCACGTGACCACGTCGTATATCAGCCTCGAGTACCGCTTCGTCGCGGTGGCCGTGTACTGCATCGGCATGGCGCTGTTCACGATGGTGATGGGCAACGGCTTCGCCGCGTTTCCGGTGATGACGGGCGGCGTCGGCGTGCCGATCCTCGTCGGCGTGTTCCACGGCAACCCGGCCGTGATGGCCGCGATCGGCATGTTCTCCGGCTACTGCGGCACGCTGATGACGCCGATGGCCGCGAACTTCAACATGGTGCCGGCTGCGCTGCTCGAATTACCCGACAAGAATGCGGTGATCAAGGTGCAGATTCCGACGGCGTTGATGCTGCTGGTGATCAATATCTTTCTGTTGAATTTCTTGATGTTTTTGTAGGGCT
Source organism: Paraburkholderia sp. HC6.4b (assembly GCF_014200875.1). Lineage (NCBI taxonomy): Bacteria > Pseudomonadati > Pseudomonadota > Betaproteobacteria > Burkholderiales > Burkholderiaceae > Paraburkholderia > Paraburkholderia sp. HC6.4b. The sequence continues at coordinate 56,920 of NZ_JACHDC010000024.1, forward strand.
GCTGACAAGCGCGTCGTTTTGACAACCGGGATGTGAGCAGACGCAAACGGTCTTGCGCCGATCAACTCGCCTCGACCACGAAGCCGTGCTGCCGCAACAGCTGCAGCACGCCCTTCGGCCCACCCAGATGCAGCGCGCCGATCGCGACGAACAGCGGCTTGTTCGGCGCGGCGAGCTGCAACATTCTCGCGACGAAGCGGCGATTGCGCTCGTAGACGATCCGGTTGTCGATCGAATTGGAGACGCGCGGGTCGCGCGCGAGCTTCTCCGATTTGGCAGCCTGCCACGCGGCGATCGCATCGGCATCGCCGACCCGCCACAGCCGGTGCAGCGTGCGCACGTCCTCGACGTTCTGCGCGGGCGTCTGCACCAGATCCTGCGCGAGCATCTCCCGCTGCTGCGCGGCCGACAGTCCGGTGAACGCGCGCATCTGTTGCGCGAGCGTTTCGAGTCCGACGATCTTGCCGCGCGTCTTCAGATAGACGTTCTGCAATTGCGCTTCGGTGCCGTATTCCGTTTGCAGCCCCGCGGACAGCGAGTCGTAGGTCTCGACCACCAGCGACGCGAGCCACGGCCGCATCTTTTTGATCGCATCGAGCGCGGCCGGGTTGCCGCGCAGCCGCAACGCGAGCTTGTGCCACAGCGGCTCGGGCAGCAGACCCGGCAGGCAGTCGTGCTTGCACACGCCGTACTTCGACACGTCGTCCTGCGACACCAGCAGCTCGTCGGGCGACAGTTCGAGCGCGAGCGTCGGCGACGCGGCGAGCGCCGCGAGGATCGGCGCGCGGAACGGCTGCCCCGCCGGATAGTCGGCGGGATCGCCGACGTGCAGCGTGCCGAGCACGTAGATCGTCGTACTGCCGCGCGTCGCGACATAGAACGGCATGCGCGCCGGTTGCTGGCGCACCGGGCCGCTCGCCGTGGTGCCGGGGACCGGGGGCGGCGCAATTGACGGCGGTGGCGGGCTTGGCGCCGTGACGGCAGGACGGGCCGCCTGGGCTGGCGCCTTGGCCGCCGCGCCGGCCGCGTGAGCGATGCAGGGTACGGCCGCGCCGACCGACAGCGCGCAGCCTACGCGAAATAAAGCGGACAGCGACGCGGGAAGAAATACGGAGAAAAAGGCGCGCGCGAGCGCATGAACAAACGCGCAGAGAAACGGGCGAAAAAACTGGCCGGCGAACCTTCCAGCAAATGCGCCGCAGGGCGCGGCGCCTCCCAGCGCACGCGCCCCGCGGCGCCGCGCGAAGGCGGCTATCCAGCCGCCCTCACACAAGCGGCGCGCAAGACGACGCGCCGCCACCACATCAGGCATCCACGTCCCCCACCTCTTCAGCGCGGTGACAGGAGACCAGGCGGCCATCCACTTCTCGCAGCTTCGGCTCCTCGCTGCGGCAGCGGTCGATCACGTACGGGCAGCGCTGATGGAACGTGCAGCCCGACGGCGGATTCAGCGGCGACGGCATTTCGCCTTGCAGCTTGATCTTGATCGTGCGGTCGGCCTCGAAGATCGACGGGGTCGCCGACATCAGCGCGCGCGTGTACGGATGACGCGGCTTCGAGAAGATGCGCTGCTTGTCGCCGAGTTCAGCGACGCCGCCGAAGTACATGACCATCACGTCGTCGGCGATATGCTCGACCACCGACAGGTTGTGCGAGATGAACACGTAGCTCGTCTTGAACTCGTCCTGCAGGTCCATGAACAGGTTCAGGATCTGCGCCTGGATTGAGACGTCGAGCGCCGAGACCGGTTCGTCGGCGACCACGATCTGCGGATCGAGGATCATCGCGCGCGCGATCGCCACACGCTGGCGCTGGCCGCCGGAGAACATGTGCGGATAGCGCTTCGCGTGCTCGGGCCGCAGGCCGACCGTGCGCATCATCTGCGCGATGCGCTCGGCGCGCTCGGTCGCGCTCATCTGCGTGTTGATCGCGAGCGGTTCGCCGAGCGTCTGCTCGACGGTCTTGCGCGGATTGAGCGACGCAAACGGGTTCTGGAACACCATCTGCACGCGGCGCCTGAGCGCCGCGATCTTCTCGTGATTCGCGCCGGCCACGTCCTCGCCGTCGATCAGCAGGCGGCCCGCGCTCGGCGTTTCGATCATCGTCAGCTGACGCGCGAGCGTCGACTTGCCGCAGCCGGACTCGCCGACTACCGCCAGCGTTTTGCCGCGGTCGAGCGCGAACGACACGCCGTTCAGCGCCTTCACCGTGCCGTGCGCGAACATGCCGCGCTTGACCGTGTAGTAGCGCGCGAGCTGGTCGGCGACGAGCACGTGATCGCCAGTACGATCCGACTGGCGACGGGTTTCGGGTACTGCGCTCATCGGGCGCCTCCTTGCGTGTGAACGTTGGCGTCCTTCTCGAGGTTCAGCGGCTTGATGCAACGCACGCGCGTGAGCTCGGCGTGCGCGGGCAGCGGCGCGAGCGCGGGGCGGGCCTTCATGCAGTCGTCGACCACGTACTTGCAGCGCGGCGCGAACAGACAACCCTTGGGCCGGTCGTCGCGGCCCGGCACCATGCCCGGCAGCGCCGCGAGCCGCACCGCGCCGACGTTGTGCTCGGGAATCGCGGCCAACAGCGCTTCCGTGTACGGATGATGAGGCGCGGCGAAGATGTCCGGCACCTTGTTCGTCTCGATCACCTCGCCCGCATACATCACGGCGACGCGCTGCGCGACCTCGGACACCACGGCCAGATCGTGCGAAATCAGCACGAGCGCCATGCCGCGTTCCTTCTGCAGGCGCATCAGCAATTCCATGATCTGCGCCTGGATCGTCACGTCGAGCGCGGTGGTCGGCTCATCGGCGATCAGCAGCTTCGGGTTGCAGGCGATCGCCATCGCGATCATCACGCGCTGGTTCATGCCGCCCGACATCTGATGCGGAAACGAGCCGATACGGTTCTTCGCGTCCGGAATGCCGACCTGATCGAGGAGTTCGAGCGCGCGTTTGTCTAGCGCGCTGCCGCGCAGGCCCTCGTGCAGCTTCAGCACTTCCTTGATCTGATAGCCGACCGTGTAGCTCGGGTTCAGGCTCGTCAGCGCGTCCTGGAACACCATCGCGATGTCCTTGCCGATGATCTTGCGACGTTCCCTCGCGGAAGCCTTCAGCAGGTTCTTGCCGTCGAACGTGATTTCGTCGGCGGAGACCTTGCCGGGCGCGTCGATCAGGCCCATCAGCGCCATCATCGTCACGCTCTTGCCCGAGCCCGATTCGCCGACCACGCCGACCACTTCGCCCGGCGCGACGTCGAGATTGATGCGGTCGACCGCGGGCAGGCCACCGAAGTTGACCGCGAGATTGCGGATGGTCAGTAGATTGCTCATGATCAGGCCATCCGTTTCAGTTTGGGGTCGAGCGCGTCACGCAACCCGTCGCCGAGCAGGTTGATCGCAAGCACCGAGATCAGGATGGACAGGCCGGGCATCGTGACGATCCACCATGCGCTGTCGATGTAATCGCGCGCCGACGCGAGCATCGCGCCCCACTCCGCCGACGGCGGCTGCACGCCGAGGCCGAGGAAGCCGAGCGCGGCGGCATCGAGAATCGCCGACGAAAAGCCAAGGGTTGCCTGCACGATCAGCGGCGCGGTGCAGTTCGGCAGCACCTGCGAGAACATCAGCCGCAACGTGCTCGCACCCGCGACGCGTGAAGCGGTCACATACTCCTTCTGCAACTCGCCCTGGGCGGACGCGCGCGTCAGACGCACATAGCCCGGCAGCGCGACGATCGCGATCGCGAGCATCGTGTTGACGAGACCCGGACCGATGATCGCGACCACCGCGACCGCGAGCAGCAGCGACGGCAGCGCGAGCAGCACGTCCATGATGCGCATGATCGGCGTGTCGGCCCATTTCTCGAAGAACGCGGCAACGAGGCCGAGCACGACGCCCGGAATCAGCGCGAGGACCACCGAGACGAAGCCGATCCAGAACGACAGCCGCGCGCCGTACATCAGACGCGAAAGGATGTCGCGGCCCGCTTCGTCGGTGCCGAGAATGAACTTCCAGTTGCCGCCGTCGAGCCACGCCGGCGGGATCTTCACGGAGTCGCGGTATTGCTCGATCGGGCTGTGCGGCGCGATCAGCGGCGCGAAGATCGCGATGAAGACCAGCACCAGCACGATGATGCCCGCGCCGACCGCACCGCGGTTGCGCGAGAAGTTCGCCCAGAATTCGCGTGCCGCGATGCCGCGGCCGCTCGGCGGGGTAACCGCTTGGGGGACGGTGTTTTGAATGTCAGCCATCGTGATTTACCTCGTATGGCGAATGCGCGGGTTGAGCACGCCGTACAGCAGATCGACGACGAGGTTCACGACGATCACCAGCGTGGCGATCAACAGGATACCGCCCTGCACGACCGGATAATCGCGCCGGCCGATCGCGTCGATCAGCCACTTGCCGATGCCCGGCCATGAAAACAGCGTTTCGGTCAGCACCGCGCCCGCAAGCAGTGTGCCGACCTGCAGGCCGATCACGGTGACGACCGGAATCAGCGCATTGCGCAGCGCATGCACGACGATCACGCGTCCCGGCGACAGCCCCTTCGCGCGCGCGGTGCGGATGTAGTCCTCGCGCAGCACTTCGAGCATCGACGAGCGCGTCATGCGCGCGACGACCGCGAGCGGAATCGTGCCGAGCACGATCGCGGGCAGGATCAGGTGACTGAGTGCGGATTTGAACGCGCCTTCGTCGGTGGACATCAGCGAGTCGATCAGCATGAAGCCGGTCACGTGCGGAATGTCGTATTCGACCGCGATGCGGCCCGACACCGGCGTCAAGCCGAGCTTGACCGAGAACACCATGATGAGGATCAAGCCCCACCAGAAGATCGGCATCGAGTAGCCGGTCAGGGCGGTGCCCATCACGCCGTGATCGACCACCGTGCCGCGCCTCAGCGCCGCGAACACGCCCGCCGGCAGGCCGACGATCAGCGCGAACAGCATCGCGCAGAACGACAGTTCGACGGTGGCGGGAAAGCGCGCGAGGAATTCGCCCATCACGCTCGTGTTGGTGATGATCGAAGTGCCGAGGTCGCCGTGCACGGCGCGCACGATGTAGTGGAAGTACTGCATTGGCAAGGGCTCGTCGAGCCCGAGGCGGTGCATCGCGGCCGCATGCATGGCCGGATCGACGCCGCGCTCGCCCATCATCACTTCGATGGGGTCGCCCGGGATCAGGTGAATCAGCGCGAACGCGAGGATCGTGATGCCGATGAACGTCGGTATCACCATGCCGATGCGGCGCAAAACGAAGCGGAACATGGTTCGCTCCCATGGTACTGGTGATGAAAAAACGCAACCGGCGACGAGGGCTCGTGACCCCGGTCGCCGGACCATTTCGACCAGTTTTCTAACCGTGCGAAAAGTGTACTGTGTTGCGGCGTACTGTATTGCGGCCTACTGCGCGAACTTTACGATTACTTGACGCTGACGCCGTCGAAGCGCGCGTAGCCGAGCGGTTCGATGCGCATGTCGACCACCTTCTTGCTGACCGGCTGATAGACGGTCGAGTGCGCGATCGGCGAGAACGGCAGTTGCTGCGCGAAAATATATTGCGCTTCGCCGTAGATCTTCGTGCGCGTCGCCACGTCCGAAGTCGTGCGGCCCTTCTGGATCAGATCGTCGAACGGCTTGTAGCACCACTTCGAGAAGTTGTTGCCGTTGATCGCCTCGCAGCCGAGCAGCGTGCCGAGCCAGTTGTCCGGATCGCCGTTGTCGCCGGTCCAGCCGATCAGCATCGTGTCGTCTTCGCCCGCGTGCGCGCGCTTGATGTACTCACCCCATTCGTACGTGACGATCTTCGCCTTCACGCCGATCTTCGCCCAGTCCGCCTGGATCATTTCCGCCATCAGACGCGCGTTCGGGTTGTACGCGCGCTGCACCGGCATCGCCCACAGCGTGAGGTCGAAGCCGTTCGGGTAGCCCGCCTTCGTCAGCAGATCCTTCGCCTTGGCCGGATCGTACGAGGCGGCCGGCAAGTTCTTGACGAACGACCATTGCGTCGGCGGCATCGGGTTCGTGGCCAACTGGCCCGCGCCCTGGTAGACCGACTCGATGATCGCCTTCTTGTTGATCGCCATGTCGAGCGCCTGGCGCACTTCGAGCTTGTCGACCGGCTTGTGCGTCACGTTGTACGCGAGATAGCCGAGGTTGAAGCCCGGTTGCGACGGCATGTCGATGTTCGGCTCGGCCTTCAGCGGCGCGATGTCGGCCGGGCGCGGATAGCTCATCACCTGGCATTCGTCGCGCTTGATCTTCTGCACGCGCACGCCGGCATCCGGCGTGATCGAGAAGATCAGCTTCGAGATCTTCACCGCGCCCGGCTTCCAGTAGTCGGGATTGCCGTCGAAGCGGATCGTCGCGTCCTTCGTGTAGCTGCGGAAGATGAACGGACCGGTGCCGACCGGGTACTGATTGATGTCGGCGGCCTTGCCTGCCTTGAGCAGCTGATCCGCATATTCAGCCGACAGGATCGACGCGTATTCCATCGCCAGATTCTGGATGAACGGCGCGTTGACTTCCTTCAGCGTGAACTTGACCGTGTACGGGTCGACTTTCTCGACGCTCGTGATCAGCTTGTCGAGGCCCATGTCGGTGAAGTACGGGAACTGCACCGGATACGCCTTGCGGAACGGCTGGTTCGGGTCGAGCATGCGCTGGAACGAGAAGACCACGTCGTCTGCGTTGAATTCGCGCGTCGGCTTGAAGAACGAGGTGGTCTGGAACTTCACGCCATGACGCAGATGGAACGTGTAGGTCTTGCCATCGGGCGATACATCCCACTTCTCCGCGAGGCCGGGCTCGACCTTGGTGCCGCCGCGTTCGAACTCGACGAGGCGGTTATAGACGGTGAACGTGTTGGCCGTGAAGTCGACGCCCGTCGTGTATTGGGCCGGATCGAAACCCGCGGGACTGCCTTCCGAGCAGTAAACGAGGGTTTTGTTCGGGATCCCAGCGGCCTGCGCGCTCGTGACGCCAAGCAGGGATGCCGCTGCGGCAGCGACGAGCGTGGACCTACGCGCGACGCGCAACAGATTGTTTTGCTTCATGTTTCCTCCAGGTTCAGGGCCGGCTTGCGCCGGCGTAGCGGGATATTACTTGAGCTTGGGCCGGCGACCAAGCGGAGCAAAATCCCTCTGTTGACGACAGGAAACACTTGCGCAAACGTTTTGCCACGGGCCGGGCCGCCCGTTCGGGCCGCCCGGCGACGAATGCGGCGCAAAAAAACGCGCCGCGCCCGCTTATTTCACCCCAACCCCCAGGAATTGCGTCGGCCCGAACGGATCGATCTTAAAGCCCGTCACGTTCTTGCTGATCGGCTGATAGACGGTCGAATGCGCGATCGGCGTGAACGGCACCTGGTCCTTGAAGATCTCCTGCGCCTGCGTATAGGCCTTGGTGCGATCGGCCATGTTGGTGGTGCTGCGGCCCTGCTTGATCAGATCGTCGTAAGGCTTGTAGCACCACTTCGAGAAGTTGCTGCCGTTGACCGCGTCGCAGCCGAGCAACACGCCGAGCCAGTTGTCAGGGTCGCCGTAGTCACCCGTCCAGCCGATCAGCATCGCCTGATGCTCGCCGGCGTGCGCGCGGCGAATGTACTCGCCCCATTCGTACGTGACGATATTCACCTTGACGCCGATCTTCGCCCAGTCCGCCTGCAGCATTTCGGCCATCAGGCGCGCGTTCGGGTTATACGGGCGCTGTACCGGCATCGCCCACAGCGTCAGCTCGAAGCCGTCGGGGTAGCCCGCCTGCTTCAGCAGCGCTTTCGCTTTGTCGACGTCGTAGGGCGCGTCCTTCAGGTTCTTGTCGTAACCCCATTGCGTCGGCGGCATCGGGTTCGTCGCGAGCTGGCCCGCGCCCTGGTAGACCGCTTCGATGATCGCCTTCTTGTTGACCGACATGTCGAGCGCGCGGCGCACTAGCACGTTGTCGAGCGGCTTTTTGGTCGTGTTGTACGCGATATAGCCGAGGTTGAAGCCCACTTCGCTTGGCATCGCGAGCGACGCATCGGCCTTCACGGTGGGGATGTCGGCGGGGCGCGGATACGACATCACCTGGCATTCGCCGCGCTTCAACTTTTGCAGGCGCACGGCCGGATCGACCGTGATCGCGAAGATCAGCTTGCCGAGCTTCGCGACGCCCGGCTTCCAGTAGTCGGGATTGCCGTCGAAGCGAATCGTGTCGTCCTTCGTATAGCTGCGGAAGATGAACGGGCCGGTGCCGACCGGGTACTGGTTGATGTCGGACGCCTTGCCCGCCTTCAGCAGCTGATCGGTGTATTCAGCCGACAGGATCGACGCGAACGGCATCGCGATCTGCTGCAGGAACGGCGCGTCGACTTCCTTCAGCGTGAAGCGCACCGTGTACGGATCGACCTTCTCGATTTTGGCGATGTTCTTCGCGAGACCGAGGTCGTTGAAATACGGGAAATTGACTGGATACGCCTTGCGGAACGGGTTCTCGGGATCGAGCATGCGTTCGTAGGTGAACACGACGTCGTCCGCGTTGAATTCGCGGGTCGGCTTGAAGTACGACGTGGTCTGGAATTTGACGCCGTGGCGCAGATGGAACGTATAGGTGAGGCCGTCGGGCGACACGTCCCACTTTTCGGCGAGTCCTGGCTCGATGTCCGTGCTGCCGTGCGCAAATTCGACGAGCCGGTTATAGACCGTGTACGAGCCGGCGCTGAATTCGACGCTGGTCGTGTATTGCGCGGTATCGAAGCCCGCCGGGCTGCCTTCGGAGCAGAACACCAGCGTCTTGTCGGGCAGCGTGGCCGCCTGCGACGCGGCGGGCGCGAGGCCGCTCGTGGCGACCGCGAGCGCGGCGAGCGCCGGCAGGCAGAACTGGTGAAGCGCGAACAGCCGGTGTGTCGCAGTCTTTCTTGTCACTGTCATATCGTCCTCCGCACAGCAGCCGGGTTAGCTGCGTTTCGATGATAGACAGCCCAAAAATGAGCTTCAACAGGGACTTACCACGCTATTTGGGACAAATTTGCGACCCATGCCAGACTGGCGGGGACCGCGCGGCCGTTGCAGCCGCGCGGGCATCGCAATTACACGGCGAGCCGTTCGCAGATCGCCTTGGTCGACGCGGCCGCGTTCAGCGTATAGAAGTGCAGACCCGGCACCTTCGCATCGACGAGCCGTTGACACAGAGCCGTCACCACGTCGAGCCCGAACGCGCGGATCGACTCGCGGTCGTCGCCGAAGCTCTCTAGCCGGCGCGCGATCCAGCGCGGCACTTCGGCGCCGCACATTTCGGAGAAGCGCATCAGCTGCGAGAAGTTCGTGATCGGCATGATGCCGGGCACGATCGGCACGTCGACGCCGAGCTGGCGCGCATCGTCGACGAAACGGAAGTACGCGTCCGCGTTGAAGAAGTACTGCGTGATCGCCGAGTTCGCGCCGGCTTTCACCTTGCGCGCGAAGTTTTCGAGATCGTGACGCGGCGAGCGCGACTGCGGATGGTATTCCGGATAGCCCGCCACCTCGATCCAGAACCAGTCGCCGAACTCGGCACGGATGAAGCTGACGAGCTCCGACGCATAGCGCAGCTCGCCGACCGCGCCCATGCCCGAGGGCAGATCGCCGCGCAGCGCGACGATATGGCGGATGCCGTACGCGCGGTACTCGTTGAGGATCGCGCGCAGGCTGTCCTTCGACGAGCCGATGCACGACAGATGCGGCGCCGCCTCGAGCCCTTCCTTCGCCATGTCGACGACGGTATCGAGCGTGCCTTGCTGGGTCGAGCCGCCGGCGCCGAACGTGACGGACACGAACTTCGGTTTGAGCGACACGAGTTCCGCGCGCGTCGCGCGCAGTTTGTCGATGCCTTCCTGCGTTTTCGGCGGGAAGAATTCGAATGAGAGTTCGATCGGATTCATAGTCAAAAAGGTCAACCGAGACTGCGGTTGCCGAAAATGAGCGCGGACAGTAGCCACGACACGATGCTGTACAGGATCGAGCCGAAGAACGCCGACCAGAAGCCCGACACCTCGAAGCCCTTCAGCAGCGACGCGCACAGCCAGAAGCACAGCGCATTGACGACCAGAATGAAGAGTCCGAGCGTGAGGATCGTGACGGGCAGCGTCAGCAGGATCAGCAGCGGCCGCAGCAGCGTATTGATGAGGCCGAGCACGATCGCGACGATCAGCGCGGTACCGAAACTACGGATATGGATCGACGGAACGATGTAGGTGATGATCAGCAGCGCGAGCGCGTTGATGAGCCAGGTCAGCAGCACGGTCATGTAGAACTCCTTGTAAGCACCTGTGCGGAGAAGATGTCCAGCAAACGAAAGCCGCGCTGGCGAACAAAGCGGCGCATTGCGCGCCGCCCCGGGATCGGACCGTCAAGCTTTTACCGCCGCCCGCATGGCCGGGCGCGCGAACGCGCGCATCGAGCCGCGGACGGCCGCGTGCTTAATAGCGGTAGTGGTTCGGCTTGAACGGACCGTTCTTGTCGACGCCGATGTAGCCGGCCTGCGCGTCGGACAGCACGGTCAGGTTCGCGCCGATGCGCGCCAGATGCAGACGCGCGACCTTCTCGTCGAGATGCTTCGGCAGCACGTACACCTTGTTTTCGTACTTCGCGCCCTGCGTGAACAGTTCGATCTGCGCGAGCGTCTGGTTCGTGAACGAGTTCGACATCACGAACGACGGGTGGCCCGTCGCGCAGCCGAGGTTCACGAGGCGGCCTTCGGCCAGCAGGATCACGCGCTTGCCGTCCGGGAAAATGATGTGGTCGACTTGCGGTTTGATGTTTTCCCACTGGTACTGACGGGTCGACGCGACGTCGATTTCCGAGTCGAAGTGGCCGATGTTGCAGACGATCGCGTTATGACGCATCGCCTTCATGTGATCGTGGTTGATCACGTGGTAGTTGCCGGTCGCGGTCACGAAGATGTCGGCCTTGTCGGCCGCGTATTCCATCGTCACGACGCGGTAGCCTTCCATCGCCGCTTGCAGCGCGCAGATCGGATCGATTTCGGTGACCCACACGGTCGCGCCCAGACCGCGCAGCGATTGCGCGCAGCCCTTGCCCACGTCGCCGTAACCGGCCACGACCGCGATCTTGCCCGCGATCATCACGTCGGTCGCGCGCTTGATGCCGTCGACGAGCGACTCGCGGCAGCCATACAGGTTGTCGAACTTCGACTTCGTGACCGAGTCGTTGACGTTGATGGCCGGGAACGGCAGGCGGCCTTCCTTCTCCATCTGGTACAGACGGTGCACGCCGGTGGTGGTTTCTTCGGTGACGCCCTTGATTGCCGCGAGACGCTTCGAGTACCACGTCGGGTCGATCTCGAGGTGCGCGGCGATCGACTTGTACAGCGCGACTTCTTCTTCGTTGGTCGGCCTGGCGATCACCGAGCGGTCTTTCTCGGCCTTCGAGCCAAGGATCAGCAGCAGCGTCGCGTCGCCGCCGTCGTCGAGGATCATGTTGGCGAACTCGCCGTTCGGCCATTCGAAAATGCGGTGCGAGAACTCCCAGTATTCATCGAGCGATTCGCCCTTGAACGCGAACACCGGCGTGCCGGCCTGCGCGATCGCGGCGGCGGCATGGTCCTGAGTCGAGAAGATGTTGCACGAGGCCCAGCGTACGTCCGCGCCGAGCGCGGTCAGCGTCTCGATCAGCACGCCGGTCTGGATCGTCATGTGCAGCGAGCCGGCGACGCGCGCGCCCTTCAGCGGCTGCTGCGCCTTGTACTCATCACGGGTCTGCATGAGGCCGGGCATTTCGGTCTCGGCGATCGTGAGTTCCTTGCGGCCCCAAGCGGCGAGCGACATGTCGGCGACAACGTAATCCAGCTTCTGGGAATCGATGACTGCGGCGTTCATCACGCCCTCCTTTCTAAGAAATTGACTAGAAATGTGACGTGAGCGCGGTTTGAGGCAGCGTTCGGATTCGCGCGATGCGCATTCCATGCTGCCAATTGAAGCCTTCGAGCCTGGCGGGCGGCCGGCGAATGCGGATTCGCGGTACCCGTCGCAACGCTCCTCGAAGACGAACGGCGATTGTAGCAAATCGAGATGACTTCGGCGCGTGCCGGATGGTGCGGCAGCGCGCTGGTTCAGATCGGCAGCAGCCCCAGCATCGGCGCGAGCAGCACCATGGCGACGCCGGCGATCATCATCGTCAGGCTGGACACCACGCCCTCCTCGCTGCCGAGCTCGCGTGCCTTCGCGGTGCCGACGCCGTGCGCGGCCGCGCCGAACAGCGCGCCGCGCGCGAGCCGCGTGCGCAGCGGCACGATCGCGAGCACGATTTCGCCGAACAGCATGCCGCAGACGCCGGTCGCGATCACGAACAGCGCGGTCAGGTCCTTCGGCGCGTGAATCCTGTCGGACACGGCGAGCGCGAATGGCGTCGACACCGAACGCGTCATCAGGCTGCGCTGCAAGTCCGGCGACAGGTGCAGCAGCTTCGCGAGCATCAGCGAGCCGCCGACGCCGACCAGAATGCCCACCGTCACGCCGACGGACAGCGAGATCCAGTGGCGCTTCAACAGTGCGCGGTACTCGTAGATCGGCACGGCGAACGCGACCGTCGCGGGGCCGAGCAGCCACATCAGCCAGCGCGTGTCCTCGAAGTAAAGCGAATACGGAATGTGCGCGAGTACGACGATCGCGACGAGCGCGGCCGGCACCGTCAGCATCGGCGTGAGCCACGGCGAGCGCACGCGCGCATACAGCGCCTTCGACGCGAAGTACAGCGCGATCGTCAGCACGAGGCAGCCGGCCGCGATCAGGCGCGAGGCGTCGTCGGCCAACAGCGAAGCGAACGGGAGCGGGTTCATCGGCGCTCGTGCGACAGACTGCCTGCCTTACGCGCAACCCGCACGCGGCGCAGCGCGAAACGCCGTTCGACGCGCGCGGCCTGATCGACAGCGAACGCCACCGCGACCATCACCATCAGGGTGCCGGCGATCACCACCAGCGCGAGGCGCCAGCCGTCCGCGCGGAACAGGCCGCCGTATTGCACGGCGGCGACCGCCGCCGGAATGAAGAACAGCAGCATGTCGGACAGCAGCCAGTCCGCGCCGGCCTTGACCCAGCGCGGCGCAATACCGCCACAGAACAGCAGCGCGAGCAGCACGACGAGGCCGACCACGCCGCCCGGCACCGGCAGATGCAGCCGCCGCACGATGAAATCGGCGCCGATCCAGAGCGCCGCGATCGCGGCGCTTTGCACGGCGATGCGTGCGACACGGCCGAAACCACCCGCGACCCCACTTGAGCCGCCACGGGCGGGACGCACGGAACGGGCGAAAACTGGCGCGGACATGACATTCCCTGGCTGGCGTGGAAGGCACTTAGTATGGGGCCCGCCGCGCCATAAACAAAATGACTTACAATCATCGAAACCATTCCAAACTGGAATTCTGGAGACCACGCTCATGGAACTCCGCGCGCTGCGCTATTTCGTCGAAGTAGTCCGTCGGCAAAGCTTCACCGTCGCCGCTGAGCAGATGTTCGTCACGCAGCCGACCATCAGCAAGATGGTCAAGTCGCTGGAAGACGAAATCGGCTCGCCGCTGCTGCTGCGCGACGGCCGCCAGATGGTTCTCACCGACGTGGGCCGGATCGTCTATCAGCGCGGCCAGGACGTGCTCGCCGCGCACGCACAACTGCAGGCCGAGCTGAACGATCTCGACACGCTCGGGCGCGGTGAACTGGCAATCGGCATTCCGCCGATGGGCGGTGCGCTCTTCACCCCCGCAATCGCCGCGTTCCGCCAGCGCTATCCGAAGATCGAGCTGAAGCTGTTCGAGCAGGGCTCGCGCGCGATCGAAGCCGCGCTGATCAACGGTGAACTGGAACTGGGCGGTGTGCTGCAGCCGGTCGACCCCGACAACATCGACGTGCTGCCGATGTCGCGCGAGCTGTTGTGGCTCGTCGCGCGCGCCGGCTCGCGCTGGGATGCGTTGAACGAGGTGCCGCTCGCCCAACTCGCCGATGAGCCGTTCGTGTTTTACGGCGAAAGCCTCGCGCTGAACGACGTCGTGTTGAACGCATGTCGCGCGGCGGGATTTGCGCCCGCGATCGTCGGACGCAGCGCGCATTGGGACTTCATGGCGGCGCTGGTGCTGGCTGGCGTCGGCATCGCGCTGCTGCCCGCGCCCTATTGCCGGCGGCTCGATCCCGCGCAGTTCACCTGCCGCCCGGTCGTCGAACCGGAGATCCCTTGGGAGATGGCGATCGGCTGGCGCCGCAACGGCTATCTGTCGCACGCGGCGCGCGCGTGGCTCGACGTCGCGCGCGAAACGCTGCCGACACACGCCAGCGACGATTTCATACTCGGACCGGGGATCGGCTCTAACGGAATCACAGCGCCGCAAGGAGCTCTGCCACCCTCAGGTGAGTGACGGGCGGCCGCCGGCCGCGTTACGCCGCTCGCGTTTGCCGACCTCCTTGCAAACGGCGATCAAACCGCCTGCGCGGGCGTGTCACCTGGGTTCGGGGGCGTCACCGTCTCCGACCTCCCCGCTCCGTCTCGCCGGCTCGTCGCGATCAACTCCGCCGCCCGTTCGCCGATCATCACCGTCGGCGAATTGGTGTTGCCGCCGATCAGGGTCGGCATGACCGACGCATCGACGATCCTCAACCCCGTCACGCCGCGCACGCGCAATTGCGGATCGACGACCGAGCGCGCGTCGCCGCCCATCCGGCAGGTCGCGACCGGGTGATAGATCGTGTCCGCGCGCTCGGCGATCGTCTGCCGCAGTTCCGCATCCGATTGCCCTGGCCGCGTGTACAACTCCTCGCCGCCGTGCAGCGCGAGCGACGGCGCGCCGAGAATGCGCCGCGCCATCTTCGCGCCCTCGACGAGCAGATCGAGATCGCGCGCATCGCTCAGAAAGCGCGGATCGATCAGCGGCGCGACACGCGCATCGGCGCTTGCGAGCGTCACGGTGCCGCGGCTATGCGGACGCAGCACGCATACATGCAGCGAATAGCCGTGGCCCCAGTGCATATGGCGGTTGTGATCGTCGACGATCGCCGCGCAGAAATGCAGTTGCAGATCGGGCCGCGCGAGCGTCGGCCGGCTCTTCAGAAAACCGCCCGCCTCGGCGACGTTGCTCGACAGCATGCCGCGCCCGTGGCACATGAAGGTCACGAATTGCGGCAGCATCCGCGCGATGCCGCGCACCGAGAAACCGGTGGGCTCGATCGACCTCACGCGCTTGTTGATCGTGAAATCGATGTGATCGATCAGGTTCTGGCCGACCTCGGGCGCATCGTGAAGCACGTCGATGCCGAGCGAGCGCAGATGCGCGGCCGGCCCGATGCCCGAGCACATCAACAGTTGCGGCGAGTTGAACGCGCCAGCGGCGAGCACGACCTCGGCGCGCGCCGCGAGCGTTTCGGTGCGGCCGGCGCGCACGATTTCGACGCCGCTCGCGCGCTTGCGGTCGAACACGACGCGCAGCACGGTCGCGTCGGCCATCGTGTGCAGATTCGCGCGCGGCCGGTCGTAGATGTACGCGCGCGCGACGCTGCAACGGCGCCCGTCACGTTGCGTGACCTGATAGAAGCCGATGCCTTCCTGGTCCGCGCCGTTGAAGTCGTCGTTCGCTTTGTAGCCCGCTTCGAGCGCGGCCTGCACGAAGCGCCTGGAAAACGGATTCCTGAAGCGCAGATCGGACACGGTCAGCGGACCGGCCTCGCCATGCCACGCATCGGCGCCGCGCTCGTTGTCTTCGGCGCGGCGAAAATACGGCAGCACCTCGGCCCACGACCAGCCGTCGCAGCCGAGCCGCGCCCACTCGTCGTAATCGAGCGGATGGCCGCGCGTGTAAATCATCGCGTTGATCGCGCTCGATCCGCCGAAACCGCGTCCGCGCGGCTGATAGCCCTGGCGACCGGCGAGCCCCGGCTGCGGCGTGGTCAGGTAGCCGTAGTTGGTCTTCAGTCTATTCGGCACCACGGCCGCGACGCCGACCGGCATGTTCACCAACAGATTGCGCCCGGTATGCGGACC
The DNA here is from genome assembly GCF_014200875.1 of Paraburkholderia sp. HC6.4b. Lineage (NCBI taxonomy): Bacteria > Pseudomonadati > Pseudomonadota > Betaproteobacteria > Burkholderiales > Burkholderiaceae > Paraburkholderia > Paraburkholderia sp. HC6.4b. The sequence goes on from NZ_JACHDC010000024.1 coordinate 72,909, forward strand.
GGCCTCGATCAGCGCGATGGTCGCGTCGGGACAGCTATCCGCGAGACGGCTCGCGAGCGCGCAGCCGCCCGAGCCCGCACCGACGATGATGTAGTCGTATTGCATGCGCTCCTCCTGATGGGCCGCGTTGCTCGCGGACCCTGTCTCGTGCACACTTGTCTACGTGTGTTTTCTGCGCATTGTAGGGAGCGTATTGGGGCTGCGGCGGCTCCCTGACAGAACGATTCCTCTAAACGCCGGCGGCAACGCGCCCCTATGATGAAAGGCGCGTACGGCCCGCGCGCGGCTTCCAAACATGGCGCGACGCGCGTCCTCCTTCCGGCATGCGGCATCACGCGCGGCGCTCGAACAGATGCGACAAAGCGCATCGCGGATGCCGTCGGCAAAGCGGCGCACAATAAGCGAAAGCACGGAGACAGCAGATGGAACGGCACGGCTTCGGCCAGACTCACGAGGTGACGAATCAGGCACCGCCGCTCGCGGACTACAACCTGTTCGCGAGCGACGCCGCTTTGAGCGCGGCCGTCGATCGCGACGGCGCGAGCTGGCATCGCGAGGCGCTGCTGCGACACGGCGCGACGCTGACGACGCCCGACACGCTCGCGCTCGCGGAGCTCGCCAACCGCCATACGCCGGAGCTGGTCACGCATAGTCCGCGCGGCGAGCGCATCGACGCGCTCGAGTTCCATCCCGCGTGGCATGAACTGCTCGCGCTGCTGCGCCGCGAAGGGCTACACGCGCTGCCGTTCGCCGAGCCGCGAAGCGGCGCGATGGCCGCGCGCTGCGCCGGCTACTTCATGCATGCGCAGATCGAATCCGGCTCGCTGTGCCCACTGACGATGACATTCGCGAGCATTCCGGTGTTGCAGCGCGAATCCACGTTGTTCGATACGCTGCGCGACCAGTTGTACACACGCGAGCACGATCCGCGCGACGTGCCGCTCACGCAAAAGCGCTCGGCGATGATCGGCATGGGCATGACCGAGAAACAGGGCGGCTCCGACGTGCGCAGCAACCGGACGCGCGCCCATGCGTTCAACGGTGCCGGCGGACGCGGCGGCGCCTACCGGCTCGTCGGTCATAAATGGTTCTTCTCGGCGCCGCAGTGCGACGCCCATCTGGTGCTCGCGCGCACCGACACGCACGAGGGACTGTCGTGCTTTTTCGTGCCGCGCTTCGCGCCGGACGGCAGCAAGAACGCGGTGCAGATCCAGCGTCTGAAGGACAAGCTCGGCAATCGCTCCAACGCAAGCAGCGAAGTCGAATTTCTCGACGCGTACGGTGTGATGATCGGCGACGAAGGACGCGGCGTGCCGACCATCATCGAAATGGCGAGCTACACGCGGCTCGACTGCGTGATCGGCAGCGCCGCGCTGATGCGTGCCGCGCTCGTGCAGGCGGTCCATCATGCGCGGCATCGCAGCGCGTTCGGCCGGCACCTTGCCGAGCAGCCGCTGATGCGCAACGTGCTCGCCGATCTCGCGCTCGAATCCGAAGCGGCTACGGTGCTGTTCATGCGTCTCGCGCGCGCGTTCGAGGAATCCGCCGACGCGTCGTCGGCTTCATCGGCCGAACGCGCCTGGCGGCGCATCGTTACGCCTGCCGCGAAGTACTGGGTCTGCAAGCGCGCGCTCGAATTCACCGGCGAGGCGATGGAAGTCTGGGGCGGCAACGGCTACGTCGAAACCGGGCCGATGGCGCGCTTCTATCGCGAGGCGCCGGTCAACTCGATCTGGGAAGGCTCGGGCAACGTGATGTGCCTCGACGTGCTGCGCGCGATGGAGCGCGAGCCGCAGGCCGCGCAAGCGCTGTTCGCCGCCTGGCAGGACGTCGCGCGCGCGCATCCGGCGTTGGGCGCGGCACTCGCGCGCCTCGCCGCGACGCTGAACGGACCGGCCGAACAGCGCGAGGCGTCGGCGCGACGTATCGCGCAGCAGATCGTGCTGATCGCGCAGGCGACGCTGCTCGCGCAGCACGCGCCCGCCGGGGTCGCCGACGCGTTCATCGCGACGCGTCTCGCCGACGGCTGCGGCGAAAGCGGCCGCGTGTACGGCACGCTGCCGGCCACGTTCGATCACGCGGCGATCGTCGAGCGCGCCTTTCCCGCGTAAACGCGGCGGGCGCGCAAACCCCGAGCGCACCGCTCGCAACTCCGACTCAACCTCAAACCAAGATAAGCGCGCTCGACGCGCACGGTCATCCATCTGGGAGTGGACTCACATGAAGAACGATGTGCCGCAGGTCGCCGCGCTCGAAGCACTGTTGCGCGATCAACGTCATGCGTATCTGCGCGCGCCCTATCCGTCGTGGGACACGCGCGCGACGCATCTGCGTGCGCTGCGCAAGCTGATGCTCGACAATCGCGACGCGCTCGCCGACGCGATGCACGCGGACTTCGGCAATCGCGCGAAGGAAGAAGTGCTGCTCGCCGAATTCCTGCTCGTGAAGGAAGAGATCGACGCCGCGCTGCGTCACGGCAAGCGCTGGATGAAAGCGCAGCGCCGCCGCACCAACAAGTGGCTGCTGCCGGCGCGCGCGAAGGTGGTGCCGCAGCCGCTCGGCGTGGTCGGCATCATCGTGCCGTGGAATTATCCGGTGCTGCTCGCGGTCGGGCCGTTGATCAGCGCGCTGACGGCCGGCAATCGCGCGATCATCAAGATGTCCGAGCTGACGCCGCGCACCTCGGCGCTATTCGAGCTGCTGATCGGTCAGACGTTCGCGCGCACTCACGTCGCGGTCGTCAACGGCGATGCGGCGCTCGCGGCCGCGTTCAGCGCGCTGCCGTTCGATCATCTGCTGTTCACCGGCTCGACGAAGGTCGGTCACGAAGTAATGCGCGCGGCGGCCGAGCATCTGACGCCGGTCACGCTCGAACTCGGCGGCAAGTCGCCGGCGCTGATCGGCGCGCATGCGCGTTTCGACAACGCGGTCGACAATCTGATCGCCGGCAAGACGCTGAACGCGGGGCAGACCTGTGTGGCGCCCGACTACGTGCTGGTGCCGCGCGGCAAGGAGCAGGCGTTCATCGAACGGGCGCGCGTGCGGATGGCGAGGATGTATCCGGACTTCGCGCAGAACCCGGATTACACGTCGATCATTTCTTCGCGGCACTTCGAGCGGCTCGAACGTCTCGCCGACGAAGCGCGGGCTGCGGGCGCGCAATTGCATGCGCTGACCAACGCGACGCCCGATGCCGGGAGCCGGCGCTTTCCGCTGATCGCCGTGACTGGCGCGCCGGACGAATGCGCGCTGATGCAGGAGGAGATTTTTGGGCCGCTGTTGCCGCTCGTGCCGTACGACACGCTCGACGACGCGATCGCGTGGATCAATGCGCGGCCGCGGCCGCTGGCGCTTTATCTCTATGCCGACGATGCGCGGACGGTTGAGCGTGTCACGCATGAAACGATCGCCGGCGGCATGGCGGTTAACGAGACGCTGATGCATCTGGCATGTGAGAGTTTGCCGTTCGGCGGGGTCGGGGCGAGTGGGATGGGGGCGTACCACGGGTACGAGGGGTTCGTTACTTTTTCCAAGATGAAGCCCGTGCTCGTGCAGGCGCGCTTGAATGCGCGCGGGTTGATTTCGCCACCGTACGGGAGACGCGTGAACGCGGTGTTGAAGTTGATGATGAGATTCTGATTTAGCCCCTGGGCGGGGTGAGGCCTTTTTTTGTCTTTGTTCTTTGCGGTGTTGGCCTTTCCTTGTTGTCTTATCGGTCTATTAGCGTTGCCCCTGTGCGGGGCGGCACCTACTTTCTTTGCTGCTGCAAAGAAAGTAGGCAAAGAAGACAGCTAAAACCGCCAACTCTTAAGCGGGTCCCCTGGCTTGGAGGGGGTAGTGGTGCATCTGGAATCCGTGCCCCCGCACATTCCGCCGTTCGTGACAAAGCCGTCATCCCTCCCACTCCGCACTACGTGCGTCGCGGACGGGTCTGCTTGGGAAACCAATGGTTTTGCCCGCGCAGCGGGGGCCGTCGGCTGCGCCTCGGCGATGCGCCGAAACCACCAGTGGTTTTTGAACGGGGTTTCGGCGCGCGTAGCGCCGCCGGAAGAATGACTGCCTTGTCACTGGCGCCGAATGTGCGAGGGCACGGATTCCAGATGCACCACTACCTCATGCAGACCGAGGGACCCGCTTAAGAGTTGGCGGTTTGAGCTGTCTTCTTTGCCTACTTTCTTTGCAGCAGCAAAGAAAGTAGGTGCCGCCCCGCACAGGGGCAACGCTAATAGACCGACAAGACAACAAGGAAAGGCCAACACCGCAAAGAACAACGACAAAAAACCGCCCCGCCCTGCCAAAGGGCAAACACACCCCTTCAGTGATCCGCAGTACTAGCGCCGCCAGGCACATCAGTAGCAACAACATCAACCACATCCGGCGCGCCAGCGCCATTGCCCGTCTCAGCATCAGCCCCACTCTCGAGCCGATGCAACCAGGCCAGCAACTCGGCGACAGCCTGATAAAGCTGCGGTGGAATCCGCGCATCCAGATCGACTTGCATCAGCAGCGACACCATCTCGGGCGCCTCATGCACATAGAGCCCTGCCTCCTTCGCGCGCTGCACGATCATCTCAGCGAGCAGCCCATACCCCTTGGCGACCAGACGCGGGGCGGGCTCGCCGCCATGAGCGTCATAAACAAGCGCGGCCGCGCTGCGACGTTGGGTGCGGCTCATCAGATATCCCAATCGAGGTCGTCGCGCGATGCGGCGCCCGACGCCGACGCCGTCGACGTGGCCACAGCCGCCGACGCCGACCGTGCATACGCGCCCGCGGCCTGCGCACCCGCCGCCGAGGTGCCCGCCGCGGTAGTACCAGGCACACCGCCGCCGATCTCGCGAATCGTCAATCCCTGCAACTCGAGCCCCGCCGCCGCGAGCCGCTGACGGAAACCGTCCCCCTGCATCGCGAGCCGCGCGGCGCCCCGCGGGCTCGCCTGCACGCGCGCGGTCAGCCGCGTGCCGGTCAGCGTCAGTTCGGCATCGACGGTGCCGAGCGTCGGCAGCGACAGCGTCAGGCGCGTGCGCCACGGCTGGCCGTCCTCGCTCGCGAGGCCGCCGCCGCTGCGGTCCCATTCGTCCCCATCCTGCTCGATCGTCCAGTCCAGACGCGCGCCGGGCCACGCCTCGCCGGTCCAGCGGAACTGTCCGGTCGCCAGCAGATCGAGCTGCTGGCGCACGAGCGGCACCGTCGCCGGATGCACCGCCGCCGCCATCGCCTGCGCGCTCTGCGACGAGCCGGCATCGGCCGCCTGGGACACCGCGCTGTGCAGCCCCGCGTGTGTGGACTGGCCATTCAGGTCGGACACCGAGCTGGCCAGCAGCTCGCCCGCGACGAGTCGCGCGGCCTGCGCGGTCAGGATCGACGGCATCGCGTGCATGGCAGGGTTGTTCTCGGCAACGTTCGCCGTGCCGCGTGGCGTTGCCTCGGGGGCTCCGTTCGCCGCAGCGGACCGCGCGCTCGCGTCGCCAGCGTCGGCGCTCCAGTCGGGAGGCAATTGAGAATCTGCGACGAGCTGGTTCTGCGCCTCGTTCGCCAGTTGGGCCGGCGAACGCTGGCCGACCAGCCACGCCGCGAGATGCGCCTCGTAGAACAGGCCGCTGTCGGCGACCGTCTGTTGCAGCGCGGCCGCGAGCGCCGCGACCGGCACTTCGGTCGCCGCCACGCTCGCGGTGGCGGCCGCGGTTGCGCTGGCGGCAGCGTTGGGATTGGTATTGGTATTGGTGTTGGCAGCAGCGGAATCGCCGGCAGCGAAATTGACTGTCGCGGCGCCCGCCGCATCGGTCAGCGGCAAGCTTTCGATGGCGACGTCGAGCGCCGGCGCGGCCGCCCAGATCGGCGCGCGGCCGAGCACCGCCGGTGTGGCCTCGCCGCCTGAGTGCGCAATCGCATTCAGCGTCAGCGCGACGGCCGACAGCGCGGTTTGCGCGGACGGCTGGGGCGCGGGCGTCACGTTCGCAGGCGCCGCGGGAACCGCGGTATCGACGCCGGCCGCGCCGGTCTGCGAGGTGGTCGCGGTTCCCGGCGCGATGCTGAGCAGGCTGTCGATCCGGCTCGACAGCACCGAAGCGAGGGCCGAATCGATTCCGTTCATGCCGGTTCCTTGGTCGCATCGGCGGCAACGCGCGCGATGCTCTGATTGCTCCGATCCTTCAGACGCGTGCGGCGTGGCGCCCGCTCACGCGCGCGCCCGCTCGCGCTCAGCGCGCCCCGTACAACTCCTTCAGCACGCGCGTCGACCGGCCGGCGAACAGCGCCGACAGATGCGCCATGCGCGGATTCGCGAGGTCGCGGATCGCGGCGTCGTCGGCGAGGATCTGGCGGATCAGCGCGTACTTGCGCAGGCGTTCGGCCTCGTCGAGCTTGACGCCCACGTCGGCTTCGCGCAGCGCTTCGACCAGCTGCCGATACTCTTCCTGCAAGTGCACCAGGTCGTTCCACAGTGCACGACGGGCCGCCATCAGCATGCGGCAGGACAGCGCCGCGATCGCCTCGTAGCGGGCAAAATATTCTGCGTTCGATGTCATCTCAGGCTTTCCGCGGCTGGCTGTGCTGCCATCCGCGCGATCTCCGGGGCTATCCCGATCCATGCCTCTTCGAGCGTCGCGAGCAGACGGTCCACTTCCACGAGCATCGCCTCGCTCTGATTGATATTGGCTTGCAACAGTCGACGCGCCATATAGTCGTACAAAGCGTTGAGCCGTTCGGCGATTTCGCCGCCCACCTCGAGGTTGAGCGACTGCTGCAGCCCGCTTTCGATGATCCGGATCGCCTTGCTGATCGCCATGCCACGCTCGGCCACGTTGCCCTGCTGCAAATGCATGCGGCTTTGCGCGATCGCCTGGCGTGCGCCCTGGTACAGCAACACGATCAGACGATGCGGACTTGCGCCCATCACGGATGTCTCGATACCGACACGCGCATACGCGTTGGCTCCAGCGTGCCCTTGGGAAAACATCGGCGCTCCTCCTCTTATACTGGCTGCGGTTAAGTCGTGGCGTGGCCGCGCGGCGCGTCGACGCGCCGCTCGCTGACCTGTAATTTGGTTATCGGATGCGCGACGACAAAGCTTTAGTCCGGTGTAAGGAGGATCGAAAGCGCCGCTGGGCGGGCACCGGAAACACGGCACGAAGCCGCCGGCGCAAGCGCCGGCAGCGGCGTGCCGGATCGTCGGACGGGACTCGTGTGGACCTTCAGGCGGTCCTTCAGGCAGCCCTTCAGGCAGCCCTTCAGGCGGACACGCGCGATCCCGCTCAGATCGACATCTGCGCGATGTCGTTGTACGCGGCGACCAGCTTGTTACGCACCTGCAGGCCGAACTGGAAGCCGATGTTGGCCTTCTGCATGTCGACCATCACGTCGTTCAGCGAGACGTTCGACGCACCGAGCTCGAACGCCTGCGACTCGCCGACCGCCTTCTGCTGGTCGCCGCTGATCTTGTCGAGCGAAGCCTTCAGCGCCGCCGCGAAGTTGGTGGGCGTCGCCGCGCCGGATTGCTCCGCCGCCGGGGTCGCGTCGCCGGCCGCCTGCGCCGCCATCGCCTGCATCTGTTGCAGCGCCGACGATAGCGCGTTCACGGGCATGGTCATGTTTTCTCCGTTGGATGTGCGATCGGACCGCCGGACGGTGTACCGATCTGGACGAAAGCATAGCAGCGGCTCCTCGCGGAAAGTCCCGAAACTAGAGGGAAAACCCCGCTCTATTCAAGCAATCGGGTTCAGCGGCGCTGCGGATAATTTCAAAGGTGAAAGTCTCTGTCCGTCCGCCCAGCCCCGGCGCGGCATCACGACAGAACGCCAAGGCATTCCCCGGAGAAACCCGACGCATGGATTCGTCTGCCAACTCGTTGATCAACCCCGACGCCCGTATGGGGCTCGCCGGCGCGCAGCCCGCTGCCGGTCAGGCCGGTAGCGGCCAGGCCGGCGGCATGGCCGACCTCGGTGGCCTCGGCGGCCTGGGAGGTATCGGCGGCAATTTCGGCCAGCGTCTGTCCGGACTCGCGCAGATGCGCGGCAACCCGCGCGCGCCGCTCGTGTTCGCGGTCGCGCTGCTGGTGGCGGTCGTCGCCGGCCTGTTCCTGTGGTCGCGCGCGCCCAGCTATAAGGTGCTCTACAGCAATCTGTCCGACCGCGACGGCGGCTCGATCATCACCGCGCTGCAGCAGGCCAATATTCCGTACAAGCTGTCCGAAAGCGGCAGCGCGATCCTCGTGCCGGCCGAGCAGGTCCACGAGATGCGCCTGCGCCTCGCATCGCAGGGGCTGCCGAAGAGTGGCTCGGTCGGCTTCGAGCTGATGGACAACCAGAAATTCGGCATCAGCCAGTTCGACGAGCAGATCAACTATCAGCGCGCGCTCGAAGGCGAACTCGAACGCACGATCGAAGCGATCTCGAGCGTCAAATCGGCGCGCGTGCATCTCGCGATTCCGAAGCCGAGCGTGTTCGTGCGCGACAAGGAAGCGCCGTCGGCGGCGGTGCTCGTGAACCTGTACCCGGGCCGCGTGCTCGACGAAGGGCAGGTCGTCGCGATTACGCACATGGTGGCCTCGGCGGTGCCGGAAATGCCGGTGCGCGGCGTGACGATCCTCGACCAGGACGGCAACCTGCTCACGCAGCCAACCAATGGCAGCGGACTCGATGCGACCCAGCTGAAGTTCCGCCAGCAGATCGAGCGCAACACCCAGCAGCGCATCGACACGATCCTCGCGCCGCTGTTCGGCGCCGGCAACGCGCGCTCGCAGGTCAGCGCCGACATCGACTTCTCGCACAGCGAGCAGACCTCCGAGAACTACGGCCCGAACGGCAATCCGCAGCAGGCCGCGATCCGCAGCCAGCAGTCGAGCAGCGCCACCGAAATGTCGCAAGGCGGCGCCTCGGGGGTGCCGGGCGCGCTGTCGAACCAGCCGCCGCAGCCGGCCTCCGCGCCGATCGTGGCGGGCAACGGCGCGAGCTCGGTCACCACGACGCCGGTCAGCGACCGCAAGGATTCGACCACCAACTACGAACTCGACAAGACCGTGCGCCACGTCGACCAGCCGATGGGCGGCATCCGCCGGCTGTCGGTCGCGGTGGTGGTCAATTATCTGCGGGTCGTCGATCCGAAGGGTCACGTGACGATGCAGCCGGTCAGCGCCGACAAGCTCGCACAGATCACCCAGCTCGTGAAGGACGCGATGGGCTTCGACGCGTCGCGCGGCGACTCGGTCAACGTGGTCAACAGCGCGTTTACCACCGAGCTCGACCCGAACGCCGACCTGCCGTGGTGGCGCACGCCCGACATGCTCGCGCTGTACAAGCAGATCGCGACGTACCTCGGCATCGGCGCGGTGGCCCTGTTCCTCTACTTCGTGATGGTGAAGCCGGCGCTGCGCCGCGCCTTCCCGCCGCCGCCCGAGCCGGTTGCCGCGCTGATGGCGCCCGACGAACCGGTGCTGCTCGACGGCATCCCGGCCGAGGAGCGCGATGGCGCGGTGGTGGAAATCGAAGCGGATAGCGAGCATCTCGCGCTCGAAAACGCGAAGCACAAATACGAGCGGAACCTGGAGTTCGCGCGCAGCATCGCGCGTCAGGATCCGAAGGTCGTAGCAACCGTCGTCAAGAACTGGGTGTCCGATGAGCGCTGAAGGCGTAGTGAAGAGCGCGCTGCTGCTGATGTCGATCGGCGAGGAAGAGGCGGCGCAGGTGTTCAAGTTTCTGGGCCCCCGTGAGGTTCAGAAAATCGGCGTCGCGATGGCCGCGCTGAAGAACGTCACCCGCGAACAGGTCGACGAGGTGCTGCAGGAGTTCGTGCGCGAGGCCGAGCAGCACACCGGCATGTCGCTCGATTCGAGCGATTACATCCGCTCCGTGCTGACCAAGGCGCTCGGCGACGACAAGGCCGGCGCGATCATCGACCGGATCCTGCAGGGCAGCGACACGAGCGGCATCGAAGGCCTGAAGTGGATGGACTCGGCGGCGGTCGCGGAACTGATCAAGAACGAGCATCCGCAGATCATCGCGACGATCCTCGTGCATCTGGACCGCGATCAGGCTTCGGAGATCGTCGGCTGTTTCACGGACCGGCTGCGCAACGACGTGCTGCTGCGGATCGCGACGCTCGACGGCATCCAGCCGGCCGCGCTGCGCGAGCTCGACGACGTGCTGACCGGCCTCTTGTCCGGCAGCGACAACCTGAAGCGCAGCCCGATGGGCGGTATCCGCACGGCCGCCGAGATTCTGAACTTCATGTCCAGCAACCACGAGGAAGGCGTCATCGAAAACGTGCGCCAGTACGACGCCGAGCTCGCGCAGAAGATCATCGACCAGATGTTCGTGTTCGAGAATCTCCTCGACCTCGAAGACCGCGCGATCCAGCTGCTGCTGAAGGAAGTCGAATCCGAAGCGCTGATCATCTCGCTGAAGGGCGCGGCGCCCGCGCTGCGTCAGAAGTTCCTGTCGAACATGTCGCAGCGCGCGGCCGAGTTGCTCGCCGAAGACCTCGACGCGCGCGGCCCGGTACGCGTGTCCGAAGTCGAGACGCAGCAGCGCCGCATCCTGCAGATCGTGCGCAACCTGGCCGAGAGCGGACAGATCGTTCTAGGCGGCAAGGCGGAAGACGCCTATGTCTGATCCGAACGCCCCGGCAAAGGAAAGCCTCTCGGCCTACCAGCGCTGGGAGATGGCGTCGTTCGACCCGGCTCCGCCGGCGCCGCCGCCGGCCGAACCCGAGTTCGACGAGCGCGCGTTCGAAGCCGAACTCGAGCACCGCCGCGAAGCCGCGCATGCACAGGGCGTCGCGTCCGGTCATGTGGCCGGCCAGGCGCTCGGCTATCAGGCGGGCTATGACCAGGGGCACGCGCAGGGTTTCGCGCAAGGCCAGACCGAGGCGCGCGAGGAAGCGATGCGGCTCGCCGCGCTCGCCGAAACCTTCAAGAGCGCGCTCGATGGCGCGCAGCACGCGATCTCCGAAACGCTGATCGCACTCGCGCTCGACATCGCGCAGCAGGTCGTGCGCCAGCACGTGCAGCACGACCCGACCGCACTGATCGCGGCCGCGCGCGAGGTACTCGCGGCCGAGCCCGCGCTCGCCGGCGCGCCGGCGCTGATCGTGAGTCCCGCCGATCTGCCGGTCGTCGAGGCGTATCTGCTCGATGAATTGCAAACGCGCGGCTGGACCGTGCGCACCGACGCATCGGTGGAGCGTGGCGGTTGCCGCGCGCAGGCCGGCACCGGCGAGGTCGACGCGGGCATCGACACGCGCTGGCAGCGCGTCGCCGCCGCGCTCGGCAAGGTGAGCACGTGGTGAAGCCGACGCTCGACGAGATCCGCGCGAGCGATCTGACGCCGCTCGAACGCGAGCTCGCCTTGGCGTCGTTCGGCGCCGAGGCGCTGGCCGATGTCGAGTCGGCCGGTATTCCGCAGCCCCCGGATGCGGCATGGCACGCTCCTGCGAGCGCACATCCAGCGACAGGCGCGGCGGCGAGCCGCGAGTCCGCCGCGACGGACCACGCTGCGCGCAGTGCTTGCGCCGCTCACGCTCCGCACGCGCCGTCCTACGATCCCGCGCTCGACATCAATCCCCACATGCAGGCATGGCGCGGCCAGCTCGACGCGCTGCGCGCGCGCAACGCGATCGCGAAGCCGCTGCGCGCGTGCGGGCGTCTCACACGCGCGGCCGGTCTCGTGCTCGAAGCGGTCGGCCTGCGTCTGTCGGTCGGCGCCGAAGTGATGATCGAGTTGCCGCCCGGCAGTTCGCTGCCGATGGCCGAAGCCGAAGTGGTCGGCTTCTCCGGCGACAAGCTGTTCCTGATGCCGACCACCGAAGTGATCGGCCTGTTGCCCGGCGCGCGGGTCTTTCCGCTCGAAAGCGCGCCGATCGCCGACCCGCTCGCGGGCGCGAAGCGTCTACCGGTCGGCTGGGAATTGCTCGGCCGCGTGCTCGATGCATCCGGCCGTCCGCTCGACGGGCTCGGACCGCTCGGCACGCAAAGGGACGCGCCGCTGTCCGCGCCGGTCATCAATCCGCTCAATCGCGAGCCGATTCACAAGGTGCTCGACGTCGGCGTGCGCGCGATCAACTCGCTGTTGACCGTCGGTCGTGGTCAACGGATGGGGCTGTTCGCGGGTTCGGGCGTCGGTAAATCGGTGCTGCTCGGCACGATGGCGCGCTACACCAGCGCCGAGGTGATCGTGATCGGCCTGATCGGCGAACGTGGCCGCGAAGTGAAGGAGTTCATCGAACAGATTCTCGGCGAGGAAGGGTTGGCGCGCTCGGTCGTGGTCGCCGCGCCGGCGGACGTGTCGCCGCTGTTGCGGATGCAGGCCGCCGCGTACTCGACCTCGCTCGCCGAATACTTCCGCGACCAGGGCAAGCACGTGCTGCTGCTAATGGATTCGCTGACCCGTTACGCGATGGCGCAGCGCGAGATCGCGCTCGCGATCGGCGAGCCGCCCGCGACCAAGGGGTATCCGCCGTCGGTGTTCGCGAAGCTGCCGGCGCTCGTCGAGCGCACCGGCAACGGACCGGCGGGCGGCGGCTCGATCACCGCGTTCTACACGGTGCTCACCGAAGGCGACGACCAGCAGGACCCGATCGCCGACTCGGCGCGCGCGATTCTCGACGGCCACATCGTGCTGTCGCGCTCGCTCGCCGAAGCCGGCCACTACCCTGCGATCGATATCGAAGCGTCGATTAGCCGGGCAATGACCGCGCTGATCGACGATAACCATCTGAATAAAACGCGTATGTTCAAGCAGATGCTGTCGCGCTATCAGCGTAACCGCGATCTGATCAACGTCGGCGCGTATTCGAGCGGGCGCGACGCGGTGCTCGATCGCGCGATCGCGCTGTATCCGCGGATGGAAGCGTTCCTGCAGCAAGGCTTTCGCGAGTGCGCGAACTTCCAGCCGAGCATCGACATGCTGAACGCGCTGTTTGCTTAGGGCCGAGGAGGCTGACGATGTCGAAACATTTCCCGATCAAGACGCTGATCGGTCTCGCGCAGGACGACGTGGATGCCGCCGCGCAGCGGCTCGGCCGCGCGCAGCGCGAGCGCAACGACGTTCAGGCGCAACTCGATGCGCTCGTGCAGTACCGCGACGAATACTACGCACGCTTCATGGAGAGCGCGCAGTCGGGCATGCCGGCCGGCAACATGCGCAACTTCCAGGCGTTCATCGATACGCTCGATGCCGCGATCGAGCAGCAGCGCAGCCTGCTCGCGGCGGCGAGCGCGCGCCTCGAGGCGGCGAAGCCCGACTGGCAGCGCCACAAGCAGAAGCTCGGCTCGTACGAAGTGCTGCAGGCGCGCGGCGAGGCGGCCGAGGCGAAGGTTGCGGCGCGGCGCGAACAGCGCGACGCCGACGAATTTGCGGCGCGGAGTCTGCGCATGCGAGCCGACGGCGCGTGAGGCCTTGCCTCGCGGCCAAAGCCTGACGGCACACCCGTTCGACCGATTCACAGGATTCTTTATGTCGCTTCTTTCACAGATCGGCTCCCAACTGAGCACGCTGCTCGACACGAGCGGCAATGGGTCGAGCAGCGCGTCCGCGAACGCCGCGGTCTCGAGCCCGTTCGCGCAGACCTTGCAGCAAAGCATCGACCAGCAGAACAGCGCGAATCAACAGCACACCAGTTCAGCGACGGCGTCGCAAGCCTCGGCGCCGAGCGCGCCCAGTGCGCCGCCGCCCGCTTCCACGTCCGCTCCCGCTTCCTCGCAGCAGAGCGCGAGCGGCAGCCAGAACGGCAACGGCACAGCGAGCAACGCGGCGAGCAGCAGCGCGTCATCGTCGTCGTCCACGGCGTCGACGACACCAACGCAGCAGGCATCGAACAGCCAGACGACCGCGACGCAAGCCCGGCAGAAAGACACCAAGGCGCAAACCGACGCTGGCGCGCTCGCGGCCGCTGCGGCTGCCGCCCAGGCTCAGGCGCAAGCGCAGGCACAGGTCGTCGCCAACAACGCCGACTCGAACGCCACCACCACGACCGATGCCGCGAGCTCCGCCGCCGATGCGGTGAGCGCGCTGGCCGGCACGGCCACGAGCGCGCTCGCGGCCACCGCGGCAAGCAGGAAAGGCGCGGTCGATCCGAAGTCGCTGCAGGATGCGTTGCAGCGTGCGCTGTCCGCGCTGTCGAGCGGCCAGGGCGCGGTGCCCGCGGTCGCGCTTGCTGGCGGCGCGGCCGCAAAAGCCACGAGCGTGTCGAGCGCGGCGGGCGGCTTGGGCAACACGAAAAACGGCCTGAACGGCACGTCGGACGACAAGACGCTCGCGAGCGGCCTGTTCGGCAACGGCAAGGGCGCCTCGACGACCCACACGACGTCGACGGCGACGGCTGCCGCGACCGCGCTGGCCGATCCGTCGGCAGCGAAGTCGGCCGCCGACGCGTTGAGCGCCGCGGCCGCGACGAGCGGCCAGGCGGACAACCTCGCATCGGTGCGCAGCGCGTCCGAGGCGGCGAACGCCGCGCTGGCCGCGACGCAGGCGGCAGCGAACGCCGCGAGCACGACGGCGGCAGCGCAGAGTACGGGCAATGCGAGCGCGGCCGCCGCCGCGAATGCGTTGACGCCGCAGGTCGGCACGAGCGACTGGGAAGACGCGCTGAGCCAGAAGGTGGTGTTTTTGTCGAATGCGCATTCGCAGAGCGCTGAGCTGACGCTCAATCCGAAGGATCTGGGGCCGTTGCAGGTCGTGTTGCAGGTGGCGGATAACCATGCGCATGCGCTGTTCGTTTCGCAGCACCAGTCGGTGCGGGAGGCGGTCGAGGCGGCGTTGCCGAAGCTTCGCGAGGCGATGGAGTCGAATGGGATTGGGCTTGGCAGTGCGAGTGTGAGTGATGGGTTTGCGCGGCAGAGCGGGCAACAGCAGCAGAGCGCTGGCGCGGGTGGGGGGAATGGGAAGAGGGGTAGTGGTGGTGGGGGCGCCCTTGCAGGGGACAGTTCCAGCGATGCCATCGGGAATGTTGCCGTGCGGCAGCAGGTTGGATTGGTCGATACGTTTGCCTAGAGCGAGGCGGGGCGCTTTTTTGTCGTTGTTCTTTGCGGTGTTGGCCTTTCCTTGTTGTCTTATCGGTCTATTAGCGTTGCCCCTGTGCGGGGCGGCACCTACTTTCTTTGCTGCTGCAAAGAAAGTAGGCAAAGAAGACAGCTCAAACCGCAAGCTCATAAGCGGGTCCCCTAGCTTGGAAGGGGTAGTGGTGCATCTGGAATCCGGGCCCCCGCACATTCCCCGTTCGTGACAAAGCCGTCATCCCTCCCACTCCGCACTACGTGCGTCGCGGACGGGTCTGCCAGGGAAACCAATGGTTTTGCCCGCGCAGCGGGGGCCCTCGGCTGCGCCTCGGCGGTGCGCCGAAACCACCAGTGGGTTTTGAACGGGGTTTCGGCGCGCGTAGCGCCGCCGGAAGAATGACTGCCTTGTCACTGGAGCGGAATGTGCGGGAGCACGGATTCCAGATGCACCACTACCTCATGCAGACCGAGGGACCCGCTTAAGAGTTGGCGGTTTGAGCTGTCTTCTTTGCCTACTTTCTTTGCAGCAGCAAAGAAAGTAGGTGCCGCCCCGCACAGGGGCAACGCTAATAGACCGATAACAAAGCAAGGAAAGGCCAAAAAAGCCAGAACAACGACAAAAAAAAACCCCAAAAACCAGAAACAGCCAGAAATAGCCAGAAATAGCCCTTCTTTTCGACCCATAGCGCCGCAGGCAAATCAACAACAATCACCCTAACCCTTACTAGGCCAGCAACAAGCTGGCAAACCAAATGGCAACCACGACCGCCCCGCAACAAGCCGCGCCCGCCTCGCCGGGCCCCATGAAGCGCATCATCCTGATCGTCCTCATTGCGCTGATCGCCGCGGGCGCTGCCGGTGCCGGCGTGTGGTTCTTCATGTCGAAGCGCGCACCCGTCGCGGTATCGGCCGAAGCCGCGCCGGCGCAATCCGCCGTGCCGCTGTTCTTCCCGCTCGAATCGATGACCGTCAACCTGCAATCGGACGACGGCCAGCAACACTTCCTGCGCATCGGCCTCACGCTCAAGCTCGGCGATGCCGCCACCCAGCAGGCGCTCACCGATCACATGCCGGAAGTGCGCAGCCGCATCCTGCTCGCGCTGTCGAACAAGCACCCCGAAGAACTCGCGCCGCTCGAAGGCAAGCGCGCGCTCGCCGAAGAGCTGAAGACGCTGATCACCGAGCCGATTGACAAGGGCGCCGCACCGATCCGCGTGCAGGACGTGCTGTTCACCGAATTCGTCGTGCAGTGACGTGACGTTGTCAAGCGCTGCCATCATCAATCGCCAAGGGACGCACGAGGAATAAGCAATGGGCCACGAAGAGTTCATGTCCCAGGAGGAGGTCGATGCCCTTCTGAAGGGCGTCACCGGCGAATCCGACACGGAATCCGAGCAAAACGACCGCACGGGCGTGCGGCCGTACAACATCGCCACGCAGGAACGTATCGTCCGTGGCCGGATGCCGGGCCTCGAAATCATCAACGACCGCTTCGCGCGCCTGTTGCGCGTCGGCATTTTCAACTTCATGCGGCGCTCGGCGGAAATTTCCGTCGGCCCGGTGAAGGTGCAGAAGTACAGCGAGTTCACGCGCAACCTGCCGATCCCGACCAACCTGAACCTGGTCCACGTGAAGCCGCTGCGCGGCACGTCGCTGTTCGTGTTCGATCCGAACCTCGTGTTCTTCGTGGTCGACAACCTGTTCGGCGGCGACGGCCGTTTCCATACGCGCGTCGAAGGACGCGATTTCACGCAGACCGAGCAGCGCATCATCACGAAGCTGCTCAATCTGACGTTCGAGCACTACGCGGCGTCGTGGAAGAGCGTGCGTCCGCTGCAGTTCGAATACGTGCGCTCGGAAATGCACACGCAGTTCGCCAACGTCGCGACGCCGAACGAAATCGTCATCGTCACGCAGTTCTCGATCGAGTTCGGCTCGACGGGCGGCACGCTGCACATCTGCATGCCCTACTCGATGATCGAGCCGATCCGCGACATTCTCTCGTCGCCGATCCAGGGCGAGGCGATGGACGTCGACCGACGCTGGGTGCGCGTGCTGTCGCAGCAGGTGCAGGCCGCCGAAGTGCAGCTGAGCGCCGATCTCGCGCAGGTGCCGGTCACGTTCGAACAGATCCTGAACATGCGCAAAGGCGATGTTCTGCCGATCAACATCCCCGAGCACATCACCGCGAAAGTAGACGGCGTGCCCGTGATGGAATGCGGCTACGGAATTTTCAATGGTCAGTACGCGTTGCGGGTCCAGAAGATGATCAGCGCAGCCGACACGATGAAGGAAGGTGGATATGAGTGATCTGAACGCAAAGCCCGAGACCGATCTCGCGGCAGCCGAGCAACTCGCCGCCGGCGAGCTGTCCGCCGTGGAAGACGACGCGGCGATGGCCGACTGGGCAAGCGCGCTCGCCGAGCAGAACGGCAACGACGAAATCAACCCGGCCGCGGGCGCCGTGTTCCAGCCGCTGTCGAAGGCCGCGCCGACCTCGACGCACAACGACATCGACATGATCCTGGACATTCCCGTCCAGATGACGGTCGAACTCGGCCGCACCAAGATCGCGATCCGTAATCTGCTGCAGCTCGCGCAGGGCTCGGTCGTCGAACTCGACGGCATGGCCGGCGAACCGATGGACGTGCTCGTCAACGGCTGCCTGATCGCGCAAGGCGAGGTGGTGGTCGTCAACGACAAGTTCGGTATCCGGCTGACCGACATCATCACGCCGTCCGAACGCATCCGGAAACTCAATCGATGAAACGTTTGGCAGGTCGCGGCGTGCTGCTCGCGTCGCTTTTCGCGTCCACCGTCGCGTCCACCGTCGCGCACGCCGCCGACATGAACGCCGTCAACAACGCCGCGAAGATCGCCTCCGGTGTCGGCGCGGGTAGCGCGGTGCCGGCGCTCGGCGTCGGCGCGGTCCTGCAAACCTTCGTCGGGCTGGCGGTTGTGATCGGCCTCGTGTTCGGCTGCGCGTGGCTCGCCCGACGCTTCGGCCTGCAGCCGGGCCAGCGCGGCGGTCTTGTGAAGACGGTCGGCGGCGCTTCGCTCGGTGGCAAGGAACGCGTCGCGGTGGTCGAGATCGGCGATACGTGGCTCGTGCTCGGCGCCGCGCCCGGCAACGTGCGGCTGCTGCATACGATGCCGGCGGGTGCCGTCGCGGCCGATACGGTTGCCGCTTCGCCAGCACCGCTTTCCGGCACTTTTGGTCAACGCTTTCGCGACGCCCTGAAAGGCGAAGTGGGCAAACGTTTCAACGCGCACCGCGGCGGGGATCGGTAATGCAGGTCAGTTTCAGGCAGTCAGCCTGGTTCTTCGCGCTTACGCGCCGTGCGGGGCGGGCGCTCCCCGCAGCGCTTCAACTCGCGCTGCCGGCACTGCTGTTCGCGCTGCCGACGCTGTCTTTCGCGCAAACCGCCGGCCTGCCGGCGTTCACGACGAGCCCCGGCCCCAACGGCGGCACGACCTACTCGCTGAGCGTGCAGACGATGCTGCTGCTCACGATGCTGTCGTTCCTGCCCGCGATGGTGCTGATGATGACGAGCTTCACGCGCATCGTGATCGTGTTGTCGCTGCTGCGCCAGGCGCTCGGCACGACCACGACGCCGCCGAACCAGGTGGTCGTCGGTCTCGCGCTGTTTCTGACGCTGTTCGTGATGTCGCCGGTGCTCGATAAAGCCTATAACGAAGGTTACAAGCCGTTCTCCGAAGGCACGATGTCGATGGATCAGGCGGTGGCGCGCGGCGTCGCGCCGTTCAAGACCTTCATGCTGCGTCAGACCCGCGAAAGCGACCTTGCGCTGTTCGCGCGCATCTCGCACGCGGCGCCGATGCAGGGGCCCGAAGACGTGCCGCTGTCGCTGCTGGTGCCGTCGTTCGTGACGAGCGAGTTGAAGACCGGCTTCACGATCGGCTTCACGATCTTCATTCCGTTCCTGATCATCGACATGGTGGTCGCGAGCGTGCTGATGTCGATGGGCATGATGATGGTGTCGCCGGCGACGATTTCGCTGCCGTTCAAGCTGATGCTGTTCGTGCTCGTCGACGGCTGGCAGTTGCTGCTCGGCTCGCTCGCGCAGAGCTTCGTCTGATATTTTTTCGACTCCTTGTTCCTCAGGCACTCACGATGACACCCGAAGCAGTCATGACGCTGGCCCACCAGGCCATGTACGTCGGCCTCGTGCTGGCCGCCCCGCTGCTGCTCGTCGCGCTCGTCGTCGGTCTGGTCGTGAGCCTGTTCCAGGCGGCCACGCAGATCAACGAAAGCACGCTGTCGTTCATCCCGAAGCTGCTCGCGATCGCGCTCACGCTGGTGATCGCCGGACCATGGATGCTGACCACGATGCTCGACTATCTGCGCCACACGATCACCAGCATTCCGACGCTCGTCAACTGAGCGCCGCTGGCACGCCTGCCCTCCCCACTCCATGTTCACGGTCACCTACGCGCAACTGAACGTCTGGCTGACCGCGTTCCTGTGGCCGTTCGCGCGCATCGCCGCGCTGATCGCGACCGCGCCGGTGCTCGGCAACATGTCGCTGCCCTCGCGCGTGAAAATCGGTCTCGCCGCGTTCGCGACGATCATCGTCGCCCCGACGATCGGCGCGCTGCCGCAGGTCACCGTGTTTTCCGCGGCCGGCGTGTGGATTCTCGTCAACCAGTTCCTGATCGGCATCGCGCTCGGCGTGACGATGCAGGTCGTGTTCCAGGCGATCGACGCGACCGGCTACTTCATCGGCCTCGGCATGGGCCTTGGCTTCGCGACCTTCTTCGACCAGCAGGCGACCGGCTCGGGCGTCGTGATCTCACGCTACATGACGACGATCGCGACGCTGGTGTTTCTCGCCGTCGACGGTCATCTGCAGATGATCGCCGCGCTCGTGACGACGTTCCAGTCGGTGCCGGTGTCGGCGAACCTGCTCGCGCCGCACGGTTGGCAGACGCTCGCGAACTGGGGCGGCTCGATCTTCTCGGCGGGGCTGCTGCTCGCGTTGCCGGTCGTCGTCGCACTGCTGATCGCGAACCTCGCGCTCGGCATTCTCAATCGCGCGGCGCCGCAGATCGGCGTGTTCCAGATCGGCTTTCCGCTGACGATGCTGGTCGGCCTGCTGCTCGTGCAGCTGATGCTGCCGAACATGATCCCGTTCTTCGTGCGCTTGTTCGATAACGGCATCGATGAGATGGGACGGGTCGCGGCGGCGCTGGGATAACGCCGAAAATCGCGGACATAAAAAAACCGGCTCGCGCCGGTTTCTTTATTGCGCCGCCGGGAGCGGCATCAGCTGTTGATGTACTGGAACAGCGACATGTTCTGGATCTGCACGAACGCTTGCTGCGAAGCCTGCAAGGCCGCCTGCTCCATCGAGTACTTGCTGATCGTCGAGACCATGTCGGTCTGGGTCAGGTCCGCGAGATCGCTTTGCGTTTGCAGTGAGTTGGTCTCCGTCACCGTTTGCAGCGCCTTGACTTCCTGCTCGCGGCCGCCGACCGATGCCTGCACCGCGGTGACGTTGTTCAGCGTGTTGCCAAGCTGCGACAGGCCCGTATTCAACGCGTTCTGCAGGTTCGCCGAGGCCGCGGGGTTGCCGCTCACCGGCTGCTGGAGCGCGGCGATCATCGCGTTCAGGTTCGCGAACACGTTGGTGCCCGCCTGGTTGGCCGGCTGCACCGTGAATTTGTCGTTGGCCGCCGGCGTGCCTGTGATTTCGACGGTCTGGCCCGCGATCGTGATGTCCGAGCCCGCCGTGTACGGCTGCACCGTACCCGCGACGTTGGTCGTCGTGTCAGTGACCGTGTAGGTGAGCGAGCTGCCGCTGCCGCTGAACTGGATCTGGTACGAGTCCGCGTTCCCCGCGTTGGTCGGATCCTTGACCGACACCGCGCCGATCACGCCGCTGCCGGTATTGGCCGGGTCGCCCGAGGCGATCGGCTGCGCGTTGGTCGCGCCGACGCTCATGAACACCGACAGCCCATTGTCACCGGTCGAGACCGCGTTGCTATCGGTGACCTGCACGGTGCGCGTGCCCGTGTCGCCCGTATAGGTGACGTTGCCGGCCGCATCGGTCGTGAAGGCCTGGGTCGAATTCTGGAAACCGGCGAACAGCGCATTGCCCGAGCTGTCGCTCGCATTCGCGGAGGTGACGAGCTGGTCGCGCAGGGCGGTCAGCTGCGCGGCGATCGCCGTGCGGTCGGCGTCGTTCAAACTGCCGTCGCCGGCGCGCAGGCCTAACGTGTTCGCGCTTTGCAACGTCGTGATGACGCTGGAGAGCGTCGAGTCCTCGGCCTGCAACGACGTGAGCGCCGCGTTCTGGTTCGTCGTGTACTGCGACAGCGCGGACGCCGTCGAGCTGAGCTGCACGGCCTGCGCGGCGCCGAGCGGATTGTCGGCGGGCGTGGTCAGGCTCTCGCCGCTCGAGATTTCCTGATAGATCTGCGACAACTGAGCCTGCTGATTGCTCATGTTCGCGACGTTCATGCTGAAGTACTGCTGGGTCGAAATTCGCATGGTTCCGCCTTACGAGAAGATGCCAAGCAAAGTCTGGAACAGCGTCTGCGCCGTCTGGATGACCTTGCTGTTGGCCTGATAGAGCTGCTGGTACTGAAGCAGGTTGGCCGCTTCCTCATTGATATTGACGCCCGACACCGACTGCTGCGCCGACGTGATCTGCGTGACGAGCGTGCTTTGCGCGGTCGCCGAGGTCTGGATCTGCGTGGTCTGGTTGCCGATGTTGTTGACGTAGCTCGCGTACGCGCCCGTCAGCGTCGAGGTGCCGCCGTCGAGCGCCTGCGCCGAAGTCAGGTTCGACAGCAGTTGCGCGTTGCGGCCGTCGTTGGTCGCGCCGGTGTTCGGTCCGATCGTGAACGAGTCGCCGTTGGCGGGCGTGCCGCTGATCGTGACCGTCACGTTGTTCATCACGCCCGCGCTCGCCGAATTGCTCGGGTTGGTGATCGTCAGCGTCGCGCCCGAGCTCGGCGAGTATGGCACCGCGGTCGTCGCCGAGCTGATCGTGTACTGCGTGGACGGCGAGCCGGCGACTGTCACCACCGTGCCGACCGGGAAGCCGGTCAGGCCGGTGCCCGCGGTGTAAGTGATCGTCGAGGTGCTGGTCGGCGCGCTGTAGCCGGCAGATACCGTGCCTTGCGTAATCGTCCCGGTGCCGGTGTTCGACGTCGACGCCGACGCGAGCACCGGCGCCGCGGCCGCGATTGCCGACGCCGACGTGGTGGTCAGCGCGAAGCCGTCGAGCGCGCCGCGGGTCGGTTCGACCGAGAACGAGTCGCCGGCCTTCATCGTGCCGCTCGCGACCGAGAACTGCAGGCCGCCGATCGGGTTGGTCAGGTTCGCCGCCGAACCGACGATGCTGCCGGTCTGGTTGTCGGTCAGCGTGTAGGTGCTGCCGTCGTACGACAGCGTGTAGTCGCCCGTGGTCGGCTGGGTCGCGTCGGCGAACGAGACACCGAGCGTAGCGTTGCCGGTGTTCTGCGAGTTCGCGTACACGGTCGGCGAGCCGACCGTGAACAGCGCGCCGCCCGCGGTGCCGTTCAGCGTCAGGCCGAGTTCGTTCTGCGCATTGACCTGCGCGGCGAAGCTGGTCGCGATCGCGCCGAGTTGCGCCTCGGCCGGATCGAGCGTTTGCGAGCGGAATTGCAGCAGTCCGCCCAGCGTGCCGCCGGACACGCTCGTGTCGGACAGCGTCTGCGGCGTCGGTGTCGGCTTTGCCCCGGCCAGGCCGAGATACTGGACCGACAGCTCGCTCGGATCACCCGACGAAGTCGCCGTGCCGAGATTGAAGCTGTTGCCGGCCAGCACGAGCGGCTGTCCGCTCGACATGAACAGGCTATAGCTGCCGTTGTCCTGCACCACCGACACGCCGATCAGCTGGGACAGGTTCGACACCGCCTGGTCGCGTTCGTCGAGCAACTGGTTCGGCGGCTGGCCCTGGTTGCTCGCCTGCGTGATCTGCGTATTCAGCGACGCGATCTGCGCGGTGTAGGTGTTGATCTGCGTAACAGAGTTGCTCAGCTGCGTGTTGACGCTCGAGCGCAACTGGTCGTACTGCTGGCCCGCCGCGTTGATCTGGTTCGCGAGCGTCTGCGCGTCGCTGACCGCGGTCTGCCGCGTCGACACGCTCGACGCGTTGTTGGCGACGTTCTGCAGCCCGGTGAAGTAACCGCTGATCGCGCTCGCAATCCCGGCGGTCGGACTGCCGACGAGGTTGTTGAGCTGGGTGATCATCGTGTTGTACGCGGTGAGCGCGCTGCTCGACGACTGCGCGTTGTTCAGCTGGGTCGTCAGGTACTGGCTGTACGCGCGCGTCACGGTGTCGGTGGAGACGCCCATCGGCAGGTAGCCGGAGCCGGTATACGTGCCGCCCGTCTCCGAATACACCGGGGTTTCCATCGTATAGCCGGGTGTCGACGCGTTGCTGATGTTCTCACCAGTCGTCGTCAAACCCCACTGGGCCGCGTTGAGTCCGCTAAGGCCGATATTCAACAGATTGCTGGACATGCGTCATCCTGAAGGGCGGCATCGCAGACATGCCACCGCGTTAGTGGAACATCCTCTTTAACGGCCCACCGTGCGAAAAATTGAGGGCCATGCCGTTTCGTTTGCGCGACGTTGCCGCGCTGTTGCCTCCGACGCGAGTGCAACGTTTGCTTCGTCGGCCAAAGCGTTCGCGCGGTGCCGGGCGTCGCGCGCACGGCACCGCGCGTTGGCTCGCCGCTCAGCGCGCCAGCGAGCGGCGCTTCATTTCGAGCTGCGTGATCAGCCGCTGCAGCGTGTTTTCCGCGCTGCCCGGCAGCGACAGGAAACGGAAGCCGAGCTGATAGCGCTGCGTGCCGTTCGGCAGCGCGAGCGAGCGATGCGACACGAGCTGCAGATCGAGCGACAGACGGCCGAGCGCGCCGAGCGTGAGCTCGCAGTCCATCAGGCGCGCGCCCATCGGCAGCGCGGCGACGCGCAGGTCGGTCGTGCGCATCCCGACGCCGCCAAGCGACAGGTCGTGCACCTCGAAGCGGAACGTGTCGCCCTCGGGCAGGCGGCCCGTACACATGAACGGGTCGAGAATCGGCGCGGCGACGCGGAAGTACTCGCGGCGCTGCACGTAGAACAGCACCTCGGGGAAGTCGGCCTCGAACGCCGGCATTCCCTCGAAGCGCGTCTCGCGTGGCGTCGGGGTCGTGAACTCGACGCGCACGCCGTCGGGCGACGCGTGGAACTGGCAGCGCGGCGCGTTGAGCAGCCCCTTGTTCTGATCGGCAAGCGCGCCCCAATCGAAGGTGAAGGTGCGCTCGCGCACGTCGACGTCGAGCAGGCGCGTGACGATCTGCCCGCCCGCATATTCGACGGTGAGGAAATCGCCGCGATTGACGATATTGCGCAGCTGCACGCCGATTTCCAGCGGATTGCGGCGGCCGAAATCGGAAGCGCTCTCGTTTTGCGGGACGTGCGGCTGACCGTTCGTGTCAGTCAGGCCGTTCGACTGGTTCATATCCATGGGCTTGCCGGTAAGCATGTTCTTGCGGGCACGTGCCAGGGCCTAGCCATGGACTCTGAGGGTCTTCATGCAAAGCCGCAACACACGCGTTCGACCGGACCTTACAGCGTTATTCCGGTATCGGGTCTAACTCGTTAGCGGCAGCATCGAGCCAAAATTTAGGGGCTCAATTTAAATATTCGCCGGAAAATTTCGCGCAAACGTTAAAAGCGTATCTGCCCTATTTTCCGCGACCTTGCTCGCCCCGGACCCTGCGGAGCTTTTTACCGATGCCGGTTTTTCTGCTGCTTTTATCGCCGCTTTTACCGACACCTTTAAAACCGCTTTGATGCCCGTCGCGTGCGTTATTTTTAATCAGCCCATTTTCTGCATGATCGACAGCAGCTTTTTCGCGTAATGCGGATCGGTTGCATAACCGGCGCGCTGCATGCCGTTCGCAAAACCGTTCACGTCGCGCGACGAATTGATCACCTGCGCGTAACGCGGATTGCTCTTCAACATGCTCGCGTAATCGGTCATCGCTTCCTGGTACGAGTCGTACGCGCGGAATTTCTCGACCGTGCGCTGCGGCTTGCCGTTCACGTACTCGGTCGTGACCGTCGACACGGTCTTGCCGGTCCAGTCGTTGCCCGCCTTGATGCCGAACACGTTGTGGCTCGTCGAGCCGTCGGCCTTCTTGATCTCGCTCTTGCCCCAGCCCGATTCGAGCGCGGCCTGACCGATGATGAAGCGCGCCGGAATGCCGGTCGCCGCGCTCGCGGCCTGCGCCGGCGTGGCGAGCTTGTCGACGAAGGCGTCGACCTTCGACGAGCTGCCGTCGCCGCGCACCGGTGGCGTCAGCGCGCTATTGGCCGAGTAGGCGCGGCCGAGCCCGAGCTGACCGTTGGCCTGGGCGTTGCCGTAGGCACGCGCGAGCGCGTTGAGCGCCGCGCTCTGGCCTTCGTCGCCGCCGCTACCGCCGCCGAGCGCGTTGGCCATGCCGGCGAGACCACCCGCCGCGCCCGCGCCGTTCGCGCCACCCACCTGCATGCCCTGGTTGCGCATCAGTTGCTTGAGCATCGCGTCGGCGACGCCGATGCCCTTCTTCGACAGCTGCTGCGCCATCTGCTGATCCATCATCGACGTGAACGTCGCCGTGTCGTGCGAATCGAACGGACCGTCCTGCGGCGTTGCATCGCGCATGCTCTTCAACATCATCTGCGTGAACACGGCGTCGAACTGCTGCGCGGCCATCTTCATGCCGGCTTGCGGCGAGGCCTTCGCCTGCGCGCTGAGTGCGCCGAAGCCCTGCACGTCGAGCGCGAACCGGCTGGTCAGATCGTTGGCGGAGTTGACGCTATTGGTCGTATCGGAATTCATCTCGCGTGCTCCTTAGATGATTTCAAGGTCGGCGCGCAATGCGCCGGCTGCTTTCATGGCCTGCAGGATCGACATCAGATCCGCGGGCGTCGCGCCGAGCGCGTTGAGCGCCTTCACCACTTCGGCGAGGTTCGCACCGGCGTTCACGAGTTTCAGCGAGCCGTTGTCCTGCTTCATCTGGATCTGCGACTGCTGCGCGACCACCGTGCGGCCGTTCGAGAACGCGCCCGGCTGACTCACCACCGGCTGCGTATTGATCACGACCGACAGATTGCCGTGCGCGACCGCGCAGTTCTGCAGCGTGACCATCTGGTTCATCACGATCGAGCCGGTGCGGGCGTTCAGGATGACCTTCGCGGCGGCCTGCCCGGGCCGCACTTCGAGGTTCTGCAATTGCGCCATGAACGAGACCTGCTGCTGCGGATCGGCCGGCGCGCGCAGCTGGATCGTGCGGCCGTCGAGCGCGGTCGCGGTGCCGCTGCCGAACGCGTTGTCGATCGCCGCGACGACGCGCTGCGTGGTGTCGTAGTCCATGTCGTTCAGGTCGAGCTGCATGGTGCCCGCCTGCGACACCGCCGTCGGCACCGAGCGCTCGACGATCGCGCCGCTGGTGATGCGCCCCGCGGCGAGCTGGTTGACCTGCACCCTGCTGCCGTTCGCGCTCGCGCCCGCTCCGCCCACGGCGACGTTGCCCTGGCCGAGCGCATACACCTGGCCGTCGGCGCCCTTCAGCGGCGTGAGCAGCAGCGTGCCGCCGCGCAGGCTTTTCGCATTGCCGAGAGACGACACCGTGATGTCGATCGCTTCGCCCGGCCGCGCGAACGGCGGCAGCACCGCGGTCACCATCACCGCGGCGACGTTCTTCAACTGGATGTTCGACAGCGACGACTGCGAGTTGCTGGAGCCCGCCGCCTGGTTGTTGATCGAGATGCCGAGGTTCGCGAGCATGTTCGCGAGCGTCTGCGTCGTGAACGGCGTCTGCGTGGTCTGGTCGCCGGTGCCGTCGAGGCCGACCACGAGGCCGTAGCCGATCAGCGGGTTGTCGCGCACGCCCTGGATCTGCACGAGGTCCTTCAGGCGCTCCGCGTGCGCCGGCGTCGCGGCCGGCAGCGCCGCGCAGGCGAGCGCGACGAACATCAGTGCGCGGCCCGCGCGCGACAGCGTGTTGAAGACGGTACCCATGATCACCACGGCGCCACGTTGAGGAAGAACCGCTGCAGCCAGCCCATGGTCTCCGCTTCGTTGATGTAACCCTTCGCGGAGTATTCGATTTTCGCGTCGGCGACCTGGGTTGAGTACACGGCGTTCAGACTCGAAATCGTGTTGGGATTCACGACTCCGGAAAAGCGCACGAATTCATTGCCCTGATTGATCAGCATCTGTTTCTCACCGCTCACGATCAGGTTGCCGTTCGCCTGCACGCCGGTCACGGTCACGGTGATCGTGCCGTTGAACGTATTCGACGCGTTCGCGCCGCCGGTGCCGGCAAAGCCGTTGGCGCCGGTCGCGTTCAGGTTGGTCTTGGCGAACAGGCCGCCGAGAAAGCCCGCGGTCGGCACGCTGAAGTTCGTGCTGCCGTTGCGGCTCGCATTCGCGCCCGAGTTCTTCGTCGCGTTGATGTTCTCGGCGATCACGATCGTGATGATGTCGCCTACGTTGCGTGGCCGCTGGTCTTCGAACAGCGGCCGACCCGCGTAGCCCGGGTTGTAGATCGAGCCCGGCGCCTGCGCCTGCGGCGGCAGCGGCGGCACCGCGTTCATCGGCTGCTGGGTGATCGGTTCCCTCGGCAGTTGGGCGCAGCCGCCGAGCGCGGCGAGCAGCGTGAGCTGCACGAGCGCCTCGGCCGTGCGCGAATGAACCGGAGTGCGAGTGGAGTGCGACATCATCGTTTACCGCCTTAAATTTCCAGTCCTCAAACCTGCATCTGGCTCAAGGTCTGCAGCATCTGGTCGGAGGTCGTCACGGCCTTGCTGTTGATTTCGTACGCGCGCTGCGTCTGGATCATGTTCACCAGTTCCTGCACGACGTTCACGTTCGACGCTTCCACGTAACTCTGGTTGAGCGTGCCCGCGCCGTTCAGACCCGGCTGCGACACGTTCGGCGCACCCGACGACGCCGTCTCCGAGAACAGGTTCTCGCCCTTGGCGTCGAGGCCGGCCGGGTTGATGAAGGTCGCGAGCTGCATCGTGCCGAGCTGCTGCGTATTGCTCGAGCCGGCCACGGTGATCGACACCGCGCCGTCGCTGCCGATCGTCAGCGAGGTGGCATTGGTCGGGATCGTGATCGCCGGAATCACCTGGTAGCCGCTCGACGTGACGAGCTGACCCTGCGCGTTGGTCTGGAACGAGCCGTCGCGCGTGTAGGCGGTCGTGCCGTCGGGCATCTGCACCTGGAAGAAGCCCCCGCCGTTGATCGCGACGTCCTTCGAGTTGCCGGTCTGCTGCAGGTTGCCCTGCGTGTACAGACGCTCGGTCGCGACCTGTTGCACGCCGGTGCCGAGCTGGATGCCGGACGGCAGTTCGGTTTGCTGCGTCGAGTTCGCGCCCGGCTGGCGGATGGTCTGGTACAGCAGATCCTCGAACACCGCGCGCGAGCCCTTGAAGCCGTTGGTGCTGACGTTCGCGAGGTTGTTCGAGATCACGTCCATCTGCGCCTGTTGCGCATTCATGCCGGTGGCGGCGATATACAGTGAGCGGTTCACTTATGGTTCTCCAATGTCGGGCGGAGTTGGCGCTTTAGCGCTTACTCCGGCCCCATGCAAAGCGGTCTCGGAGCGCGCCTCGTAGGGCGCCCCGCGGCAATCCGTTAGCTGAAGCTGAGCAGCTGGTTGGCGGACTGATCGTTCTTGTCGGCGTTTTCCAGCAACTGCGTCTGCATCTGGAACTGGCGCGCGTTGGTGATCATCGAGACCATCGCGCTGACCGGATTCACGTTGCTGCCTTCGAGCGACGCCGGCGCGACCGTCACGGTCGGATCGGCGTCGGCGGGATTGCCGTCGGCGGTGCGAAACAGACCGTCATCGCCGCGCGTGAGCGACTGCGGATCGGGATTGACCAGCTTCAGCTGATCGACGGTGACCACAGCGGTGGGCGGATCGCCCGGCGTCAATGCCGACACCGTGCCGTCCTTGCCGATCGTGATCTGCGCGCCCGGCGGCACCGATACCGGCCCGCCGTTGCCGAGCACGACCTGATTGGTCGCGTTCACGAGCTGGCCGTTTTCGTCGATGTGCAGATTGCCCGCGCGCGTGTAGGCCTCGTTGCCGTCGGCGGTCTGCACCGACAGCCAGCCCGGCCCCTGAATCGCGACGTCGAGCGGATTGCCCGTCTGCTGGATCGGCCCCGGCGTGTAGTCGGCGCCCGGTGTCGACGACAGCACGAAGGTACGGGTCGTGTCGTCGTTGATCGCGCTGCCGTCGCCGAACGACATCGGCACGGCGCGGTAGGTTTCGAGCTGCGCGCGAAAGCCCGTGGTCGACGCGTTCGCGAGGTTGTTCGCGACGATCGCCTGCTGTTCGAGCGCCTGCGCGCTCCCCGACATCGCGGTGTAGATCAGCCGATCCATGAAGAACTCCTGTTCGCTTACAGGTTGATCAGGGTCTGGTCGACGGCCTGCTGGGTCTTGATCGTCTGCGCGTTCGCCTGATAGTTGCGCTGCGCGGTGATCAGGTTGACCAGCTCGCTCGTCAGATCGACGTTCGAGTTCTCGACCGCGCCGCCTTGCAGCACGCCGTGATTGGTCGAGCCCGGCGTCGAGATCTGCGCGACGCCCGAGGCAGCCGTCTGGCCGTACTCGTTGTTGCCGAGGTCGACGAGGCCGTTCTGGTTCGAGAAGTTCGCGAGCACGATCTGGCCGAGCGCCGCGGTCTGGCCGTTCGAGTAGTTGCCGGTCAGCGTGCCGTCGGAGCCGACCGTGAAGCCGGTGAGCTGGCCGGCCGCGAAGCCGTCGGTCTGCAGGCTGTTCACGCCGTCCTTTCCGCCGTACTGCGTCGTCGTGCCGATGTTCAGCGTGAGGTTCTGCGGCGTCGACGAACCATCGGCGGTCGGGATCGAGAAAGTGAAGCCGCCGAGCGTAGCGGTGGCAACGTACGTCGCGGGCGTGGTGGCCGGAACGGCAGGCTGGGTCGTGCTGACCAGCTTGCCCGACGAATTGAAGGTCGCCTGGCCGACCAGCGACGCCGTGCCGGTCGAGGTGCCCGCATAGACGTTCCACGTGCCGGCACCGGTCTTGGCGAAATACATGTTGACCGTCTGCGAGCCGCCGAGCGAATCGTAGGCCGTCGTGCTGGTCGAGTAGTTGTAGGTCGTCGAGTCGTTCTGGTTGAACGCAGTCGGCGTTGGCGCGACGGTGTAGGCGGTGGTAGCCGACGGTGTGCCGGTGAACGTCACGCTCTGACCATTGCCGAGCGTGATCGCCGTGCCGGCCGTGTAGGTGCCGGAAACCGGCGCGGTGTTAGCCGTCGTGTCGGTAACCGTGTAACCACCGGCGCCGTCGAAGGTGATCGAGTAGGTGTCGTTGTTAGTGTTCGCGGTCGCGTCGGTGATCGTCGCGCCGGTCGTTGTCAGCGCCGTGCCGCCGGTGTTAGTCACCGTCGGCGCGCTCAGCATGATGTTGTCCTGCGCGTTCAGGTTCAGGCCCGCGGTGATCGAGGTGGTCGCCTGCGGCGCGATGTTCGCGGTTGGCACCTGCAGCGGCACGGTCTGCGCGGTGTTGATGATGCCCGAGCTATTGGCCGCGTAGCCCATCAGATCGAGGCCCTGCGCGTTCGTGATGAAGCCGTTCTTGTCGAGCTGAAACACGCCGTTGCGCGAATAGGTCAGCGTGCCGTTGTTCGACATCTGGAAGAAGCCGTTGCCGTTGATCGCGACGTTCAGTGCCTGGTTCGTCGTGGTGAGCGTGCCTTGCGAGAACTGCTGCTGCACTTCGGACAGTTGCGTGCCGATCCCGATCTGCTGGCTCGTCGCGGTGGCGATCGAGTTCGCGTACATATCGGCGAATTCGGCGGTGCCGCTCTTGAAGCCGACCGTGTTGGCGTTGGCGATGTTGTTGCCGATCACGTCGAGATCGCTCGACGACGCCGACAGACCGCTCAAACCTTGTTGGTAACCCATGACGTGCTCCGTGTCTGGAAAGTCGTAACTGAATTGATCTGAATCAGAGGATCGCTGCGACGCCGGTCAGGTCGACCGTCGAGCCGTTCGACAGCACGAGGCCCGGCGTGCCGCTGCTCTGCTGGACGACGCTTTCCACCGTCGCGCCGGTGAGCGTGGTAGCCGTCGCCTGCTGGCCGTTGATCGTGCCTGTCGCGGTGATCGTGTAGGTGCCGTCGGCGAGCGTGTTGCCCGCCGAATCGGTCGGCGTCCAGCCAACCGGAATCGTGCCGGCCGACTGCTTGCCGAGATCGAGCGTGTTGACGATCGTGCCGGCCGAGTTCTTCACGACGATCTGCAGGTCGCTGACGGAGTTCGCGAGCGTGACGCCGAACTCGTTCGTCTTGCCGCTCGCCACGGTGATCGAGTTGCCCGGTGCGAGCACGGTCGAACCGATCAGCAACGCGGCCTGCGACTGCTGGCCCGCCGACAGCTGCGTCGACAGCGAGGAGAGCGACGTATTGAGCTGGCTGATGCCCTGCACCGTGCTGATCTCGGCGAGCTGCGAGGTCATCTGCGAGCTGTCCATCGGATTGGTCGGGTCCTGGTTCTGCATTTGCGCGACGAGCAGCTGCAGAAAGGTGTTCTGCAGGTCCGCCGCCGACGTGCCCGACGTGCTGCTCGACGTGCTGCTCGTCGAGCTGGTCGCGCTCGAGCTGCTGCTCGTGCCGTTCATCGTGTCGAGCAGCGTCTGCGAAACGGTCGTGCCGCTGCCGCCGATCGTGGTGTTGGTGGTCAAGGCTCTCTCCTCAGGTTCCGATCGTGAGCGTTTTCAGCATCAGGGTTTTGGCGGTGTTCAGTGTTTCGACGTTGGCCTGGTACGAGCGCGAGGCCGAGATCATGTTGACCATCTCCTGCACCGGGTCGACGTTGGGCAGCGTCACGTAGCCGTTCGCGTCGGCGGCCGGATTGCCGGGTTCGTACGCGGTCTTCATCGGTGACGGATCGTCGACCACGCCCGTCACCTGCACGCCGCCGACCTGCTGGCCGGAGCGCGTGCGCGCGCCGCCGAGCGGGCTCACCGCGAACACGACCTGCTTGGCCTTGTACGGCTGACCGTCGGGGCCCGTCGTGCTGTCCGCGTTGGCCAGGTTCGACGCCGTCACGTTGAGCCGCTCCGACTGCGCCGACATCGCGGAACCCGCGACACCAAAAATGTTCATCAGGGATGGCATGTTTCCTGACCTCTCCTGCCGGTTCGCACCGGCTTTACGTTAAGTCCCGTAGCGTTTCTGTTCGTGCGCGCATGCTGCCTGTGTTCAGCTGCTATGCGCCCTGCCTGGGTGCCGTGCTCGTGCCCGGCTTACGACGAGCCCGACGTGATCGCCGACAGCATCGTCTTGATCTGGTTCGACACGACCGTCATACCCGACTCGAAGTGCACCGTGTTGTCGGCGAACTGCACGCGCTCGGTGTCGACGTCGACCGTGTTGCCGTCGAGCGCCGGCTGCAGCGGAATCCGGTATTGCAGGTTGCCGTAATCGTCGGGGCTGCCGCCCGTCGCCGTCAGCGTGGCCTTGCCGCTCATGTGGCCGGCCTCGGTCGTGTTCATCGAGATGCCGCTCGTCACGCCCGCGGGTTGCGTCATCGCGAGCGTCGAGCTGTTCGATGCGCCTTGGCCGGCGGTGCTGCCGCCCGTCTTCTTCAGCGCGCCGGCGAGCGACGACGCGAAGTCGATATCGCGCGCCTTGTAGCCGGGCGTGTCGGCGTTCGCGATATTCGACGACAGCAGTTCCTGCCGGTATGCGCGCACATCCATCGCCTGCCGGCCGAATGCGAATTCGGCATCGAGCTTGTCCAGCATCGGAATCTCCCGAGAACGTTTCCAAGGCCGTCCCGTGTGCGCATCGTGAGAGACACGCGGCGGGCGCGAAGGCCTTTTTGCATGTGATGCATCTTATGGGCCGCGCGCAAGCGGCAATCGGACGAATAACCGGGAAAGGGGGCTTCTATTCAACGTTTGCGCGAAAGCGGGGCTCACTAGAATGCAAGGCGTACCGATGCATTCGATGGAGACCCGCGATGGACCAGCCCACCAACACCTTGCCGCAGCCGGCGAGCGGCACGACGATGCGTCGCGTGGGGGCTGGTCGGGTCGATGAACGGGGCGATGGTTCGGAGGGCGCGCTCGCCCAGCCGGTGCCGCGCTCTTTCCCGCGTTGCCTTGCGCATTGCCTGACGCGGGCCGCGGTATGGGTTGCGGGCGGCATCGTGTTGCTGCCGGCCACGACCCAAGCGCAGGATGCGGGCGGCCCGATCGTGATTGCCGGGCCCGCCGAGAAAAATCCCGCCGCGCTGAACGATCTCGCGCAACGGATTCAGACGCCGGCGCAGCGCAGCGCGTCGGCGGCGTCGCTCGCGGCGGCGACCGCACAGTCGCTCGGCCGCGCGAGCGGGTCGCGCGACACCGATACGTTCGGGCGTGCCGCGAGCGCAAGCGGCGCGATCGTCATTCCGGGCGCGGGCGAGCCCGCTGCCGCCGCGCCGGCCATCATCCGCACCAACTTCAAACCGGACGCCAACGGCGTCGTGACGATTCCGCCGGCGGCCAGCACTGGGGCGTCGGGCGTCGCGCGCGTCAATGTCGAAGCGGGCCCGGCCGCCAGCGTCGCGAATCAGCGCGTGGTCGCGGCCAGTGCGCCGCAAGGCGACGGTTTCGACAGTCTCGCCGCGCGCGGCGAGCCGCCCGAGTTCGGCGCGAATGGCAAGCCGATCGCGGCCGCTGCGGCGCAGCCGGCGCATCCCGGGATCGCGAGAACACCCGCGACGTCGCCTGGCTCGCGCCAGCCGGCGGCCGTCATTGCACAGAGAACGCCGCAGACCGCTACCGCCGCGACGGCTGCGCAAGCCGCCGCGCCGCTGCCTGGCCAGCAGGACCCGGAAGCGATTCACGCAAGCGCGCTCGCGTTCCTGCAACAGCAGGCCGTCGGCCTGCCCGGCAAGGCCGACATCACTGTCGCGTCCGCGTTTCCGCGCGGCCTCGCCGCGTGCACGTCGCTCGAACCGTTCATGCCGACCGGTGCGCGCCTGTGGGGCCGGCTGACGGTCGGCGTGCGCTGCGCGGGCGAGCGGCCGTGGACCATCTATCTGCAGGCGCGCATCTCGCTGCATGCGACCTACTACCTCGCCGCCCGCGCGATGGCGCCGGGCGAAGTGCTCACGGCCGCCGACCTCGTCGCGCGCGAAGGCGACCTGACCGGCCTGCCGCAGGCGATCGTCACCGACCCGTCGCAGGCGGTCGGCTCGGTCTCGCTCGTGCGGATCGCGGGCGGCATGCCGCTGCGCCGCGACATGCTCAAGAGCGCGTCGGCGGTGGTGTTCGGCCAGACCGTGCGGGTCATCGCGGCCGGCGACGGTTTCTCGATCTCGTCCGAGGGCAGCGCGATGAACAACGCGTCGCCGGGCCAGCAGGTGCGCGTGAAGACCGCCAACGGCCAGATCATCTCCGGCATCGTCAGGGACGGCGGCACGGTGGAGATCCAGATGTGAGCGGGCTGGCGGCAACGAGCACCGTCGAAACGGTCGGCGCCCCGGTGGCCAGGGCAGACGGACGGAGATTGAAAGGGGTAGATGGCCACCTGGCGGCGAGCCGGGTGTCGAGCGATTGCGCTAAAGTTTTGATCAGCGGTTGCCGTTATCAGGATCAAATCGTTAGGGAAGCCAATCGTGAAAGTCGATCCCACCACCTCTTCAAATCTGCCGTCGTTGAAAGACGCTTTGTCCCGTTCGCAGCAGAGCGACGAAGCCACGCCGGCAGCCAGCACCACCCAGGGCGCGACGAGCACGGCCGCGCCGGCCGCGAGCAGCGCGTCGGGCGAAACGAGCGTGAGCCTGTCGGGTCTGTCGCAGCATCTGCGCAGCCTCGCGGCCTCCGGCTCGGCCGACATCGACACCGCGCACGTCGAGTCGATCAAACAGGCGATCAAGGACGGCAAGCTGCAGATCGACTCCGGCAAGATCGCCGACGGCGTGCTGCAGACGGCGCGCGACCTGTTGCAGAACAAAACCTCGTCGACTGGCAACTGATCGGCATTTCGCCGCGCGGTGATCTGCCGGGCGGCGTCCGACCAACCCGGTTCGCGCGCCGTTCGCGAGCCAGTGTGCGTAGCGAGTTGTTGATATGAAAGACGCCCTCGTTGCTACCCTGATCGAAGAATATTCGACCGTCGAGGCATTCGCCTCGATCCTCACTCTCGAAACCAAAGCGCTGACGGCGGTCTCGCCGCTGGAGCAGTTGCCGGCGATCGTCGAGAAAAAAACCGAGCTGATCGGTGTGCTCGCGAGGCTCGAAGCCGCGCGCGACTCGCATCTGGCCGAACTCGGCTTTCCGACCGGCTGGTCCGGCATGGAGCTCGCGGCCAGCACCGACGCGCGCGTCGCGACGCAATGGAAGCTGCTGCAGAAAGCAGCGGATCGCGCGCGGCGCGTCAACACCAACAACGGCGAGCTGATCCGCGTGCGGATGGATTACAACGAGCGCGCGCTAAAGGCGCTGCAAGTCAACGTGCCGCGCAAGACGAATCTGTACGGGCCGGATGGGCGAGTTCCGGCTTATTCGGGACTTTGATCGGCCCGCCTGCCCGGCCTGCAATCGAGCAATCTACGAAATGAATGAAAAAGCCCGTCATCGACGGGCTTTTTCCTTTTCCGCCGCCGCTTTTCCACCCACTTCCCTGTCCGTTCCGCGCTGCGTTAGCCGTTCGGCTAGCTGGCGCTAGTCCACCTCGTCACGTTGAAATGGTGACTTCGTTCGAGCTTTCGCCAACGCCGCGGCTTCGACGCGGCCGCAATTCGACGGGCGGAAGCTTGTTTGCTCGTTAGTTTGTGTAGGCGTGTGTATAATGGAGGGTATGATGTATGAACGGTGCCGAGGTCGTCAAATTGATTCAAGCGAATGGCTGGCAGCTCGTCCGCATAGCGGGCAGTCACCATCATTTCAGGCACGCGGGAAAGCGGGGGCTCGTGACCGTCCCGCATCCGAAAAAAGATTTGCCGGCCGGCACCCTGAACAGCATTCTGAAACAGGCGGGGCTCAAATGAAGCATCTGATCTTTCCGATCGCCATCGAACCCGGAGACAACACGCACGCGTTCGGCGTCGTGGTGCCCGATATTCCAGGCTGCTACTCTGCGGGCGACACGCTCGAACAAGCGTATGTGGACGCGAAACAGGCAATCGAATCGCATCTCGAAACCTTGCTCGACGAAGGGCTGCCGCTGCCCGAGCCTCTCACGCTAGGCGAGCATCGGCGCAATCCCGAGTTCGCGGGGTTCACATGGGGTTTCGTGACGACGCGCAATATTCCGGCGTTGAAGAAGGCGGTTCGCATCAACATCTCGCTGCCCGAGGTGCTGGTGCACGAGATCGACGCGTATGCGCAGGCGCGCGGTATGTCGCGCTCGGCGTTTCTCGCGCTCGCCGCCGAGCATGAGATGGCGAACGCCTGAGCAACGGCAGGCGGCACAGGCGCGCATCGGCATCGGCGCACCGCCGCATCTGCAGGCGGCGTTTGAAAAACGGCGTGCGGCGCCGCGGTGGCGTCAGTTCGCTTCGGCGTTCGCCCAGGCCATTTCGCGCAGTCGGGCGCGCAGGCGTGCCACGGCCTGGCTATGCAACTGGCACACGCGCGATTCGCTGACTTCCATCACCGCGCCGATCTCGCGCAGATTCATGCCGCGCTCGTAGTACAGCGACATCAGCAGCTTCTCGCGCTCCGGCAAGCGGTCGATCGCTTCGATGAGCGCCGAGCGCAGGCTGTCGTCGAGCAGCGCCGAGAGCGGATCGGAATGATCGACGCAGTAGCGGTCCAGAAAAGGTTCGTCGTCGGCGGAGCGGTCGAAGTCTTCGTAGTAGATCAGCTGGCTGCCATGCAGGTCCTGCAGCATCGACTGATATTCGTCGAGCGGCATTTGCAGGTGCTCGGCGACCTCCGCCTCGCTCGCCGAGCGGCCGAGGTTCTGCTCCACCTTGTGCACCGCGGATTCCACTTCGCGCGACGTGCGGCGCAGGCTGCGCGGCAGCCAGTCGTTGCTGCGCAACTCGTCGAGCATCGCGCCGCGAATCCGCTGGCTGGCATAGGTCTCGAACTGCGCGCCCTGGTCTTCCTTGTAGCGGCCGGCGGCATCCAGCAAACCGATCATGCCGGCCTGGATCAGGTCGTCGAGATCGACGCTCGCCGGCATTTTCGCGACAAGCTGCAAGCCGAGTCGACGCACGAGCGGTGCGTACTTCGTCAAAACTTCGGCCTGAGAAATCTTTCCCTGAGCGTTGTACATCGTGCTCCCCTTGTCCTTCGTGCACGCCTTTCAAGCGTGATGCGCGGACGGTTGGTCGGCGTGGTGCGCCGCTGTAACTGTCGCAGGCGCCCGCCAGGGCGTTTGCGACGACATCGCTGGCCGCATCGGCCAGTACTGCAATTCGGCGGCGAGATGGCGGAAGTCGCGCGCGGCCGGTGTCGACGGAAACGCGTCGACCACGCAGCGCGACAGCTCGAGTGCCCGTGCGATGCGCACGTCGGCCGCAATGCAGCCGGCGTTTTCCAACGCGACGGTCAGGTAACGGCCGGCCACGCCGGCGAGATTCGCGAACGCGGCTTGCGCGTCGTTGGCGCTTTGCACGTGATTCGCGAGCACGCGCAACTGCGCGATCGCGTGCGCGTAATGCAAACGCTTGATGCACGCATAGGCCTCGGTGATCGCCTCGCCCGACATGCGCGCGACGATCATCACGTCATGCGCCTGCCTGGCGAGCGGCGACAGATGCCCTTCGTCGTCGAGCTGCGCGTCGATCAGCACGATATCGGCCGAGCCGCCGAGCAGCACACCGAGTTCGGCCTCCGTATGCCCCTCGCGGTTGTTGCGCGAGGCGGACAGCACCGAAAAACCGAGCGCGTGACGCGCGGCGGCGAAATCGACCGGGCTCTCGCCGCGCATCACCGCCGCGAAGTTGCCCGCGCCGCGCAAGCCGCCAAGCATCGCGCTCACCGACTTCTCACCGACGCATTCGTCGATCACCAGCACGTCCTTGCCTTGCTGTGCGAGCGCCGCGGCGAGGTTGACCGCCACGGTCGTATTACCGACGCCCGACGACGCCCCCGCCAACGCGATCACGCGCGCGCCGCCGCGCCCGAGCAGCCGCCGCAACCCTTCGGCTTGATCCGAAACGAACTTATCCAAAGCGAACCTCGTGCAGCTCGGCCGTCGAACGTGCGGACAGCGAGGACAGCAAAGCGGGGATGTCGTCGTCGTGCGGCACGAACGGCGAGTTGTCGCGCGGAATGCAGAAGGTGCTCTTGATCAGGAATTTCTTCGTCGCGACGTAAAGGTTCTCCGGCACCTTCTGTCCGGTCGATACGTAATGCACCGGCAGCTTGTAGCGGATCACCGTATCGAGCACGCCGCCGAGGTTGGTCGCTTCGTCGAGCTTGGTCAGAATGCAGCCGGCGAGCGGCTGCTGGTCCGACGCGCGCTGATACGCCTGCACGACTTCGTTCAACGTGTCGCCGTGGCTCGTCGCGTTGAGCAGCAACAGACGCTGCACCGGCTGGCCGGCGCGGCTTAGCATCGCGATCTGGTCGGACACGAGCCGGTCGCGCTGGCTCATACCGATCGTATCGATCAGCACGATGTGCTTGTTGCGCAACTCCGAGAGCGCCAGCTGCAGATCGGCGCTGTCCTTCACCGCATGCACCGAAACGCCGAGAATCTTGCCGAAGATGCGCAGCTGTTCATGACCGCCGATGCGGTAGCTGTCGGTCGTCAGCAGCGCCACCTTGCTCGCGCCGAAGCGCATTACGCAGCGCGCTGCGAGCTTCGCGGTGGTCGTCGTCTTGCCGACGCCGGTCGGCCCCATCAGCGCGAATACGCCGCCGCGCTCCATCAGCGCGTCTTCGTCCTCCATCACCGGCAGGTTCGACTCGAGCACCGAGCGCACCCAGTCCATGCCGCCGTCCATCGTGTCGACATCTTCGGGCAGGTTGTCGACCAGCATCTGCACGAGCTGCGCGGAAAAGCCGGCGGCGAACAGGTGCTTGGTGAGCGCGGCGCGTGCGGGACTGCGGCGCTGTCGATCGCCCCACAGCAGACCCGCGAAGTGCTCTTCCATCATGTCGCGCATCGACGACAGCTCGTTCATCACGGTGTCCTTGACGACCTGCTCCATGCGCCCCTTGATCGCTTCGGCGACGGCGGACGGCGTGCGGCTTTCGTCAGTAGCGGACGGCACGGGCGCGATCTTCTGAGCGGCGCGGCGCGCAGCGGCTTCGGCGGCTTCGCGCGCCCAGTCGGGCGTGTCGATCACCGGCGGCACGGCGGCCGGCCGCGCGTCGACTGCGCTGCCGAGGCCTTTGGCGGTCGCGACGGCGGGCGTCATCGCGGCGGGACGCGCGCTGTATTGGCCGCTCTGTTGCTGCTGCTCGGCCGCGAGGCGGCGCGCGTGATCGATGAGCCACGGATTCGACTCGGCCATCGTGCGCGGCGCGGCGGCTTCGCTCGATGCGTTAGCCGGCGGTACCGGCACGCCGGCAGCTTTCAGCAAATCCGCGCGGATGTCTTTCGACAGGCGCGCGGCCGCGGCGCGGGCGCTCGCGCCGGAAGGCGCGGCGGCAGCGGCGGGCGTGGCCGGTGCGTTGAACGATGTGGCCGCGCTGGACGCCGACTGGCTCACGGCGGGCGCTGCTTGATTCGCGGACATGCTGAGCGCCTGGCTGAGCGCCGAATTGAGCGCCGTCCTGTTCACCGAGCCGGCCATGAAATCCGCAGCCGCATTCGCCGGCTCGATCGCCGGCGTCGCTTCACCACCCGCTTCCGGGCTCGCGCCGAACACCGACGAAAACACGTCCGGCATTGCGCTCGCGTATGGATTCGTCGGCGCCGCGAACAAGCCGCGCGGGGCCAGCGTCGATGCCGCACCGGAGCCCGTGCCGAGCGCCGCGGCCTGCGCGCCTTCGCGCGCTTTCGGCGTGATCGCGGCGAGATCGCTATCGGCGAGCGCGACGATTTCGACGCTGCCGTCGTCCATCGTGCGATTCGACAGCACGACCGCATCGGGGCCAAGTGCTTCGCGAACGAGACGCAGCGCGTCGCGACTGGTAGCACCGACAAATTTACGAATGTTCAAGCTGGACCCCCGATGAGGTATACGGACTGACGGACCGGCAATACACCGCTTCCCATTGCGATCAATTATTGCGAAAGGCGTCGGGCGACGATCGATGGATAAAGACCGTTAAAGGTGGGTAATTCGCGCGATGGACACACGGCAGACGCATCGTTCGACGAGCCTGGGAGAGCCGTGCAAACGCAAACCGGCGCCCCATTGGAGCGCCGGTTCGTTGTATCGACAGCCGCGAGCGAGCGACCTTCGTCAGCCGTGCGCGCCGATCAGATTGACCACCTTGACGTTGCGCGTATCGGGCACTTCCGCATACGAGAGCACCTTCAGCTGCGGCAGGCTGCGGCGCAGGAAGCGCGCGAGCATCGGCCGCAGTGCGTGCTGCACCAGCAGCACCGGAGCGAGGCCAAGGTTCTGCTGACGCGTCATCGCTTTCTGCGTTTCGGTGAGCAGCGTGTTCGCGAGACCCGGTTCGAGGCCCGGGTTCGGTCCGGTCGATAGCGCCTGCGACAGCACCCGTTCGAGGTTCGCGTCGAGGCCCATCACCTGCATGTCGGCGGTCCCGGGGAACCACTGCTGCGTGATCGCGCGGCCCAGCGCGAGCCGCACCGCGGCGGTGAGGTCGTGCGGGTCGGTGAGCTTGGTCGCGTGTTCGGCGAGCGCTTCGAGGATCGTGCGCATGTCGCGAATCGGCACGCCTTCTTCGAGCAGGTTCTGCAGCACCTTTTGCAGCGTGGTGAGCGGCAGCATCTTCGGCACCAGATCGTCGACGAGCGACGCCGTGTCCTTCTGCATCCGCTCGACAAGCGACTGCACCTCGCGGCGGCCGAGCAGCTCCGACGCGTGCGTGACGACGAGGTGATTCAGGTGCGTCGCGACCACCGTGCTCGAATCGACGACCGTGTAGCCGTATACCTGCGCCTGTTCGCGCAGATTCGTGTCGATCCAGATGGCGGGCAGGCCGAACGCCGGGTCCTGGGTCGGCGTGCCCGGCAGCGCGGCCGATACCTGGCCCGGGTTGATCGCGAGCCACTGGCCCGGATACGCCTCGCCCGAGCCGACCTCGACGCCCTTCAACGCGATCCGATAGCCGTTCGGCCGCAATTCGAGGTTGTCGCGGATATGAATGACCGGCGGCAAAAAGCCGATTTCCTGCGCGAACTTCTTGCGGATGCTCTTGATCCGCTTGAGCAGTTCGCCGTCCGAGTTCTTGTCGACGAGCGGAATCAGCCGGTAGCCGACTTCGAGGCCGAGCGTGTCGATCATCGTCACGTCGTCCCAGCTCGCCTCGGCGTTTTCGACCGGCGCCAGCGCGGCCGGCGCGACGTCGACGAGCGCCGGTGCGTTCTTGCGCTCCTCGGTGCGCTTCTTCATCGTGCGGCCGAGCTGGATCAGGCCGCCGCCGAGAATCAGGAACGCGAAGTGCGGCATGCCCGGGATCAGTCCCATCAGCACGAGAATGCAGCCGGTGATCATCAGCACGCGCGGGTTCGTGAACAGCTGGCCGGTCAGTTGCGTGCCGATGTCCTCGTTGGTCGCGACGCGCGAAACGATCACGCCGGCCGCCGTCGAAATCACCAGCGACGGAATCTGCGCGACGAGGCCGTCGCCGATCGTCAGCAGCGTGTAGTTCTTGCCCGCCGCGGCAAAACTCATGTCGTGCTGGACCATCCCGACGATCAGCCCGCCGATGATGTTGATCACCATGATCAGGAGGCCGGCGACCGCATCGCCTCGCACGAACTTGCTCGCGCCGTCCATCGAGCCGTAGAACTCGGCTTCCTGAGAGATCTCCTTGCGCCGCGTGCGAGCCTGCTCTTCGTTGATGAGGCCGGCGTTCAGATCGGCGTCGATCGCCATCTGCTTGCCGGGCATCGCGTCGAGCGTGAAGCGCGCGGACACTTCGGCGATCCGCCCCGCGCCCTTCGTGATCACCATGAAGTTGATCACCATCAGGATCACGAACACGACGATACCAACCGCGAAGTTGCCGCCCACGAGGAAGTGGCCGAACGACTCGATCACCTGACCGGCCGCATCGGGACCGGTATGGCCTTCGAGCAGCACGACCCGCGTCGAGGCGACGTTCAGCGACAGCCGCAGCAGCGTCGAGAACAGCAGCACGCTCGGGAACGCGGCGAAGTCGAGCGGCTTCATCGTGTACATGCTGACGAGCAGCACCATCACCGACAGCGCGATGTTGAACGTGAACAGCAGATCCAGCAGGAACGGCGGCAACGGCAGAATCATCATGCCGAGGATCATGCAGATCAGCACCGGCCCGGCGAGGGCGCGCAGGTTGGTGCTGCTCAGCGCATCCGGGCGTCGGGCGAGGAAACCGGCGCGAGCGTTCATGCGGAGGCTCCGTTGTTGTCGTCGCTAGTGGCGTCGTTGGCGTTGTCGTCGGCCGGGTTCAGCGTGTTGGCGGCTTCCTCGGCGGCGTCCTCGTCCGCTACGCCGCCCTTGTCGAGTTCGGGCGGCACGTCGAGTTCGGTCGGCGCGACCGGCACGTCGCCGCCTTCGGCCTTGAAGCGGCGCAACTGATAGACCCACGCGAGCACTTCCGCGACCGCGCCATAGAGCGGCCCCGGAATCTCGCGATTCAGATCGACGTTGTGATAGAGCGCACGCGCGAGCGGCGGCGCTTCGAGCAGCGGCACGTTGTTTTCGGTGGCGATCTCGCGAATCCGCGCGGCCACGAGGTTCACGCCCTTCGCGACCACCTTCGGCGCGCGCATCTCGCCGTCCGTATATTGCAGCGCGACCGCGAAGTGGGTCGGGTTGGTCACGACCACGTCGGCCTTCGGCACTTGCGCCATCATGCGGCGCCGCGCGATCGCGCGCTGCTGCTGGCGAATCTTGCCCTTGATGTGCGGATCGCCTTCGCTCTCGCGATGCTCACGCTTCACTTCTTCCTTCGTCATGCGCAGCTTCT
This sequence comes from Paraburkholderia sp. HC6.4b, assembly GCF_014200875.1. Lineage (NCBI taxonomy): Bacteria > Pseudomonadati > Pseudomonadota > Betaproteobacteria > Burkholderiales > Burkholderiaceae > Paraburkholderia > Paraburkholderia sp. HC6.4b. The sequence continues at coordinate 115,961 of NZ_JACHDC010000024.1, forward strand.
TGTGGAACGACCACAGCTGGTACGGCACGTCGAGCGCGGCCACCGCGAACATGCCGGCCACCGTCATGCCGCAGCACACCGCGATCAGATGCACGGAGTTGGCGAGCGCGAGATTGAGCGGCTGCGTTGCGAGCGCGAGGAATTGCTCGTGGCGATTCCAGATCGCCGTGCCGCCGATCAACCCCACCACCAGCGTCTTCGCGAGCGACATGCCGAGCTGGATCGGTCCGTTGATCGAAAATATGCGGCCGAGGCCCTCGATCGGGTTCAGCCGGTTGAACTTGGGCTCGAACCCTTTCGCGGACAGTTGCCAGCCGCCCAGCGCCATCGGTGCGAGCAGCGCGGCAAGTCCGGTGACGCCGAGTATCGGCACGAGCGCGTAGAGTCCTTCGCGACCCGCTGAGCCCGCGCCGATCAGCATGCGGCTGGTGTCGAACGCGCTCGCGTGGTTGAAGGTGAGCGACGCACGCAGCATGTTCTGCAAATGCTCGCCGATGCTGCCCGACATGCCCCATACGCCGTAGAACCCGGCCGCGAGCAGCGCGAAGGTCGACAGCTCCCGCGAACGCACGATCTGCCCCTCCTCGCGCGCCTTCTGCAGGCGCCGAGGGGTGGCGGATTCGGTTTTTTCGAGGTCGCTGTCCTCTGCCACAAAGCTCTCCAGTCGGCCGAGGCACGGCGCCTCTTTCCAGTGAGAGCGATTATTCCTGCTCGACGCAAGCGCCGATCGGCGGATAAGGGCGGAGAAACGGGGGTATTTCGACGGATGAGCGGACGGCTCGCGCGTCTGTCACGCAAGCCGTCCGGCATTGGATCGACGTGTCGCGTCAGAAGGCGACGTAAGGGGGCGCGCCGCTCGCGGTCTGATCGAGGTGGTAGTACACGTAGCGGCCGAAGAAAAACGGCAGACCGAGGTCGAAGCTGGTGTTGCCGCCGATCTGGCCGGCGAGCGTGTTGAACGCGTAGTTGCCGCCGTTGGCGAACAGCGTCTGCGCGTTCACGATGCCGATGCTCGCGACCGCCGACACGTTGTTCTTCCCGACCAGCGTGACCGTGCGGGTCTGCGCCGACGACGGGCAATAGAAGCCCGCGAACTGGCTGCCGCACAGCGTGAGCGTGCTATCGCCGAAGAAATAGGCGTTCGAGCCGGAATCGAGGAACGCCTGGACGGTCGTGCCGTTGAAGGTGCTGTTGTTGAGGTCGCCGTATGGGTCGGTCGTGAACACCTGCGCAGCGGCAAGCGGGTTGTTCCCCTGCGTGCCGATGCCGAACACCAGCGTGCCGGTCGCCGATGCCTGCCCGGTGTTCGACACCGGTGCCATCTGTACGATCACGCCGTTGTTGTCGAGCGGGAAGTTCGCGACCGGATTGGCGATCTGTTGCGGAATCGGCACCGCGGTGCGCGTGCACGACGTGCCGTTCGGACAGGCGAAGTAGTTGCTGTAGGTCGCCGCGGTCGTCGTGTTCGCGCAGGTTGCGCCGCAATCGGTCAGCGCGGTGCCGATGCCGAGGATGCCGTTCGCGCCCAGATCGGCGGCCGTGTTTTCGGCCGGGCCGCTGCCGCAGCCGCTTGGTACCGTGCTCGCGGCCTTGTCGCCGATGATCTGCAGCGGGATGCTGCCGGTCGTCGTTTCGCCGCCGAGCGTCACGATCGCGGTGCGCACCGAGCCCCACGTGTAACCGTCCGCGAACGTCGCGCACTCGGCGAGCTGCGCGCCGTTGCTGCCGATCGTGCTGACCGGCAGCGCGCCGAGCAGCGTCGAATTGAGCACTGAACTGACCACGCGCAGGCCAAACGAGCCGGTGTCGACCTGGATATTGTCGATGGTCTGACAGTTGCTGGTCGAGCCCGGCGCGCAGATCCTCACGCTGACGGTCGGGATGTTGATGACACCCGAAACGCCCCGGCCGACCGTGATCGGCACCGTGTTCGACGCATTCGCGGAGATCGGCTGCTGGGTCGGGCTGGCCGGCAGCGAACCGCCGTTCAGTCCGTTCGAGGTGTTGCCGCCATTGTTGGAGCTGGAGTTGTTGTCGCTACCGCCGCCTCCGCCTCCGCAGGCGACGAGCGTCGCCGTGAGCAGCACGGCAAGCGCGGCCTGCATCCAGCTTTTGATGTTCGCTGTCGTGAGCATGGTTCGCATCGTGGTCCTCGCCGTTACTGGATGTCGGAACCGCTGACGCCGGCCGGCAGCGCGGAGGGCAGCCACGCGACGCCGCTGAACGCGCCCATGTGGCCGCCCGAACGCACCACCAGCCCGCTCTCGTCGACGGCGACCGGCCCCCGCGCATTGCCGCGCGCGGCCCGCACGGCCTTCACGCCGGCCACGTACTGCGGGAAATAACTGCCGAGCAGATCACTGAGATCGGGCATTTGCGGACCATGCCACGAAATCCCGAATACCGCGCCACTCGTGCTCAGGTATTCGCGCACCACGGTGCCGTTGCCGAACGTGGTCTCGCGTACCGTGTAGGAAGCGGGTGTGGAAGATGTGGAAGACGCCGCGCTCGATTCAGAACGCATGACACTTTGCGATGTGCCGCTGGCGGGCTGCACCACGCGGGAGGACACCGACGCGTCGGACGGCGGGGTAAGCGGCGCGCTGCCCAGCGCCGCATGGGCGGACTGCGCGGCCGTCAGGGCCAATAACGAACATGGCAATACGAGCGCCGTGACTCCGGCGCGACCAATACGACTCCACATGAGAAGCTCCTCCCGAGCCGCGGCACGCTTCGCCGACTGCGCGAAGCGGCCGCTTATAGGCAGATGATACGGCACCGCCGCGGCCGCAACGCTGAGGGATGGCCTCACCGGGCGACTGCCCGGCGTTGCGCGGGCCGGGTGCCGTACCGCTTTGACCTCGTAGTATGCCTGCGGATTCTTTCAGCCGGCGCAAGGCGCGCCCACGCGCGCGACTTGCCGACTATTACTAGCAGCAAAACGTACGGAAGATGGGTAGCCGGTACTCATTGAATGCGTGTTTGGCGCAAATCGCGGAGAAACCACCAGCCCGGCGCGCTTGCCGGGCCGAGACACTTGCTCAGAAACCGAGGCTCGCGAGCAGATCGTCGACCTGCGATTGATCCTGCACCACATCCGTCTTGCCTTCCGGATTGATCTGCGGACCGTTGAGCAGATGCTCCGGGCTGCCCGTCGACGACACCTCCGCCTTGAGAGCCGCGGCGTTCGCCGCGAACTGCTCGCGCCGCTCGAGCGCGATGTTCTCGACCAGCACGCCGAGCAACTGCTGCTCGATCAGATAGACGACGTCGGTGATCTTCTTGATCACCTGGCCGGTCAGATCCTGGAAGTCCTGCGCGAGCATGATCTCCATTAGCTGCGAGTTGGTCGCGCCGGTCGCCTCGGGCACGCCGCGCAGGAAGGTGCGCGTGTCGTTCATCAGCGCGCGCACTTCCTCGCGCTCGATCGGCGCGGCGTACCACTGCTCCCAGCGCGCGTCGAGCGCGCCGGCGTCCTGCTGCAACTGCTCCTGGATCGGCTTCGCGACGTCGATCGCCGACAGCACGCGCTCGGCGGCCTGCTCGGTCATATTGGCGATGTACTTCAGGCGATCGCGCGCGTCGGGCACGGCTTCGGCCGCGCGCTCGACGTGCTTGTCGAGCCCGAGTTCGCGCATCGAATCGCGCAGCGTGCGCGTCAGTTGTCCGATGCGGGCAAGGATGCGGTCCGACGCGAAGTCGCCGCTGTCGTTCCCAGCTTCGGCGCCAGGCGTTTGGGTCGGCGGCGTCACGTCAGCTCCCGGCTTTCGCCATTTTCTCGAGGATCTTGTTGAGCTTCTCGTCGAGCGTCGCGGCCGTGAACGGCTTGACGACGTAACCGCTCGCGCCGGCCTGCGCCGCCGCGATGATGTTTTCCTTCTTCGACTCGGCCGTCACCATCAACACCGGCAGGTGCGCGAGGCTCGCGTCGGCGCGGATTTCCTTCAGCATCGCGAGACCGTCGAGGTTCGGCATGTTCCAGTCGGAGATCACGAACTCGTAGCTGCCGCTGCGCAGACGCGCGAGACCGGCCGCGCCGTCTTCCGCCTCGTCGACGTTCGAGTAGCCCAGTTCCTTCAGCAGGTTGCGGACGATCCGGCGCATCGTCGGAAAATCGTCAACCACCAGAATCTTCATTCCCTTGTCCATTTCTTTCCCTTTGCTTGATCCATGTTGCGGCGCTCGGCCGCGTCATTCCATCCGGCACGCATCATACCCGCTGAACGCGGTCACCCATCGACGACAAACGCGCCATCACGCGCCGGCTCATGTCCGGCAGCGCGGCGATTTCGTCGGCCGCGCCGAGCGCGATCGCCTCGCGCGGCATGCCGAACACGATGCAACTCGCCTCGTCCTGCGCCAGCGTGTAGGCACCGGCCTTTTTCATCTCCAGCAGCCCGGCCGCGCCGTCGCGCCCCATGCCGGTCAGGATCACGCCAACGGCGTTCTTGCCCGCATGCTGCGCGGCCGAACGGAACAGTACATCGACCGACGGACGATGCCGGTTCACCGGCGGGTCGTCGGACAGATGCGCAATATAGTTCGCACCGCTCCTCGCGAGCAACAGATGCGCATGGCCCGGCGCGATGTACGCGTGCCCCGGCAGCACACGCTCGCCGTGCTCCGCTTCTTTAACGGTAATCCGGCACAAACCATTGAGGCGTTGCGCGAAAGATTTCGTAAAGCCCGGCGGCATGTGCTGCGCGATCAGCACCGCGGGCGCGTCGGGCGGCAGCGGCACCAGCACTTCGCGGATCGCTTCGGTGCCGCCCGTCGAGGCGCCGACGATAACCAGCTTCTCGGTACTCAGCAGCGGGTTGTTGAAGAGCGGCGCGGCGCCGGCCGGCGCCTGCGCGGTCTGGGTGGCCGCATGCTGCGCCGGCGCCGCCTGGCGTACGCGCGCGCGGGCTGCCGCGCGAACCTTGTCGGCGAGCTTTTCCGCGTAGTCGAGCATGCCGTCGCGAATGCCGACCTTCGGCTTGGTCACGAAATCGACCGCGCCGAGTTCGAGCGCGCGCAGCGTGATTTCGTTGCCGCGCTCGGTCAGCGACGACACCATCACGACCGGCATCGGCCGCAGACGCATCAGCTTCTCGAGAAAGTCGAGGCCGTCCATGCGCGGCATTTCGACGTCGAGCGTCAACACGTCCGGGTTGTGCTGCTTGATGAGCTCGCGCGCGACGAGCGGATCGGGTGCCGTCGCCACCACCGTCATGTCCGGCTGGCTATTGATGATTTCGGTCATCAGGCTGCGGATCAGCGCCGAATCGTCGACGCACAATACCTTGATCTTTTGCACAGCGCTCACGCCTCCTCTGTGGTTCTGGCGTTGTTGGAATGAGTCGGGCGCGGGCTCGCGCCGAACAATTCGATTCTCGGCCGCGCGGCGGCGGCGGCCGGCTTCGCGAACAGCTCGACCCGCTTGCGCGCGGCGGCGAGCCGCTCCGCGCGTGCTTCGGCGCTTTGCCGCACGAGCGCCTGCTCGCGCTCGGCGACGCCCGCTTCCTGTTGCAAGCGCAATTTCTTCACCATCACCTGACCGGTGCGCGGCATGAACGCGACCTTGCGCGGGTGCGAGCCCTGCAGGTCCTCGGCGACGATGCGGATCTTTTCGGTGGCCAGATAGCGGCGCACGAACTCGGAGTTGCGATCGCCGATGTTCATCGTCGTCATGCCCGCGAGCACCGCGCCGCCGCCAAACACCTTGGCCTCGAAGCGCTCGCGCCGCCCGCCCGCCTTGATCAGTTCGTTGATCAGCACTTCCATCGCGTACGCGCCGTAGCGCATCGAGTCCGACGCGGCCTGCGCGACGTCGGCGCCGTCGTCGGGCAGCATGAAGTGATTCATGCCGCCGATGCCCGCGGTGCGGTCCTGGATGCAGGCCGCGACGCACGAGCCGAGCACGGTCACGAGCACCATGTCTTCGCTAGTCGTATAGAACTCGTTGGGCAACAGCTTCACGCCGGGGCGCTGGAAGTGGTTGTCGTAGTACAGGTTCGAAGCGATCGGCAGCGTGCTGCTCATGCGGCCACCCCGCTCGATTGATGCGCGTCATGCGCGTTGGCGCGCGACGGCGCGCGCGCGCCGCCCGCGTCACGCGTCAGTTCGTAGACGGTCTGGCCGCGCAACCGGAACGCTTGCGTCACGTACGTGAAGTTTTCCGAATGGCCGGCGAACAACAGGCCGCCCGGTTTCATCAGCGGCTCGAAGCGCGACAGCACCTGCGCCTGCGTCGGTTTGTCGAAATAGATCATCACGTTGCGGCAGAAGATCGCGTCGAACTGCGTGCGCAACTGGTAATCGCGATTGGTCAGGTTCAGTTGCTCGAAGCGCACGAGCGCGCGCACTTCGGGACGCACCTTGACCATCCCCGCATGCGCGCCCGTGCCCTTCAGGAAGAAGCGCTTCAACCGCTCGGGCGACAGGTGCTTGACCTGGTCGAACTGGTAGACGCCGGCCTCGGCCTTCGCGAGCACCTGGGTGTCGATGTCGGTCGCGAGCACCGACGCCTGGCGCGCGCCGCTGTCACCGAGCGCTTCGATCAGCGTCATCGCGATCGAGTACGGCTCCTCGCCCGTCGATGCCGCCGAGCACCACACGGACACCGGTTGCGCACGGCGCGGCACGAACTCGGCGAGGATCGGAAAGTGATGGGCTTCGCGGAAAAACGCCGTGAGGTTGGTGGTCAGGGCATTGGTGAACGCTTCCCACTCGGCCGGATCGTTTTCCGCTTCGAGCAGATCGAGATACTGCCGGAACGTATCGATGCCGCGCGCCCGCAAGCGGCGCGCGAGGCGGCTATACGCCATGTCGCGCTTGTGGTCCGACAGCGAGATGCCCGCCCCGCGATGAATCAGCTCGCGGATGCGGGCGAAATCGGCCGCCGTAAATTCGAAATCGCGGCCCGTCTCGACGGACCTGGCCGGCTCTGTGCGGTCAGGTGCTGCCCGCGCGGGGCGTTGTGTTGCGCGCGTTGCCATCATGAAAATTCCTGTCTGCGATATGAGCCGTCACGCTCGCCGCCCAGCCGGACTGCCTGAGAGGTAGGAATTGTCGTCGCGGGGTCGCGCCCTCCCGCGAGTACCATCGACATATGGCCGGCTCGCGACACGCGTGCTGCGCGTGCTTCGATGCTTCGCCCATCCGCGGGCGCGATGCCGGTTGACCACATGTCACTCTGCCGTTGCCTAAAATGTTTCCCAGTCCGCGTCCGAGCTCGCCTTCGCCGTGCCCGGCGGAGCGGCGCGCGTGGGCGTGTCGGTCGTGACGCGAGCCGCGGCTGCGGCCGGCCGGGGCTTCAATGTCGGTTCGACGCGTGCGGCCGCGTCGTGCTGAGTGGGGGGCGCCGCGCTCGCCGCGGTTGCCTTCGATTCCTTGCTCGCGCCCACCGGGTTCACCGGAGTCGCCGCGCTCGCCGCTTGCGGTGCAGCCCTGGCGAGCCGCGCGGGCGTCTGCGCACGCGTCGCCGGAGCGCTCTGACGCGCCGGTGTGCCGGTTACCTTCCAGCCACCCAGCACCGCCTGCAACTGCCGCGTCTGATCTTCGAGCGACGCCGCCGCGGCCGCCGCCTGCTCGACCAGCGCCGCGTTCTGCTGCGTGACCGAATCCATCTGCACGACCGCGCGGTTGACCTGCTCGATGCCGCCCGACTGCTCTTCCGACGCCGCGCTGATCTCGCCCATGATGTCGGTCACGCGACGCACCGCCTGCACGATTTCGTCCATCGTCGTGCCCGCGCGGCCGACCAGCTCGGAGCCGCTCTTGACCTTGTCGGCCGAATCGCCGATCAGCTCCTTGATCTCCTTCGCGGCGCTCGCGCTGCGCTGCGCGAGGCTGCGCACTTCGCCCGCGACGACCGCGAAACCGCGGCCCTGTTCGCCGGCGCGTGCGGCTTCGACCGCCGCGTTCAGCGCGAGGATGTTGGTCTGGAACGCGATGCCCTCGATCACGCCGATGATGTCGACGACCTTGTTCGAACTGGTCGCGATTTGCTGCATCGTCGTGACGACCTGGCTCACCACGTCGCCGCCGCGCGTCGCGATGTCCGACGCGTTGACGGCGAGCTGGCTCGCCTGGCGCGCGTTCTCGGTGTTCTGCCGCACGGTGCCGGTCAGCTGATCCATGCTCGATGCGGTTTCCTGCAGCGACGCCGCTTGCTGCTCGGTGCGCTGCGACAGATCGGTGTTGCCCATCGCGATTTCGCGCGCGCCGGTGTCGATCGATTCGGTGCCGCTGCGGACCGCGCGCACCATCGTCGCGAGGCTTTCCTGCATCCGCTTGATGCCCGCGAACAGACGGCCGATTTCATTGTTGCTGAACACCTCGACGGGGGTGGACAGGTCGCCCCCAGCGATCCGCTCGAAACAGGCGGTCGCGTCGTTCAGCGGCTGCACGATGAGCCCGCGCAGCGCGAAACGGATGCCGACCACCACCAGCAGCGCGAACGCCGTGGTCACGCAAATCAGCATGATCATCAGCGACGCGCTCGACTGCGCGCTCGTTTCCTGATCGGCCACGCTCTGCCGCAACGCCTGAATCACCGCGGCGGCGGCCGCGTCGTAGGCGATGAACATCGGGCTGATCTTCGTGTCCGCGACCGCGTGATACGCGTCGAGATCGTTCGCGTTCAACGCGGCGAATTCGACGTCGACGCCGTCGTGCATCACCGTCGTACGCTTCGCGAGCACATCGTCGAGCAAGGCCTGCTCGACGCGGTGCTTCGGCGCGTCGAGATACGCCTGCCAGCTCTGCTTGCTCTTGCCGAGCAGCTCCTGCGCGCGATCGAGCGCCTTCTTCGCCTCGTCCGCGTTACCGGCGGCCGTCAGCGTGTTGAAGCGCTCGATCGCGATGCGCGAACGCAACAGATACGCCGACGCATCGTCGAGCGCATGAATCGCGACCAGTTCGCCGCGTGCGATGCGATCGAGCGAGCCGCTCGCGCGATTCAGCGCGGTCAGCCCGAGCGCGCCGACTACTACGGTCAGCGCCGCCAGAAGAATCCCCACCATCGTCAGCGACGTGCGGATCGACCACCTGCTCAGCATTTTGATGCTCCTTGTGCCGGGTTCCGTTACTGCCTGCGCTCAGACGCCGAGCGTTTCGGTCAGCGACATCTCGGAGCTGGTCATCAGCTTCTCGATGTCCATCAGGATCAGCATGCGGCCGTCGACCGTGCCGAGACCGGTCAGGTATTCGGTCGTCAGCGTCGCGCCGAATTCCGGTGCCGGCATGATCTGATCGACCGCGAGCGTCAGCACGTCCGACACGCCGTCCACGACCATGCCGACCACGCGATGCGCGACGTTCAGGATGATCACGACGGTCTGATGGTCGTACTCGACGCGGCCGAGATGGAACTTGATCCGCATGTCGACGATCGGCACGATGATGCCGCGCAGGTTGATCACGCCCTTGATGAACTCGGGCGCATTGGCGATGCGCGTCACGTTGTCGTAGCCGCGGATTTCCTGCACCTTCAGGATGTCGATGCCGTACTCTTCCGCGCCGAGCGTGAAGACGAGGAATTCCTGACCGCCGGCGTCCGCCTGCGCGTCGCGGCGGCCATTCGTACCGCTCGCGTTTGCGACGCTCGAATTGATGGATTGGACTTCTGCCACGTTAGCCCCCAAACGGTTGGGATGAATTGAGTTGAAGTTGTGTTGCGATGTCTGTCAGTGCCGCGTTTGCTGCGTGCGTTAGGCGAGGCTCATCGCCTGCGCATGCCCATGCGCATGACGCGATTCGCGGTTCAGCGCCGCGACGTCCACGATCAGCGCGACGCTGCCGTCGCCCAGAATGGTCGCCGCGGAAATGCCGTGCACCTTGCGGTAGTTCGTTTCCAGATTCTTCACGACCACCTGCTGCTGGCCGACGAGTTCATCGATCAGCATCGCGAAGCGCCGTCCCTCGGTCTGCATGATCGTGACGATGCCCTGGGTCGGCTCCTGCTTCGCATCCGACACGTTGAACACCTCGTGCAGCGCGACGAGCGGCAGGTATTCGCCGCGCACGCGCACCACGCGCTCGCCGTTGGCGACCGTGTAAATGTCTTCGGCTCGCGGTTGCAGCGACTCCATCACGAAGTTCAGCGGCAGGATGAAGATCTCGTTGCCGACCTTCACCGACATGCCGTCGAGGATCGCGAGCGTGAGCGGCAGCACGATCCGCGTGGTGCTGCCCTTGCCCGCGTGCGACGTGATCTCGACGTGACCGCCCATCGACTGGATGTTGCGCTTCACCACGTCCATGCCGACGCCGCGGCCGGACACGTCGGTGACCTGCTCGGCGGTCGAGAAGCCCGGCAGGAAGATCAGGTTCCAGACTTCCTCGTCGCTCATCGTGTCGCTGACCTGCATGCCCTGCTTGGCCGCCTTCGCGAGGATCTTGTCGCGGCGCAGGCCCGCGCCGTCGTCGCTGACCTCGATGACGATGTTGCCGCCGTGGTGCGCCGCCGACAGCACCAGCTGACCGGTCGAATCCTTGCCCGCCGCGCGCCGCGCCTCGACGGTCTCGATGCCGTGGTCGAGACTGTTGCGCACGAGGTGCGTCAACGGGTCGATGATCCGTTCGATAAGGCTCTTGTCGAGTTCGGTCGCCTGACCGAAGGTGACGAGTTCGACCTCCTTGCCGAGTTTCGCCGCGAGATCGCGCACCAGACGCGGGAAGCGGCTGAACACGTAATCCATCGGCATCATGCGGATCGACATCACCGCTTCCTGCAGATCGCGCGCGTTGCGCTCGAGTTGCGCCATGCCGTTGAAGAGCCGGTCGTGCAGCGCCGGATCGAACGTGCTGGTGGTCTCCGCGAGCATCGCCTGCGTGATCACCAGCTCGCCGACCAGATTGATCAGCTGATCGACCTTCTCGACGCCGACGCGAATCGAGCTGCCTTCGGCGCCGGCCGCCGCGGCGGCCGGACGGGGCGCCTTGCGGTCCTGATCGGCGGACGCGGCCGAAGCCGGTTTGGCCGCCGCCTGAGCCGCCGCGGGTGCCGCAGGCGGCGGCTCGATGCTGTCCGCCTGACCGGGTGCGCTTGCGGGCGCAGCGGTGAGGGCCGCCGGGGTCGACGATGCTGCGGGCTCGGTGTGAAGGACCGGCTGCGCCTGCGCTTGCGCCGCGGGAGCGGCGGGCGCGACCTGCGCGGATTGCGCAGATTGCGCCGGTGTCGGAACGGCAGCGTCGGGCGTTCCAGGTTCGCCCTGCTGCGCGTCGTCCGCCGGCGCGGTGCCACGGCCGATCGTGATCTGACTTTCGTCGATCACGAAGCAGCACACGGCGATGATGTCGTCGGAGGATACGTCGCTCAAGAGCCACAGCGTCAGATCGCTGCCGCTCTTGACCTGCCCGACGATGTTGCCCAGGTTGCCCAGCTCTTCGGTGAGCAGCTCCTGGTCTTTCTCTCCCACGCCCCGTAGCGTAATTTTCAGATGTGGGCCGGCGCTGTCGGCCGTGCCCGCGGCTTGTCCGGTCTGTGCCGGTTCGCCGTCGATCCATTCGCCCGCCGCCTGCACCGCCTGTTCGACGACGTGCTCGGGCGGGGTGCCGCCTTGCTGCTGTACCGCGGTTGCTTGTGTTGTTGTTTGGGTTGCCGTCGCCTGCGCTGCTGCAGGCGCGGGGGCGCTCACGGCCGGCGCGGTTTCGGCGCTCGCCGCCGCTGCCGGCGCGCCGCCCATGCGGCTTTCCGCGTGCAGCTGCTCCAGCTTCGCGCAGATCGCGCGCGCCACCGCCGCATCGGGCTCGGCGCTCGCGCGATAGTCGGCGAGCTGGCCGGACAGCACGTCCTTGGTTTCGAGGAACGTGTCGATCATGTCCTTGCGCAGCACCAGCTCGTTGTTGCGCGCGCGATCGAGCAGCGACTCGAGAATGTGCGTGGTCTCGGTGAGCGCGGTGAAACCGAACGTTGCCGCGCCGCCCTTGATCGAATGCGCGGCGCGAAAGATCGCCGCGAGGTCTTCGGGGTCCGGGTGGGCCACGTCGAGATTGAGCAGCAATTGCTCCATCTGCGCGAGCAGTTCGTCCGCTTCGTCGAAGAACGTCTGATAGAACTGTGTGATGTCGAGTGTCATGCCTGGTTCACCGCGAGAGTGCCTGTCTGGCTTGAGTCGCCGTAGAGGCGCGTCGAGAGCTATCTGTACTGTGTCTAAAGGTGTTGATGACGCGGATCAAGCCGGGTCCGGTTCGGCCAGCGCCGCCACCAGCTCGGTCAGCATGTCCGGGTCGAGCGGCTTTTCGATCCAGCCGGTCGCGCCCGCCGCGCGCGCCGCCTCTTTGAAGGGTTCGCCCGATTCCGTCGTGAGGACGAGGATGGGCGTCGCCTGATAGGCTGGATTTCCGCGCAGCGCGGTGATCAGATCGAGACCGGTCTTGCCGGGCATGTGCTGGTCGGTCAACACGAGATCGAACGCCATCGCGAGCGCGTTTTCGAGCCCTTCGTTGCCGTCCGCCGCGAGCGTGACTTCATAGCCGGCGCCCGTCAGCGTCGCGGCGAGGATCTGCCGCATCGATGCCGAATCGTCGATTGCCAGGATGTGCCTGATCATGAAAACCTCGCTGCGCTTAACACTGGGCCGCCGGGCGGTGCGCGCCGGTCGGGCGCGGGCCGCGGCCCGGCGGCCGCGGTCTGTTACTGGGCCGGTGGCGCCGCCGCCGGCAACTTCGGTGCAGCCGTCACCGGCTGCGCAAGTCTTTGCAGCAGCGGCTTCGAGCCGGCTGCGTCGTCCGACAGGGTCGTCGTCGTGGAGTCGTCGTGATCGAGCGCCTCCTCGGACTTCCTGTTCAACACGATGATGCTGATGCGACGGTTTTCCGGATCGAGCGGGTCCGCCTTGTTCAGGTTCTGCGTCGACGCGAGACCGAGCACGCGCATTACCTTCGCTTCGTCCATGCCGCCCGCGACCAGCTCGCGCCGCGATGCGTTGGCGCGGTCGGCCGACAGCTCCCAGTTGCTATAGCCCTTCTCACCGCCCGCGTACGGCACGGCGTCGGTATGGCCCTGCACGATGATGCGGTTCGGCACGTCGTTCAGCGTGTGGCCGATCTCGCGCAGGATGTCGCGCATGTACGGCTCGACGACGTCGCGTGCGGTCGCGAACATCGGCCGCTTCTGCGAGTCGACGATCTCGATGCGCAGACCGGTCAGCGTCGAGTCGATGCGGATCTGCTGCTTGAACTGGCGCAGCACCGGGTTCGCCTCGATCGCGGCCATCAGCTTGACCTGCAGGTCGTGCAGGCGCACCTGTTCCTGGCGTTCGAGCGCGCCCGTCAGCTGCTTCACGGAGTCGTCGTCGTTGTGCGACGCGGTGCGCTCGGCGCGGCTGCTGCTGCCGTCGGTCGAGCGGGTCACGCCCTGCGCGTCGGTCGAGATGTCGCGACCGCCGCCCTTCAGGATGCTCGAGTCTTCGGCGCTGCGATCGCCGCCCCACAGCGTGATCTTCAACGGCTGGTTGAAGTAGTCGGCGATACCTTTCAGCTGCACGGTGGAGGCCGAACTCAGCAGCCACATCAGCAGGAAGAACGCCATCATCGCGGTCATGAAGTCCGCGTACGCGAGCTTCCACGCGCCGCCGTGATGACCGGACTTTTTCGGCGCGCTGCGCTTGACGACGATTGCGCGGTCTTTGTCCTTGCTGCTCATCGGTTCGGTTCCCGTCGCCTGCTTATTTCGCCTTGACGCGGCGCACGTGCTCTTCGAGCTCGGCGAACGACGGGCGCTCGGTCGAGAACAGCACCTTGCGGCCGAACTCGACCGCGATCGCCGGCGCGTAGCCGTTCAGGCTCGCGAGGATCGTCACCTTGATGCACTGGAACATCTTGGTCGACTCGGTCACGCGCTGCTCGGCGACGCTGGCGAGCGGCCCGATCAGCCCGTACGAAAGCAGAATGCCGAGGAACGTGCCGACGAGCGCCTGCGCGATCATTTCACCGAGCACCGCGGGCGGCTTGTCGGCCGAGGCCATCGTGTGCACGACGCCCATCACCGCGGCGACGATACCGAACGCCGGCATCGCGTCGCCGACCTTGGTCAGCGCGTGCGCGGGCGCCTCGCCTTCCTGGTGGTGCGTCTCGATCTCCTCGTCCATCAGGCTTTCGATCTCGAACGCATTCATGTTGCCGCCGACCATCAGCCGCAGGTAGTCGGTCAGGAACTCGATGATGTGCTTGTCGGCGAGGATCTTCGGGTACTGCGTGAAGATCGGGCTCTTCGACGGGTCGTCGATGTCGGCTTCGAGCGTCAGCGTGCCTTCCTTGCGCGCTTTCGCGAGCAGCACGTACAGGAGCCCCATCAGCTCCATGTAGACGTCCTTGTTGTACTTCGCGCCCTTGAACAGGGTCGGAATGACGCGCAGGGTCGCCCGGATCGTCTTCATCCCGTTACCGAGAATGAATGCGCCGACTCCGGCGCCGACGATCATCAGCACCTCGACGGGTTGCAGCAGCGCGCCGAGATGGCCGCCTTCGAGCGCGTAACCGCCGAAAACGGACAACAGCGTCACGAGTGTTCCCACGAAAATCAGCACTGCCGAGCCCTCACAAAAAAGCGACGGTTACCGTCGTTAGTCAGGTTTACGGCACCGGGGCGGAAAACTTTGGGGAAAAAGACGGCGCTCGAGTCCGGTGTAAACCAGAGGCTTGCGCTGCCTCAACGCGTGCTGCTCAGACTTCGGCGGTGACGAGGGTATCGAGCGTGGGGGCGGGGCAGCGGGCCTCGTGAGCTCGCGCGTCGGTCACTTGCGGCACCTCGGCCGGGACTCCGGCGACGGCGATTTGCCGCTCGGCCCGCGTTTGCGCCGCCTTCTTCGTCTTGCCCGCGCGCGACGGCGGCTGACACAGCCCGCACACGAACCCGTGCTGCGGATCGTGCGCGTGCGCGACGAAGTGGCCGCCGCAGCGGCGGCAGGCGCTCATCTGCAGCATGCCCGAGTCGAAGAAGCGCACCAGCGTCCAGGCGCGCGTGAGACTGAGCACCGGCTCGTCGTCATGCAACTGCACGTGCTCGAGATACAGCCGGTAGCTCTTCACGATCGATTCGATCGCGCGGCAGCCGCCGTGACCGGCCATGAAACGGTAGATGTTGTAGAACAGCGACGAATGAAAGTTCGGCTGCCAGGTCATGAACCAGTCGGTCGAAAACGGCAGCATGCCCTTGGGCGGCGACACCCCTTTCAATTCCTTGTACAGCTTGACGAGCCGGTCGCGCGACAGGCTGGTTTCCGCCTCCAGCAATTGCAGACGCGCGCCCAGTTCGATCAGCTCGATCGCGAGGGTGATTTCCCGGACTTCGAGTAAGACGCTCTTACTGGCCATTAGCCGATCTGCTCGACCGGCTGGCTCGCCATCAGGATCGCCGAATGAGCCTGCGCCATCGCGCTGGACTTGTCCTTGTCCGCAAGGGCGGACAGCACCGCGTGATCGTCGAAGCGGAAGCGGCACAGCATCTGGTTGGACGCCGCGAGCTTGACGGTCTGCGCCAACGACAGATTGGCGAGCACGTCGGCCAGCTGGTCCGAAATACCCATGCGGAACATGCCCATCGGCTTGTCTTCGCGCAGCAGACGCTGGGCGAGCAGCAGATAGGAAAGATTGACTTCCCTGATCTCACTGAGCATATGGCTAGTCGTGCTCATGATTTCCCCCGTTCGTATGCCCGGCTGGTCAGGCCGATTTTTGCGGAAACGTTTGCTCGAACGCGCGCGCTGAATCCGCGCGAATCCGCTCGTCTCTGGTCTTGCAAGCATTGTCTCGAAAGGGGGCACAGCCGAAAATCGGAGAGACACCCCAGCTGGATGACGGATTAATCCGTCATTTGTGTAGGAATTATTCCTACAACCCGGGTTGCGGCGAGGCACGAGTTGGGCCGAATTGATGCGCGGGGCGGGACTGACGATGCGTGCTGGGAATTTATACGGCTGCGGCGTGTACCGGATGGTGAGTTTTCAGAACTGCACCGCCGCACCGTAAAACGGTGGAAAAGAATTATAAGACGTTTTCAGCCGGCTGCAATCTGGCTCGGTTAGAGATCTTTCCCAGCTCATCCGACCCTCGGGTCCGCCGCTTGCTACGGTGCATTTCGCCTGTCGAGCTTGATTGAGTCGGTGGAATTACGCTTCCCGATTATGGGGACTTTTTTGCGGCTCGACCTTGCGCGGCAGCTGTAACGGTCGATGTTTCGCGCTGTAACAACATTAAGCGTTTGAAAAATAACTCGAATTACCGCGGTCGATCCCGATAATGAAGGCTAAGGGATTACCCGATAGCTATTTCGGAGCACCCTCGGGCGGGGCAAACCGCGCCCAACCGTCCGGTTAGGCAGACGTACCACGCGCCATTCAGCCGTGGTGCGAAGCCCCGGTAAGTATCAAAAATCCGCATGGGATCCGGGTCGGCGCCACAGCGCTAACTTTGATCGACACAGGAGAAAACGCATGCGAATCGCACAAGTCGCGCCGCTCTACGAAGCTGTCCCACCGAAACTCTATGGCGGCACCGAACGTGTCGTGTCGTATCTGACCGAAGCGCTGGTCGAGCTCGGCCATGACGTCACGCTGTTCGCGAGCGGCGACTCGGTCACGTCCGCCAATCTCGAGGCATGCTGGCCGCGCGCGCTGCGCCTCGATCCGACGATTCGCGATGCATTGGCGCCGCACGTGCTGATGATGGAAAAGGTCCGCAAGATCGCGCACGAGTTCGACGTGCTGCACTTCCATCTCGACTACCTGCCGTTCCCCCTGTTCACGACGATGGACACGCCGTTCGTGACCACGCTGCACGGTCGTCTCGACCTGCCGGAATTACAGCCGGTGTTCGACGCGTTCTCGCATGTGCCGGTCGTGTCGATTTCGGATTCGCAGCGTCTGCCGCTGCAGCAGGCCAACTGGCTCAACACGATCTATCACGGTCTGCCGGACCAGTTGCTGACGCCGCAGCCGCACAAGAAGCCCGAATATCTCGCGTTCCTCGGCCGCATCTGCCCGGAAAAACGCGTCGATACAGCTATCAGGATCGCCGCGCAAAGCGGTCTGCCGCTGAAGATCGCCGCCAAGGTGGACAAGGTCGACATGGAGTACTTCAAGCGCGAGATCGAGCCGCTGCTGTCGATGGCGCATGTCGAGTTCGTCGGCGAGATCAACGAGGCGCAGAAACCCGAGTTTCTGTCGGGCGCGAAGGCGCTGCTGTTCCCGATCGACTGGTCCGAGCCGTTCGGCCTCGTGATGATCGAGTCGATGGCCTGCGGCACGCCGGTTATCGCGTTCAACCGCGGCTCCGTGCCTGAGGTGATCGACCACGGCGTGACCGGCTATATCGTCGAGGACGTGCAAGGCGCGGTAGCGGCTCTGCAGCGTCTCGACGAGCTGTCGCGCGTCGAAATCCGCGCCCAGTTCGAACGCCGCTTCAGTTCGAAAACGATGGCGCAGAACTATATCGACGGCTATTCCGCCTTGATTGAAACGTCGCGGCGCCCGGTATTGCGCCAGGTCGCGGTCGGCTAGGCGCGCCTGAAAACGGCCGGCGCTTTTACGGCTGGCCGTTTTCGGCCCGCATTGAAGCGGCGCTGTGAACCTTCGCTTATAACGCCGCAATAGCGGCGAGTCCGGCATCGGAATCGTTTGCGCGAGCGAAAAACGAAGTCTTTTGGCTGCCGGACGCGAAAAAGCCGCCCTGTATGGGCGGCTTTTTTAATACAGGGATGGTTGCGCTTCCACGGTGGACTTGCGCGCGGCGAATAAGCCAAACAGCAAAGAAACCTTCAGACCGCCTTCACCCCGTCTCACATCAGGTCGGGCGGGCGTCACGCCGAGCCAATCAGAAATCGCTCGCGATTCTTGCCGACGATCCATTTGGGCGGCTTGCCGCGCCCGCTCCATGTATTGCCCGACTTCGGGTCCTGATATTTCGCCGGCAGCGGCGTCTTCTTGGGCGGGCGGCCGCGCTTGGCGGCGACCGCGAAACCGAGATCCTGCGCGGTCAGACCGTATTCGGCGATCTTTTGGCGGATGTCGGCGACGACATTGTCGATTTCCGTGCGTCGCGCTTCTTCTGCCTGTGCCTGCAATTTGGCAATCTGCGCCTTGAGGTCTGCATATTGAGACATTCGGTTCTCCCCTTTTCTAGAACTCATTCGACCGCAGACTAGCTGCAATTATAAAAATTCGCAATGGCGACTAATACCGGTTTAGCGAATTTTCCTCTGATAATTATTAAAGAGTGTGAATTGTAAAACCTGCGCTTTATCTCGTAATAGTTTATAAATTCTGTGCGGATTGACAATCTTTGACACTCGATTTGGCGCTGTCTGCCTAGAATTGCGCGCTCAAGGTACGTACTCGCCCTTTTCGATGCGTGCTTCTGAAGTACCCATTCTTTTTAGGATCACCAAACATGCAGTTGTCAAAGCGCCTCGTTGCCGAATTGCTCGGCACCTTTTGGCTCGTGCTCGGAGGCTGCGGCAGCGCGGTCCTCGCCGCCAACTTCGCCGGGCCGGTTCACGGATTGGGCATCGGCTTCGTCGGCGTGTCGCTGGCCTTCGGCCTGACCGTGCTGACGATGGCTTTTGCGATCGGCCACATTTCGGGCTGCCACCTGAATCCGGCGGTGAGCGTCGGACTGGCCGTCGCCGGCCGATTTCCGGTGCGCGATCTTCTGCCCTATGTCGTCGCGCAGGTGGTCGGCGCGGTGCTCGGCGCATTCGTGCTGTCGCTGATCGCGTCGGGCAAGCCTGGCTTCGACCTGGTCGCGAGCGGCTTCGCGACGAACGGTTACGGCGAGCAATCGCCGGGTCACTACTCGCTCGCCGCTGCCTTCATTTGCGAAGTGGTAATGACTGGCTTCTTCCTGTTCGTGATTCTCGGCGCGACCGACCGCCGCGCGCCGGCCGGCTTCGCGCCCATCGCGATCGGCCTGTGCCTGACGCTGATCCATCTGGTCTCGATTCCTGTCACCAACACGTCGGTCAATCCGGCGCGCTCGACGGGCCCGGCGCTATTCGTCGGCGGCGTGGCGATCGATCAGCTGTGGCTGTTCTGGGTTGCGCCGATCATCGGCGCGGTGATCGCAGGTGTCGTCTATCCGCTGATCGCTGAGGATCGCAGCAGCGATGCGCGCAAGCTGGCGCTCGACTGACGGCCAGTTCGACGCCCCGGTCTCGCGATCGTCGCGTAGTCGGCATGAATGGGCGCCTCGGCGCCCATTATTCATTGCGCTCGCCAATGCGATATGAATGCCGCGCCGGCCGCGTGCCGGTGGGCACCGCTGCTAGAATCGGGCGACTTCCCAACCTCGCACAGGTGCTTTCGATGAACCGTTTCCGCGGATTCCTGCATGGCGTCGCACTGTCGCTCGGCGGCGTGTGCGTCAGCACGATGGCGTTGCCGGCCGCGTCCGCGGCGACGAACATGACGACCGTCGTTGCGACCGCGGTCCCCGTTGTTGCCGCGGCGGGCGGCAATATCGAAACCCTCGTATTCGTTCGACACGGCGAGAAACCCGCGCAGGGGTACGGCCAGCTAGACTGCCAGGGGCTCAACCGCGCGCTCGCGTTGCCGGCCGTGATCGCCGCCAAATTCGGCAAACCCGATGCGATCTACGCGCCCGACCCCGCCCAGCAAAAAGACGACGGCGGTCATCCGTACTATTACGTGCGCCCGCTCGCGACGATCGAACCGACCGCGATTCAATTCCAGATGCCGGTCCAAACACCGTACGGTTTTGCGCAGATCGACCAGCTCGGCAACGCGCTCGTCGACCCGGCCAATCGCGGCAAGCTGATCGTCGTTGCCTGGGAGCACAAGCTGATCGAGAAGCTGTTGCGGCAGATGTTGAGCGCGCATGGCGGTCGCGCGGCCGACGTGCCGAAATGGCAAAGCGACGACTTCGACAGCATTTACATCGTCCGACTCGACTGGCAGAACGGCACGCCGCGCGCGAGCTTCAAACACGATCGCGAAGGGCTCGACGGGCGGGCAACCGATTGCCCTTGCGCGGCCTTGCCGGGAGTGTCGACATCTTCGGCAGGGGCGGCCTCTTCCGCAACTTCGGCCGCTTCGGCGCCCGCGGCGGATTAATTGAGCAATACAGATGTAAGCCGTGTTTACGTGCGCTGGCGCGGCAAGCGGCGAGCGTGCGCGACCAGCCGCCTGCCGGCTTGAATTGATCCGCCGCAAAGCCCCGTGCGGCGCGGCTGCAAGCGAAGTAAGGTATTTGCGCGCAACGTCCGCGCGAGCGTTTTTTCTAGCTTCGATGACTTCGACGATGCTTGCAGTCCGTAACATCTGGTCGCAGTCCAGCCCACCTCGAGTGCGTACATTGGCCCTGTGCGACAAACCTACGTCGCCTCACAGGAGAGACCAACATGAAACGCATCGTCACTCACTTGCTGGTTGCTGCCGGACTCGCGGCGGGCGCATGCGGCGTCGCGCAAGCGCATACGGATCTGAGCGTCGGCCTATCGCTCGGTGCCCCGGTTTATGCCGCGCCCGCGCGCGTCTACGCGGCGCCGGAGCCGGTGTACTACGGCGGCTGGGATCATCGCTACCCGCGCGGCGACTACTACCGCGACTATCACCGCGATGACCGGGGCTGGGGTCACGACAACCGTCGCTGGGGTCATGACAATCGAGGCGAGCACCGCGGCTGGCGGGATTGACGAGCGCTAGCGGAGCGCACGCTGCGCGCTTCGCGAGCAACTGTTGCGGCCCGCATCCACGCGAGTGGATGCGGGCCGCTTTCAATCGCAGTGACTACGGTTCAAGATGCCAGTTCGTCGTTGAGCGCAAACAGTTTGCGCAGATGATGCGCAACACCCGCCTCGAAATTGTTGCCGATGCGCGGCACATGCGGCAGACGGGTGATCAGATCGGGATTGGCGTTGTTCATCATGAATGGATGGCCGGCCGTCTCGAGCAGATCGATATCGTTCATGTTGTCGCCGAACGCGACGCAGTGCGACGCGTCGACACCGAGACGCTCGAGCACGATCTGCAGGGCGCGCCCCTTCGACACATTCGCGGTCATCACTTCGAGACAATCCGGCAATGAATACGTCACGTACAGTCGTTCGCCGAAGTCGCGTTCCAGATTGGCGGCCACCTGCGCGAGATCGGCGGGATCGCCGATATACAGCGCCTTGGCAATGTCGACGCCATCGTGCTTCGGCAGGTGGGTCACTTCGTACGTGAAGCCGGAATCCTGGTGAAATTCCAGCAGATGGGGCGCGTCGCGGTCGATGAGCCACGCCTCGTCTGCAAACAGACTGACGATCACTCGACCATGCGCGCCGACAATTTCGGGCTGCACGAGACGCTGGACGATCGCCGGCGGCAAATCGTCGGCGTGGATCACCGTGTTGTCAGGCGCGTGAATGCGCGCGCCGTTCGACGTGATCAGATACGGATTGATGCCGAGCAGATCGCGGATGCCCGCGACGTCGCAGTAATGCCGCCCGGTGGCGATCACGAACTGCAGCCCGTCGCTTTCGAGCTTGCGCACCGTGGCGACCGTGAACGGGTCTACCTGGTGATCAGCGTTGAGCAGTGTGCCGTCGAGATCCGTGGCGATGACTTTATACATGATGAGTCCGGCGGCTGAACCGTCGAGGCAGCGTCAAAGCGGGTATTTTACAGGTCTCCTCGAGCCAGCCGCTGCGCCTCGCGCCGCGCCAGTTGCAAGCTGCCATGCGCCGAATCCGCCCGCGGCTCGCGCAGGCGCGCCTGATACGCCTGCGGCACGTACTCGCGCAACGGCATACCAAGGCCTCCGCATAACGCGACCGGCAGCGCGCCCGTCGCGTCCAGCGCGGCGATCATCTTGCCGACTTCGACGCCGGCCTCGCCGAGCAGCCGCGCCGCGAACGGATGTGCGCGGTGTTCGATCGCGATCGGCGCGAGCCGCGCGTAGGCAGTCTGATTGGCCGTGCACAGCCACACGACGAGACTGTCGCGATCCCGCGCGCCGGTATGCGCTAGCAGCGCTTGCGTGAGATCGTCGACGGCAACGCGGCCATCCAGCGCCTGTTGCGCGTGCACGATCAGCC
Organism: Paraburkholderia sp. HC6.4b; assembly: GCF_014200875.1. Lineage (NCBI taxonomy): Bacteria > Pseudomonadati > Pseudomonadota > Betaproteobacteria > Burkholderiales > Burkholderiaceae > Paraburkholderia > Paraburkholderia sp. HC6.4b. The sequence goes on from NZ_JACHDC010000024.1 coordinate 137,985, forward strand.
GGAGGCCGAGCCACGCGCCGCTCGCTTCGTCGCCCGATGGAAAGCCGTAGCCGCTGGCCATGCGGAATTCGCCGTCGCTCGCGAGCGAAGCCGCGACGCTGCCGGTGCCGAGTGCGACGATCACGCCGGGCGCGCCGTCGTGCGCGCCGAGCAGGGTCGTGTAGGCGTCGGTTTCGACGGCCAGTCCGGCGAGCCGCGGCGCCTGCTGGTGAAACTCGGCGAGCCAGTCGCGATTGTTGACGCCCGCCAGTCCGCAACCGAGCACGCAGCGCGACCAGTCCAGCGCGACTCCGGCTCGCTCGAACGCTTCGCCGCAGGCGGCCTGAATGGACTGCCATGCGCGCGGGATGCCGAGCCCAAGGCCCGATGGGCCGCTTGCCGCTTGCGCCAGTTCGCGGCCCTGCGCGTCGCCGAGCACGACGCGCGTGCCGGTGCCGCCGCCGTCGACGCCGATCAGAAAGAAGTCGTGGTTCATCGAATCGAATCAGTTCCGTGGGTGAAAAACGCTTAGCGTGGCAGGTCAGTTTGAATCGCGCAATTAGCCGATTGGCCAGCTTGCGGCGTACACCGCTTCCGCTATGCTGGCGAACGACATGACCACGCGGGAGCGCGACAGTGACACAACGATGCAACTGGGTATCGAGCGAAGCGCTCGCACGGTACCACGACACCGAATGGGGTGTGCCCTCGCGCGACGACCAGCACCTGTTCGAGATGCTCGTGCTCGAAGGCGCGCAGGCCGGTTTGTCATGGTCGACGATCCTCAACAAGCGCATCGGCTACCGCCGTGCATTCGCCGACTTCGACATCGACAAGGTCGCGGCCTTCACGCCGAAGCACGTGGATGCGCTCGTCGCCGATGAAAGCATCGTTCGACATCGCGGCAAAATCGAGGCGGCCATCCTGAACGCGCGCGCTGTGCAGCAGATTCAGGCCGAACATGGCTCGCTCGCGAACTTCGTGTGGTCATTCGTCGACGACACGCCGATTCAGAACGAATGGGCTTCGTATAAGCATGCACCTGCGTCGACGGAAGTATCGGACGCGCTAAGCAAGGCGCTCAAGCGCTACGGCTGCAAATTTGTCGGTTCGACGATCTGCTACGCATTCATGCAGGCGGTCGGCATGGTCAACGATCATGAGACGACCTGCATGTGTCGTGAGCGATGCGTGTCGCTGGGCAAGAAGGGGCGTGGTCGGAAGGCGAGGTGACGCCACGGCGTCCGCGGGAGGCGCAAACGCGTGAATTGGCGCCCTTTCATGCGCGTAGTCGGCCCTTCGTCGGACGACGCACGGCGGATACTCGTCGCCATGCGCTCACGCGATGCGCGCTTAACAACAAATAACTACCGCCTCGGACGCGGGAGACCAACCATGAAAACACTTAGCTTCCTGACCCACCAGGACATTTACGATCAGTCCGTCACGCATCTGTTCGAACAGAAACGCGCTGCATTGCTACTGAGGGGCGGCGGCGCCTACCGCGGCTATTGCGGCGGCTGCCCGGTCGGCAACCTCCCGCTTACATGGATGTCGGCTTGGCCGCGCTGAAAAAAGCGCTGCTTCGCGCCCGCATCAACGTATACGACCCGGTGACCATCGCTTTGCTCAGTTGCCTGCAAAACGTGCACGACGTGTTCGGCACATGGGAGTGGCACGACCGGCTGGGCTCGATCGCGCGCGAGTTCGGGCTGTCGGCCGGGCGGCTGAGGAACGCGGCGTAACGGCTGCACGCAGGGGCAAAATCCGACGCCGCAAAAGCAAAACGGCGATGTGGCTTCTTTCGAAGCTCACACCGCCGTTCGGCGTATCTAAAAAGCGTGTTTAGTGCAGCTTTTTCGGCAGCATCTGGCTACGCAGACGCTTGTGCAGGCGCTTAACAGCTGCTGCCTTCTTGCGCTTGCGAGCCGTGGTCGGCTTTTCGTACGACTGGCGTTCACGCAGTTCAGCGATCAGGCCATTCTTTTCGATTGCGCGACGAAAGCGGCGAATTGCCACTTCGAACGGCTCGTTTTCCTTCAGAAGAATCGTCGTCATGTAATTCCTAACTCAATCACTAGATACGGGTTTAATTGCATGGCGGTAACCGCTCAGGTCACCACTCACGCGCCGGCCCTCCGGTCGCTCCGATTCATGGCCAGTAACAGGCAAACGCGAGGCTGATAAACAACCCCGGCCAAACCACGAATGAAGCGAGAGGCAAAGCGGCCACGGAGGCCGGAAAAGAGAGGTGGGGAGTTCTCACCGCGGAACGCGGACAGACGTAATGCAAAAGCCGCGTCTGTTGCCGTTTCGCCAACCTTTCATCAACGAAGAACACTGACGAAACAGGCAAAGATCTCAATTCACTCCCGATCATATCAGGAAACTCTCCATCCTACCAGGGGTTTACCGATTGCGCCAGGCTATTCCCTGGCGCGGATCGCCCCCCGCGTTGGCGGCCGAGGTGTTCGCCTTATCAGGCGCTCGCTTCGTCCAGCTCACGAATATCGTCGGCGGCGAGGGACAGCTGGACGGCCGCGACCAGGCTCTTCAACTGCTGGACCGAGGTTGCGCTCGCAATAGGGGCCGTAACGCTCGGGCGCGCGATCAGCCATGCAAGCGCGATCGCGGCCGGCGTGCTGCCGTGCCGTTGCGCGACGCGGTCGAGCGCGCCGAGAATCCGCAAGCCGCGCCCGTTCAGGTATCTTTCGACCCTGCTCCCGCGCGCCTTGCCGGCCAGATCGGCCTCGCTGCGGTATTTGCCTGACAGGAACCCGCTCGCGAGGCTGTAATAGACGACCACGCCGAGATGATTCGCGAGCGCCACCGGCTCGCTGTCGCTCTCGTATTGCGCGCGGTCGTACAGGTTGTATTCGGGCTGCAGCAACTGATACCCGGGCAGCCCGTGCTCGCGCGATACCGCGAGCGCTTCCTCGACGCGCGCGCCACTATAGTTAGACGCGCCGATCACGCGCACCTTGCCCGCCTCGATCAGCTTCTGATACGCACCGAGCGTTTCGGCGAGCGGCGTCGCGGTGTCGTCGTCGTGGGAGAAATAGACGTCGATGTAATCGGTTTGCAGGCGGCGCAGCGAGTCTTCGACCGCCGCCTGGATATTTGCGGCCGATAGCCCCTTGCGCTGCGGATGCTTCGACACCTTGGTCGCAAGCACGATCCGCTCGCGCTTGCCGCTCTGACGGAACCACTTGCCGAGGATCGTCTCCGACTCGCCGCCCTGGTTGCCGGGCACCCAGGCCGAGTAGACATCGGCGGTGTCGATGAAATTGAGTCCGGCTTCAACGAAAGCGTCGAGGATCGAGAAAGAGGTGGCTTCATCGGCCGTCCAGCCGAATACGTTGCCGCCGAACATGAGCGGGGCGACCTGCAACGAGGAAGTGCCGATCCTGCGTAGTTCCATGATGGCTCCAGGTATGAGTGGGCGAACGCAATGCGGGAAATGGCCGGGCAAACCCGGGACCGTTGAGCATACGCCGCCTCGCACTACGTTGCAGCCCCGGGCACGAAGGCTACGCCGCACGCCTCGCGCTTGAACGCGGTCGATACGTGGCGCAAAAGATGGCGCAATAGTTTGCGCACGTCTCAAGTTTATTCAGAACAACCACCGGCGCGATGATCTATAGGGTCAGGACAACTCGGCCAATACGACGACGCAAACGACCGGCACGTACACAGACGTCTCGGTAATTGTGGCCGGCTCCGTCTTGAGCGTCCCGATCTCGAGTACGCCCGAAGGACGGCGAGGCGTTCAGCGTGACGCCCGCCGATAGTCTGTCGCCTAAACTATCGCTCTACCCCACGAGCCCGCAACAAAGCTTTAGTTGACCGACCAGGCGCAATGGTCACTTCAGGAACGTCGACCATGCCTGGTGTTTGCGGTAGTACTGATCCTCCGCAGCATCCAGTCCGTTGTCCTTGTACCAGGGCAGATGCCTGCACGTGTACCGTCCACCGAAACGCACCGCAGCCAGATGAGTTTCGCGGCGGAAGTACCGCTTGTTGTAGACCGCAAAGGTCGTATCGATCGGCGCGCGAAAGATCGGGTCACCGTTGGCGCTCGCCGCGATCTGCTGTTGCCAGAAGCGTGCTTCCCAGTCGATCAGCCCATAGTTCTTCACGCCGTCCGACTGCATGATGGAGAGTGCTTTCTCGTCCATCAGCGCGGGTTGCGAGATGTCGAGAGCAAAGCCGGCCTTGCCGATTTTCAAAGCTTCCGTGGCGTCTATCAGGTCGAACAGGAAAGTATCGGGCAACTCGGGATTCAGTTCGAGATCGGGATCGGTAATGCAGAAAATGTCCGGCAGCCGGTGATAGATGACGTCTGAAAGCGTGAACGCGCGCGGCCCGACATTGTGGTCGAGCCGTGCGACGCTCACCGTATCCTGGATGCTGGCGAGGTAGTCGAGCATACCGGGGGCGCTCGATGCGTTGTCCACGACGATGAGATTGCGCAATCCTCTGCCTTGGAGCTGCGACACCATCCGGCGCAGATATGTGACGTTGTTAAAGGTCGGGATCAGAACCGGCACGTTGGCGATCAGGGCGCCGACTGGATGCCGGTATTGCCGGCTATCCGCCCTGAGCGCTGCCAGCTCGCTCGCTGGCTCAGCCCGGTTGACCGGCGCGATGCGCTCAAGATCGCTCACGTATTGTGAGACTCGGCTCAGTTCCTGGCGGATATTCCTGTCGTTCGGCAGCAGGGTATCGGCCATGCGCAAAGGCTCCAGTGCCTCAAAGGGTTTCCCTTGCTGCCGCAGCGACGTCGCCAGCATGTGCCATGCCTTGCCGATTTCTGGCAAGAGCGTGGTGAACTGGCGGGCTACACCTTCGGCCTCGGCAAACTGCTGCTTGTCGAGCAGGAGCGTGAGCGTATCGACGAATTCACCGGCCAGCGTGGCGCGCTGCTCGGGCGACAGGCCTGCTGGGCTGTCCCCGGCGGTGTGCGCATTGCTGACATGGGCCAGAACCTCGAAATGCTCAGGCTCAAGTCCATCGCACCACCGCTGCCACATGGTGCGAAACGCGCGCGAGGCGGCGTTGGAGATCGCGCCGGCGTCGATCACGACCGACTGTCTACAGTACTCGCGCAGTTCGCCGCGCACTACCGCGAGCGCTTCGGGGTCGGCGGCCAGCGCGGCGCACTTGCGCACGAAGTCGTCCTTGTCCTGCGCAACGAAGGCTGAGTCGAGCCCGAGGTGCGAGAGCCACCCCGTGCTGCCGCGGCTCGCCATCGAAACGCCGGGCAGGGTCATGGTGGGCACGCCCATCCACAACGCTTGCATGGTCGTGGTCGAATTGCCGAAGGGCAATGTGTCGAGACAGACGTCGATCAGATTGTGCTGCTGCAGGTAAGTCGAGACATTCCCGCGCTGCAGAAAACTGATACGGCTCAAGTCGATCCCTTCGCTCGCGAACAGCCCGGTCAGCTTGTCCATCTGCTCCCGTGCCGTAATCGCGCCGATGACCATGCGCGAATCCGGTACCTCGCGCAGCACGCGTGCCCAGAGCGCCACGACTTCAGGCCCGATCTTGACGATGCGGCTGAAGCTGCCGAACGTGATGAAGCCGTTTTTCAGGGCAGGTAACTCGTTGACGTCCGGCGCTTGCGGGTGCGGCTTGAACGGCGCGAGCGCCGGCAGGAACACGAGCTTTTCCGAGAACTGGCGCTCGAATTGTTCGAGCGGCGTGACAAAACGGTCCGACAGGTAATAGTCGACGGCGTCCAGCCCCGTCGTGGCCGGATTGCCGATCCAGCTCGCCTGGACCGGCGCCGGCTTGTGCGCGAAGGCCACGAGCCGGTTGCGGCCGGTATGGCCGGACAGGTCGATGAGGATATCGATGCCGTCGTCGCGGATCTTCTGCACGACTGCGTCGTCGCTCATGCCGAAGATTTCGCTCCACGTCTGCGCATGCACACGAATCTGCTCGGTGAAGCCGTCGGTCACCGCGTAGTTCGAATAGATGTGCAGTGACAGACTCGAATCGAGCGCCAGATGCTCTAGCACCGACAGGAAGAAATACGCAACCGGGTGACCGAGCAGATCGCCGGAAACAAAACCGACTCGCAGGCGCCGCGACGGATCGCGGTCATTGGTGTGCCGGGGCCGACGCGCACGCAGCGGCGCTTCGTGGCGCGCTGCAAACTCGCGGAACTCCGCGAATGCGCTGAGCGCATCGAGGTCCGGCTTGTGCATCAGGTTGAACAGCAGGTTGCTGTGGGTTATCGCCTGCATCGGTGCCAGTTCGAGCGCACGGCGGAAGGCGGTTTCGGCTTCGTCGTACAGACCATGCTTGAGTAGCGAGAGGGCAAACGCGTCGCACTCGATGGCGTCGTTCGGCGCCAGTTCCACGGCACGGCGGAGATGGACGATCCCCTCGGCGTACCGGCCCATCTCCTCTAAGGCGGTACCCAGGTTGCGATGTAGCACGGCGCTTTCGGGATATTTTTCGAGCGCCTGCCGGCAATGCGCTTCGGCTTGCTGATACTGGCGGGTGGTAATCAGCCCGTTAGCCAGCATCGTCTGGGCGGCAATGAAGTTGGGCAGCAGGCGGGCGGCGTGCTCGGCTGCCTCGACGGACTCGTTGTAGCGGCCCGTGCGTTGCAGGACACGCCCAAGTTCGTACCAGCATTCGCCATGCGACGGATATTGATGCGTCAGGCGGCGGGACACATTCAGCGCCGCTTCGAATTTCCCGCTGTTCAAGAGATGCTGGAGCTGGCGCATCTCCTTGAGGCTTGCGCGGCGCGTATCGAGCTTCACGCGCTCGTCCGGATCGGATGCCGCAGGGGGGCGCGAGTCGCTCCCGCTCGCATCAGTCTGGGGAGCGGGAGCGGTCGCAGCCTCGGGCTCCGGCGTGGCCGGGAGCGGCGCTTCTTCCCCATTGATGCGCGCGTGCAGCATCTGGACGGCCGCCTCGGGCAGGCCTTGATGCCGCGCGAGGTCGAGCACGACGCGCGCCGCCTCGGTCTGCTGGCTGGCGACTAGGGCGTTGAGGTAGTAGACCCAGATCTGCCCATTTTTCGGCATCTGCCCAAGCGCCGCCTCGAAATGCGGCACTGCTTCGGAGGGCCGCCCCGTTTGCACGAGCAGCACGCCGAGGTGGTAGTGCGCGTCGGGGTGATCGCTCGCGGCCTCCAGGACGGAGGCATAGCGCGCGGCCGCCTCGTCATATTCCTGCTGGCGATGATGTTCGATCGCGCTCTGCATGGTGAGCGCGATGTCGTGATTCTGCTGCAATTTGGCAGCAGGTGTGGCGGTGCAGAGGAAGGCGGTCATGACGAAGGCGCGCGTACGCGTCAAGAACTCGGAACGTTCGAATTATGGGCGGCGGCCAATTACGCCGATCGTCCGAGCTAGCGCCAAAACGGCCGCCAATTTGCCTTCGATGAACTCTCCGGGCAAGGAAACGGAAAAGAAAAAGCCCGCGCAAGGCGGGCCAGAGTACGCCATTGCGCTGCGAAGGACGCAATGAACCGTTGCTCCTGCTTCAGTACCGCGCCATGCTCAAATACTGCCCGGCGTTGCGGCTCGCCTGCATGCTCGCCTGATACTCGGCGCCCAGCACCTGCTGCGCGGCCTGCGCGGCCTCGACGATGCGGCTGTCGATCTCGTGGATCTCCTTGAGCCGCACGATGACCTCCTGCGGCTGGGGCGCGCCGAGCGCCGTCAGGAGGGGCGAGCGCTCGTCCGCGAGCTGCGCGGCCCGCTCCCACTCGCCAACAGCGACCGCCAGTTCGAGGTCTTTCGTTATCTGCCAGATGCGCTCGATCGGGGCGACGTTCTGCATGGCTCGCTCCTCGTCGCGCTCAGCTCTTGTTCGTGGCGAGCGCGCCTGCGCTGTTGGTGCCACCGAACAGTTGCGTGAGGTATTGCGAGTTGTTGTTCATCGTTGCCATCAGTGTGTTGAGCGCTGTGAACTGCGCGGTATACATACTGGTGAGCTGAGCCTGCCACGCTGTAAGCGTCGTCTGCTGGTTCGAGAGGCTAGTCAGGTCGGCGTTGATCGCGTCCGTACGGTTTTGAATGATGCCGCCGGACGAGGTGTAGTTTGTGATGCTGTCGTCCAGTTGCGCGGCGATGCCGTTGGTCGAATTGAACAGCGAGGCTACAACCGACTGGTTGTTCTGCAACGCATTGCTGAGCGTCGTGTCGTCCACCGACAGCGTGCCGTCCGCCTGGAGCGTAACGCCGATCGCGGCAAGCGTCGTCTGCGAGGTGCCGCTGCCCACGCCGCCGCTCACGATCTTGGCGAGCTGGTTCTGGATCGTGCTCAACGTGGAATCGCCGATTAGCACGCCCTGCGACGTCGAGTTCGCGTTGTACGCCGTCAGCGCCCCCATCGTCGTGACGAGCGTGTTGTAGAGGCTGACGAAATTGTTGATCGCCGAGGACTCCGCGCTGGTGTTCTGCGCGATCGTGAGCGTCTGCGTGGTGCCGACCGCCGCTGCCGTGAGGTTCAGCGTCACGCCGGACACGGCCGTCGTCACGGAGTTCGAGGAGCTGGTTACGCCCACGCCGCCGAGCGTGAAGTACGCATCCTGGGCGGCCTGCGTCTGGGTCCAGCCTGTGCCGGTAATGGTCGACTGGCTGGGGTTGTAGGTCTCCGGGTTGCCGTTGCTATCGAGAACCGGGTTGCCACTGCTATCCAGAACTTGAGCGGTGAGGTCGCTCGCGCTGGAGATCGCCTTGCCGTTGGTGGTCGTCACCGCGAGCTTGTTCAGGTCGTCGGTCGAGCTCGAATCGTTGATCGCGATGCTGATGCCGCTCGACGCGCCGGTCGAGGTCGATTGCAGCACGAGATGCGCGCCGTCCGCGCCAGTCACCACGGTCGCGACCACGCCGGGATTGTCGTTGGCCGAATTGATCGCCGATGCAATGCCGGCAATCGTGCTGTTCGAGCTATTCAGGGAAATCGTGCTGGTGTTGCCGTTGACCGTCAGGGCCATCGTGGCCGCACCGGAAGCCAGGTTTTTGGTCGAGCTGTAGCCCGCCGAGGTGAGCACTTGCGACGTGGCGACCTGCGCCACATTGAGCGAGTACGAACCTGCCACCGCGCCCGTGCTGGCTGTGGCGGTAACGCCGCTGCCGCTCAAGGTGGACGAGAACGAGTTGAGCGTCGCACCGTCGCTGAGCGGCTCGGCGGCGGCCTGCAACGCGGACAGTGCCGCGGAGAGCGTGCCGTAGGCCGAGATCAGCGTGTTGTCCGCAGTCTGCTCGGCAGCGATGGTCGCAGCCTGGCCGGCAGACTTCGAATTGACGAGCGCGGTGACGAGCGAACTTGTGTCCATCGACGAATTGGTCGAGCCGCTAATGATCGACTGGGCGGCTGCCTGCACCGTGGCGTTGGCGTCGGCTGTCGTGGTGGCGACTGCACTCGCGATCGCGCTGGTGGTGGATCCGGTTACGGTGGTCGATCCGGTTACGGTGGACATGAGGAGGCTCCGTGCGTCGGCAATGCCGGTTAAAGCGATTTAACAAGCGGGGTAACGCGGGAAAAGACAATCGGGAGGCAAGCCTCCCGACGGGTTTGCGTCCGGCGCGCATCGAGCCGCGCGCCGGCTGCCTGCAGCGGGAAGCGCCTTACTGGAGGAGCTTCAGGATCTGCTGCGGCTGCGAGTTCGCTTGTGCCAGCACCGAGATACCGGCTTGTTGCAGAACCTGTGCCTTGCTCAGGTTAGCCGTTTCTTGTGCGAAGTCGGCGTCCTGGATCGACGATTGTGCGGTCGACAGGTCGGTCGACTGAGCTTGCTGCGTCGTGCCGATTGCGCTGAAGCGGTTTTGTGCCGCGCCGAGCGTTGCTTGCAGGTTGTTGACAGCGTTCAGCGCGTTGTCGATGGTCAGCATTGCTGCCGAAGCGCCGTCCTTGGTCGAGATGTCGATCTGCGAAACCGTGTTCGACTGGCTCAGCTTGTCGATGGTCGCGCCCATTGCGTCTGTAGTCTTGCCCGCAGCATCGAGATTCGGGTTATCGCCGGCCACTTGATTCGCGGTCGCGATAGCGCCCGTTACCGCTTCGACTTCGGTCGCCATAGTTGCGCCGGTGTCGCCAGTCAGCGTGGTGTTGCCGTTGCTGTCCGTACCAACAGTACCGCTGGTGAAGACTGCGCTAGCAACAGCGTTAGTCAAGGCCTTACCGTTCTGGTCCGTGAGCGTGAAGCCGCCCTTACCGTCGGCAATCACGTTGATCTGCGAGACAGTAGCGTTCTCGCTGCCGTTCGTATTAAGCGTCCACGTCTGCGAAGCATCACCTGCTGCAGCCGGAAGCGCGGCGCCACCGGTCACTTCGGCCGCGGGGGCATTCGCGAAGGCCGTGATCGTCGAAGCATCGGTGATGGCGTTACCGTTTTGGTCCGTGTACGAGACCGAATTCGTAGCGTTGTCCCACGAAGCCGTGACCGACGTGATACCCGCAGCCGCCGCAGCAGCGCCCGTGCTATCCAGCGAGACCGAGAACGAGCCGAGCGTGTTGCCCGCTGCCGGAACGCCGCCGCCAATCGAAGCAGCGGACATCGACTGCGAGAGATTCAGCGAGATCGACTGACCGACGTTTGCGCCGACCTGGAACGACACGTTGCCCAACGAGCCGTCGAGGACGTTCATGCCGTTGTACGTCGTTTGCGACGCGATACGGTTGATTTCCGAGACTTGCTGGTTCACTTCCTGTTGAAGTGCAGCACGGTCGTTGTCGGTCATCGAACCGTTAGCTGCTTGCGTAGCAAGCTGGCGGATACGCTGGAGCGACGAAGTCAGCGACGACAGACCCGACGATGCCGTTTGCACCATCGACGTACCGTCGTTCGAGTTCGACACACCCTGGTTCAGACCGTTGATCTGGGTCTGCATGATGTTCGAGATCGCAAGACCTGCTGCGTCGTCTGCTGCGCTGTTGATGCGCTTGCCCGACGACAGCCGCGTGATCGCTTGCGACAGTGCGCTACCCGAGCCGGTCAGGTTTTGTTGCGCGACGAGCGAGTTGGTGTTGGTGTTGATTCCGAGCATTGAGATTCTCCTGATGGGGCTATCGGCCCAGTAACGGCAGCGGGTTCGTTGGCCTGCCGCCTTGTTTGTGATTACGACCCCACCTGGAAAAACTTTAGCTACCTTGTTGATGCGACCCTCTGGGCTGACGCCCTTGCCTCGCCCGCGTGCAGTGGGGAGGCGCTTTTCAAGATGGGGGACGCCAGGCTTCGTCCTTCGGCGGCTTAAGGCTCGCAGGCGTCGAAGCCACTTCGCGTCGCAATGCTGATTGAGCATCCGATCGCCCTTGATCTGCACCCGGCCTTACGGCTTCGAAAGACAAAGCCCGCGCAGCACGTCATCGGTCGAATTGAACCGAGCTGCCAGCTCAATTCGGGCCGCCGCCGCGCGTGCGCATGCCTTAAGCTGCGAATCCACAGCCCCTCTACGACGACCGTGACCGCTACGAGCCCACTTGCCCCCACGCGCCAGCACATTCTGAGCGAAGCCACTGCCCTCGGCGCCACCGGGCAGTTCGCCGACGCACTGGCGCTGCTTGCACCGCTCGTCGGCGCGAAGGCCACGCCCGAGGACGCGGAGCACGCCGATGCGCTCAACCTCGCGGCCATGTGCGCCACGGGTGTGGGCCAGCCCGCGCGGGCGCAAGCTCTATGGTTGCGCTGCATTCAAGCGAAGCCGGATTTCGCCGACGCGTATCTGGGGCTCGGAGCGATGCTCGCGACCCTCAATCAGCTTGCCGAAGCGGAAGCAGTTTACGGGCGGCTTGCCGCGATACGCCCCGATGACGCCGATGTCCATAGCAATCGCGGGATCGTGCTGCACCGTCTCGGACGGCATGACGCGGCCCAGGCCGCGTACCGGGTGGCGCTCGCACTTCGCCCGGACCACGTCGACGCGAACTACAACCTCGGCATCGTGCTTCATGAACAGCGCCGCCTCGACGAAGCGGAGGCGGCCTATCGCACAGCGCTCGCCGTGAATCCGCAATTTGCCAAGGCGAACAACAACCTCGGCAATCTGTTGCGCGAACGCGGCCGGATCGAAGAGGCTGAAGAAGCGTATCGGCAGGCGCTGCTCGCGCACCCGCAATATCCCGAGGCACTGAACAACCTGGGGGCGCTTTACAGGGCGCTCGGCCGGCTCCGGGAAGCCGAGCTGGCTTGCCGCCTCGCGCTTCAGATCCGCCCCGCCTACGCGGACGCGCTCAACAATCTCGGCTGTGTGCTCACCGAACTCAAGCGCCTGCCCGAGGCGGAGAGCGCCTACCGGCAGGCGCTCGCGTTGCGCCCCGCCTTCGCCGAGGCGCACTACAACCTCGGCTGCGTCCTGCACGCACTGGACAAACTGATCGATGCCGAATGCGCGTATCGCGAGGCGCTTCGGCTCGCGCCGAACCGCGTCGGAGCGGCCAATAACCTGGGTTGCACGCTGCTTGCGCAAGCGCGCCTGCCCGAGGCTCTCGCGGCGTTTCGCCACGCGCTCACGTTGCGCGCCGACATCGCCGAAACACACTTCAACATCGGCAGCATCGTGAGAGAGCTCGGCGACCCGGAGCAAGCCGAAGCCGCCTACCGCCGCGCGCTCGCGCTGCGCCCCGACTACGGCGACGCGAAGTTCCGTCTCGCCACGCTGCTCATCGGCATGGGCCGCTTCGAAGAAGGCTTTCTCCTCTACGAATGCCGCTACGAGATGGCTGGGTTCGCGCATCACGCCACGCAGTCGATGCTGAGGTGTCCGCGCTGGCGAGGCGAGCCGCTCGCCGGCAAATCACTCCTCGTTTGGCAGGAGGATGGACTCGGCGACATGCTGCAGTTCGGGCGTTATCTGCGCCTGTTGAAGGCTCAGGGCGCCGCGCACGTCGCGTTTGCCTGTATGGCACCGCTACAACGCCTGTTCGCCGATGTCGATGGAGTCGACGCGGTGCTCAGTCATGACGAAGCCTCCGCGCGCGCCGGCGATTTCGATTGCTGGATCAGCGCCCTCAGCGCACCGCTGTATCTGGGCACGACGCTCGACACGATTCCGCCTCCCCTGCGCATCACCCTGGCCCCGTCGCGCGTCGAGCATTGGGGCGCGCGCCTTGCTGTGCTGGGCGCGGGACACCGGGTGGGTCTCGTCTGGAAGGGCAACCCGAAACACCACAACGACGTGCACCGTTCGCTACCGTTGCTCAACACACTGGCGCCGCTCTGGAGCCTGCCGGGCGTGAAGTTCGTGAGCCTGCAAAAGGGCGCGGGGGAAGACGAAGCGCTGTCATTCCCTGCGAGCCTCCCGATCCTGCCTCTCGGCGCAGATCTCGAAGACTTCACCGACACGGCTGCGGTCATCTCGCAACTCGATCTGCTGATCTGTGTGGACACTTCGACAGCACATCTGGCAGCCTCGCTCGGCAAACCATGCTGGGTGCTCTTGCCGGCACGCGACGTGGACTGGCGGTGGATGCACGGCCGTGACGACTCGCCGTGGTATCCCAATACGGTTCGCCTGTTCAGGCGAGGGCTGGATGAACCGTGGCCCGCAGTCGCGGAGCGCGTGCGACAGGCCTGCGCTGCGTGGTTCGGCGCGTGACATCAACGCCGCGCCTGCGCTGAAGTGAGGCTAGTCACACATGCTGCGAAACACCACGGCAGCGATCATAGGCGCGCAGAGCACGAGCAGCACCAAGGCATCGAGGCGAACCAGGCGGTGTCGCAGATGGGCCAGATGACGCAGCGGAACGCGGCGGCGGCCAGTTCGTTGCACGACCATGCCGGTCAACTGGTTCTGCAGGCCTCGGATTTCAGGGTGGCTTGAAGCGGCTTCCGGGTTCGCGCAGAAAGTTTTCCGGTCGTCGGCGTTGCTGGGGCGTGATGAGACCGGCAACTGATGCTGGAAGCACGCCATGTTGGAGCGCAAGACGTTGGTCCTGACGCCACGACAAAAAACTAAAGGCCCCAGGCTTTCGCCAAAGGGCCTTGTTTTATCGGGTTTTCTGCGAACCCGGCATCATGTCTAATCCTGGTGCGCCCGGCTGGGATCGAACCAGCAACCCCTGCCTTCGGAGGGCCGGAAGCGTCGTTCGCGGCGATCCAATGAAGTCTAGAAATTCATGCAAGCTACTGATTTTTAAAGAAAGTTATTTCATTGACGTCCGGCAAGGTGCATCATAGAATTTCCGTACCGTTTACGTACGGAATGCCATGAGCGAATCAATCCAATCGAAGACTTCACGTGACAAACTTCAACCGCGCCGCGAGCCCTACTTCTCTAGGCTCCAGACCGGCCTGTACGTCGGCTATCGCAAGCTAGTGCAAGGCGAAGGCAGTTGGATAGCGCGTCGACGGAACGACGAAGGCAAGCAGGAGTATCAGAAGCTTGAAGGGTGCAGCAACTACGACGAGGCAGTGAAAGCGACCCTCGAATGGGCCGAAGCGATCGATTCAGGTGTTAGATCGAAGAGCATGGCTGTCAAAGAGGCGTGCGAGCACTACGTAAAGCACCTTGCACTCCACAAGGGAGAAAAAAGCAAAGGAGACGCAGAGGGTCGTTTCAAGCGCCTCGTGTACGGAACGAAAATCGGAAAGGTCGAGCTATCGAAGCTTCGCACATCGGACCTCAACTCATGGCTTCTGGCTCAGATCGCACTCGATGAAGACGAGGCTGAGGACGAGGATGACTTGCGGCGTGCGAAGGACAGCGCAAATCGCAACCTCGCCTCGTTGAAGGCGGCGCTAAATCTTGCGTTGCGTGACCGCCTGGTTGCGACGGACGCGGGTTGGAAAACGGTCACGAAATTTAGAGACGTAGGCCGCAGGCGACAATCCTTCCTGCCGACCGATCAACGGAAGGCATTAGTCAACGCGTGCCACTCCGACATACGGCAGCTTGTGCTGGCCATGCTGCTCACAGGGGCACGCCCGGGTGAGCTAGCCAACGTGTGCGTGAAGCACTTTGACCGGGAACAAGGCACGCTCGCCCTCCAAGGAAAGACGGGCCACCGGATCGTTTCGCTCTCGTCGTCCGCAATTGCTTTCTTCGATGCGCACTCGAAGGACAAGATAGCAAATGCCCCGATGCTCACAACAGAGTTCGGTCAACGCTGGAACAAGGATTCGTGGAAGAAGCCATTCAAGGCAGCCGTGGCCGCCGCGAACCTTCCCTCCTCAGTCGTCATGTACTCGCTCCGGCATACCGCAATTAGCGAAATGATCGCGAACGGTATAGATAGCTTCGAGGTCGCCAGAATGGCAGGCACCTCTACCGAGATGATCGACAAGCACTATGGTCATCTTCGGCACGACAAAATGCGCGCAAAGCTCGACGCAATCGCTATGCTGTAGCCGTCATATCGTGAGCGCGAGCAAAGGTCAGTGCCCTCGGAAGAAGACCACAGGCCGAGACCCAGGGCGTCTGTGATAGGCTCTTCGGCGATTCGTGGTGTCGGCTGATTGTTTCAATCTCAAAAGGCAATATGGACAAGAAAAAATTGCGGCCTGTGACCGTGAAGAGCGTTTGGCCTTGGGCCTCCGACGGTGTGCCGCTGATGATCCCGCTCTGCGCATTGATGCTCAGGCCGACCGGGAGCCGTGGTGAGATCGAATACTGGGAGATTTCACCACCGGTGGACTGCCGCGTGTTATCCACGATCGGCTCACTGACGGTATACACCGGAGCCGGGTCCGAATAGGTCAGGCTCGGACAATGGCAAATATCGCAAGCTAAATGTCCACTTGCTAGACGCGGGATGGCACGGACTGGCCCTGTGCGCTTCTTTACCAGCGCGTCGAGCTTCTGCGTTTCTGCCCAGCAAATTCGAGGATCTGTTCGCGTGCGGTGACGGCCGCTTCTGCGGCTTCGCGAGCGAGCGTGGACGAGCGGTCGGCCGTGGGTCGCGCTTGTGGACGTACCGCAGAGGGATCGAAGGGCCGTCGTTGCTGCGGCTGTTCGATCGGCTGTGCGCGGCGGGCCTGCGCTTCAGCCGTGGCGGCCTTCTGTGCGGCTTGTTCGATGTCTTTCTGAAGCTCGCTTCGGGTCTCCAAGAGGAGATTGGATCCTGCAATGCGTACAATTACTTGAATTGCGTGGCTCACTGTACATCTGAACCATTCCTTTCCCTCGTTCAGGTCGGCAAGGGCTAGATGAACACGCTGTTCGACCTCGTAGGGCTGAAACACCAGTGCGTCAAATTGAACCTCGTAGGGATGCGGTGCGCCCGTGCCTCCCAAGTCCTCAGCACGTGTGGCCGGATCTTTTGTGGAAAATCCAATTTTTATCAGACCTGGCATAGCCTTGTTGGTAATGACGTAAACCCAGCCTCTGCCTCGGATTGTTTTCATAGTTCTTCGAGTAGCATTCCAGTAAATGCTGTCTGTGAACGTGCCTGCGTCTTCGCGGACCGTGTCTTCCAACCACTTCGAATTTCTCTTTGCCGCCTGAAGACCCTGCGCGCTCCGAGCTGACGTCATAATGCAACGGTCGGAAGCGATTCGAAGGTGC
The DNA here is from genome assembly GCF_014200875.1 of Paraburkholderia sp. HC6.4b. NCBI lineage: Bacteria > Pseudomonadati > Pseudomonadota > Betaproteobacteria > Burkholderiales > Burkholderiaceae > Paraburkholderia > Paraburkholderia sp. HC6.4b. The sequence continues at coordinate 154,439 of NZ_JACHDC010000024.1, forward strand.
GCTAGTGCACGGTTGGAACGGCTAACGGCTCGGTCTGGACAAGCGGATGACCGGTGTTCATGCGCCAAGCGATGGGCGTCGGGAGGGTGGGGGATCCCATACAGGCGATTGCCGATAAAGCGGGAGTTTTCCGGTTGTGATGCTGGCAGAGCCGCAATCACCTTGATGATTCCGAGTGGCAACACTGGCCATGAGCTGCCTCCGATCTGTTGCTGGCGACGGATGACTGTTCTCGGTGACGACAGGCGCTTGTCGACCCACTCCGGCCAGTGAATCCTGCACCATCGAATAGACAACTTCGCCTTGTACAGCGGTCATCCGCGAGAAGCTTCTAGCGAGCCCATCTATTTGATCGTTTAGAATAGAAGCCCGACACACATTGGGCGTGAGGTGCGGTCGCTGAGCGAATTAGGGGTTGCACCGTCGAATCAGGCGTACTGCTTGGTCAGTAACCGGCGGCCTGCTAGGCTGGCACGTTGTCAACTGGACCTCGACTGCGCTCGCCGCAACAATCCCTCCGCTTCTAAATCGGAGACCCTAGTCTGAGTACCCACCTATGACCAAAACTGGCACGCCCCCGCTCGCTTTTACTGGTCGAGCGCCTGAGAACACTGCGGCGAGAATCGCCAGACGGCCGGCCAGGACGCGCATAGCTTTGTCCCAAGCTGAGCAGTTCAAGTCCATTCCTCGGGGAAAACTATTTGTGCTGGCGGCATTTCTGAGGGTTCGCGAGTCACATCGAGTGGCTTATGCCGTGTGCGAGATGATCCCGCCAGCCATTCCGGTCAAAGCGCCGATCTCCTTACTGCAGAGGATATTATTCCCCGTAACGGCGTGTTCTGCAGGACGCGTCCACCTCGAAAGCCATTTTAGGAACTTGCTGGACCTGAGGCGAAGCAAGCTTGCGCTGTGCTGTGCTGACGCGGTTGCGTAATCGGCTGCGAGCGTGTGTAGTTAGGGGTTGTGCCAGATTAGTCTACGGTGCGAATGAGTAGATCTGAATAAATTAGGTCGGTATTGCAGATATGACAATGTTGTACTTCAAAGAACACAAATTGCGATTCATTCGCATCCCAAAGAACGCGTGTTCAACGGTAATCAATAGCTTGGGCTTTACCGAGGTCGGAGGCAGAAATCCACATCGAATCGGTGATCCGTTTGTTGAAGAAGCCTCTGATGCGGGTGACTGGCCGTGTTTGGCGGTTTTGCGGGATCCTTATGAACGGGTGGTTTCCGCATATCTGAATAAGTTCACGGAACTCGAAGAACTGTGCGTGCATGAACTGATTGAATATATCTGGCGTGCTCAGCGAGGAAAAGTTCGCCCGTCGTCGACTTCGTCCATCACGTTCCGGGAGTTCGTAACTCACCTTTGCGTGTTTCCTGATGAACAACTGGATCCGCACTGGCGTAGTCAATCTTCCTTTTTGAGGGAAGCGAAACCTACAAATTACCTGTGGATGGATGCCTTGGCCGAACAATGGGCGAGCAACCCCCTCCTGAAGGATATCGCCCTCAAGACATATGCACCGCACGCGACGAAGTCGGCTCTGCATGTCGGTGAGAACGTTCTGGATGTGAATGGCGAAGCATTTCTCGGTTTTAAAGAGATTTGCGGATGTTTTCCTTCTTCAAGTCAATTTCGTGATGATGAGTTAGTGAATCTCATTGAAAGACGATTTGAGGATGATTATAAATTAATTGACTTGGTTTTTAAAAAAGATTGACTGCGGTAAGATGGGAAAGCGCGTCGCCTAAGGCCAAAGTGGCGACGGTTAATAAAATATTCCGGTGGATTCAAAAAAATGCGAGCGTTAATTACTGGCGGCTTCGGCTTCATTGGTTCACATTTGGCTCTTCATCTAATCCAGAAAGGCTGGAATGTCACAGTGGTCGATCTGGAAGGAGCCACGCCGTGCATCCCCCTGCCGATGGACAAGCTCACGGTCGTCAGTGGTAAATATTACGATCCAGAAGTGCTCGTGCAATGCTGCAACGATATCGACGTCTGTTTCCATCTTGCATCGACGGTCGGTCCAGCGGTGTCGAATGAAAAGATTGCCTTCGACATTGAAACCAATTTGATTGGAACGGTTTCGCTGCTGGATAGTCTTTCTCCAAAGCAGGTTCGCCGATTCGTGTACATCTCTTCCGGCGGCACGGTCTACGGCAACGTGCAGGCTGTTCCGATTGCAGAGAGCCAGCCTGGGTCGCCAACCTGCTCATATGGAATCGTAAAGAAGGCGGTCGAGGACTACCTTCATCTTTACAGCAAAATTAAGGGGATTCGTTATAACGTAGTTCGCCTTGCTAATCCTTACGGGATCGGTCAGCGATTAAATTATAATCAAGGTGCGATTGCGAATTTTATCGGTAAGATAATTAACAACGTTCCAATTGAAATATGGGGAGATGGCTCGGTTGTTCGGGACTATATCTATATCGACGATGTGGTGCGCGCAGTAATCGCGACAGCAGAGAGTAGCGTTGAAAACGAGATATTTAATATTGGTTCCGGTTCTGGATTGTCGCTCAACGGTATAGTAACGATATTACGTCAGGATTTCGGTTTGTCGTCTGAGGTAAAGTATCTCGGATCGCGAAACGTGGATGTTCCAGTCAATATTCTTGATATTGGAAAGGCTAGGGAGAAGCTTGGCTGGCACCCGCAGATAGATATTAAAGCGGGGATCGAGGCCACGCTAGCCTGGGCGCGCGAACAACGAGCGTGCCAAGCAATATGTTGTTAAAGTCAAATGCAGAACTGGTCGAGTGCCGATTCGAGAGTCGCCTTAAATGAAAATATCATTTTATATAAATTATTTCAATTCGGCTTATATGGTGAAAAGCCGGATCATGAAACCGATACAGACTGGCTGCGCTTTATCCAAGCACGATCTGCCCATGCTGAAGGACAACACGGGAGATAACATCTCCGTAAAAAACGCATCGTATTGCGAGCTGACTGGGCAGTATTGGGTTTGGAAAAATGAAAAAGATTCAGATTATGTAGGCTTTGCCCATTATCGACGCCTGTTCGATTTTTTCCCCGAAAGGACAGACCGAGTAGTTGATTCCAGTGGGCTAGTGATCGAGGATCGTATTTCACCTGACGCGTTGGCCCGATATGGCCTGACGGATTTGGCTATCGAACAGTGCGTTGCGGGCTTCGATATTATTGTACCTGAGCCGTGGAACGTCACAGCATTCGGTGCGAAGTCAATTCACGACCAGTACAAGGGTGCAGCCCATCACCACATCAAGGATCTCGATTTGGCTGGTGAGATAATCTACGAAAAATGCCCGGAATATTACCCTCACTTTCAAAAAGTAATGAAATCTGAGGCGGGATTTTTCACAAACATGTTTATTTTCCGGCGAGAGATATTCGAAGAATACTCAGCCTGGCTGTTTCCGCTGCTTGGAGAACTAGAAAGTCGAATTGACGTATCTAGTTATGGTGCGGCTGAGCGTCGCGTTATCGGCTATATAGCCGAGCGCATGGTCGGTGTTTTTGTCTCCAAGAAACTGGCTGACGCTAGCGATCTTAAGGTTAGATACCTGCGGCGCTTGTTTTTCAGAGATACGTCAGTGTCGGCTTCGTGTCCGCCGCTTCCAGTGACGGATCTCAAGCCCGTTTCCGTCGTCGCCGCGACGGATTCGCACTACGTGGCGCATATGGCAGCCCTTGTGGCTTCGGTTTTCTCAAATGCAGATCGGAATCGTTTTATAGATTTTATGATCCTGGACGGCGGGATGACCGAACTGGACCGGCGCGGGTTGCGTATTCTCGAGAGTCTTCATCCTCACGCCAAGATCTCATTTATCGACATGTCGATGCATTTTCTCGACATCGACCCGCACATGTATTTCACGCGGGCAACGTTTTACCGTCTGGCGTTGCCAGAGATCCTTTACAACCGGGACAAAGTACTGTTTCTTGACACGGATGCGGTGGTCTTGAAAGACGTTTCGACTGTGTTCGATACTGAAATCACTGATAAGGCCGCCGCCGCTGTCAAAGATGTGATCATGGCGTCGTTCGTCACGATGGGTGTTCGTTCGATGGCGGAAACGGGTGGCCATCCGACGGCCAAGTATCTGGCGGACGTTGTCGGTATGAAGTCACGCTACGACGAATATTTCCAGGCTGGGCTCATCTTGTTCAATCTGGCTCGTCTGAGAGACAACAAATTGTGCGACAAGATGATCGCCGACTTGCGCAGAAACCGTTACTGGTTTTTGGACCAGGATATTTTGAACAAATATCTGGTTGGTGAGGTGACGTTCCTCGACCCAATATGGAATAGCGTAAGCCTGCCACCTGGGCACGCTACGACGCTCCCGGCCGATGTTTACGACGCGTATCTCGAGTCGCGGAAGGACCCCGCAATGCTCCACTACGCGGGCGCGATCAAACCGTGGAACGATCCGCAGTCCGAGTTTGCGCAGTATTACTGGTTTTATTTGCGAATGACACTTTGGTACGAACAGCGGTTACTGAAACTCAACCCGTCGGCCCCCAGTGTTCTGCGCGGCGTGACTCTCAAACACAGCGTCGCCTCAGCAGTCTGGAGACGTTTGCCGAAATTTGTCAAGCGTGCAGTTTTCCCGCTGGCAACGAGACTCGATCGACGATTATAGGAACTGAACATGGAAAAAATTATTGTTGTTGGCGCCGGATTGTCCGGCGCGGTAATTGCACGCCAACTCGCCGAAAGTGGAGTAATGGTCACGGTCGTGGAATCACGCGACCACGTAGCGGGAAATTGTCATACCGAGCGGGACGAGCAAACCGGGGTTCTTGTGCATATGCATGGCCCTCACATCTTCCATACCGATAACGAACTGGTTTGGAGTTATGTCAACCGCTTTGCCAAGTTCATGCCTTACGTGTGCAGGGTCAAAGCGACGACGGGCGGCAAGGTTTATGGCCTTCCCATCAACCTGCATACGATCAATCAGTTCTTCGGCAAGACGTTCGATCCGAAAGAAGCCAAGCAGTTTATCGAGTCCCAGTCAGATCAATCTATTGACGAAATCCGCAGTTTCGAGGATCAGGCGTTGCACTTTCTTGGGAAAGACTTGTATCACGCGTTCTTCCGAGGATATCCGCTCAAGCAGTGGGGCCTGCCTCCGAGCAAGCTTCCGGCGTCGGTACTGAAGCGTTTGCCCGTCCGGTTCAATTACGACGACAACTACTTCAATCACCAGTACCAAGGCATTCCTGAGGAAGGGTACACCGTCATGGCGGAGCGAATCCTCGACCATGAGAATATCGAGGTTCGACTGAACGAGAATTTCGATCGGGAATCTGCCGGCCAGTATGCTCATGTATTTTTTAGCGGCTCGCTGGATAGCTGGTTCGGTCATGAACTTGGCCGTCTTGCATACCGGACTTTGCGATTCGAATCAATTTACGACACGGGTGACTACCAAGGGTGCGCAGTAATGAGCTATCCGGAAGAGGACGTGCCATACACGCGCATTACCGAACATAAGCACTTTGCACCTTGGGAAACCCATGAGCAGACGGTTGTGTTCAAGGAATTCAGCAGCCTCGCCGAGCCTGGAGACACACCGTACTATCCAATCCGTCTGGTCGAGGACAAGGCGCTTTTAGGCGATTACGTCAAACTTGCCGAAGCGCAGCAGAACGTGACCTTCGTTGGCCGACTGGGTACATACCGCTATCTGGATATGGACGTGACGATTGCAGAAGCCCTCAAGACGGCCGATGTGTTTCTTAAGGCAATCGCAGAGAAAAGGCGGATGCCGGCGTTTGTCGTCTCTCCTCTTTAAATTGTAGTCAGCCGAATTTGACTCGACAGACAGTGTCGGTTCATTTTGTCATTCCTGACTTGATGGCTGTCGTTTGGGGGCGAGGAGAAGGTCAAGCCCAAAGCCGCGGTGCGGTGCGCCAAAGGCGCAGGCTTGAGGTTCCACTTGCCCCGGAGAATCATTCCCATGGTCGGGCCGACCAGACGATATCTCCGCTGACATTGTCTGGCCGGTCGAGTATCGGTATATCGCCGCCAGTTGTTTCACCCTTGTGATCGTTTGTGTCACACAGAACGCACCTTTCCGAGTTGATAGCCCGACGCGTGGATGGGGGGCGGCAGCTGTCTGGTGTGAAGCCGACGTTTGAACGTCACTTTGCGCTCGCGGACGAACGGCAGTAGATGGCCGTTCTGAGACGCCCCGCAGCGTGCTGAAGCAGGAAGCCTAGCCGGCATCCCATGAGCCGGAACAACCCAAGCTTTGCAACCGGTTGCAAAATCGGGCGGTGGCCACTTCAGCCAATCCCTTGCTTATCCGAACGGGCGCGTAGGCGCATGACAGTTTGGCGGCTCGTGTTCAATTCACGGGCAATGGCTGAAACGGACTGCCCCTCCGCAAGCCGTGCGCGCGCCAACGCCTCTGGCCTGTCGTTGAGCGCACGGGGACGACCCAGCACCTTGCCGGCGTCTCTCGCGCACGCAATTCCTGCCGCCGTCCGCTCCAACAGTAGGTCGCGCTCGAACTCTGCTACAGCAGACAGTACCGACATCGCCATCTCCCCGCAGAACTCATCCCGACCCGCAACTACGGCCGGTTGTTAGCGGCGGTGTAAAAGCGCCACCAGATGGCGGCGCAAGGTTGAATAAATGCGCCAACAACAGGGGGCGGTTACGGCCCGCTGTTGTTGGGT